>CAYQDG010000001.1:0-13548 GCA_964416245.1 Candidatus Woesearchaeota archaeon
GATGTTAGTTGCAATATTACTCGGAGTTTGCTTCTAACGCTTTTAGAATTTCTTCTTTGTTTTTTACTCTAATAAAATACTGCTCGTAATCTTTTGGAAACACTTTTGTTTTCTTTATTGGTTTTAGTTCTCCTTCGAAAGTATATTGTCCTCGATGCCCTTCAATTGGATTTTTAACTTCTACTTCGTAAACATAACCTGCTTTTGGATTTAAATTTCCTAAAATTACTAATTTATTTTCAGATACACCAAAAGCTGTTTTTCCTTTTAGTGTTTTTCCAATAGCATATAATGAAGCATGAAGAAAAGTTTTAGTTAGAAAAACACCAGTTATGTTTTCGAATTCATTCATTCCCTTTGCTTTTTGCGGTTTCAGGACATCGAGATTTTGTGGAGAACCATGATATAGTTTCATAATTAAAACAAAAGATTACTCGCTTATATATTTGTTGCAAACTCCTGCGTGGATACTGTCGCCTTCGGCGATTTTTTCTTGCAATCTCCCCACATAACAGCGATTAAGAAGAAATTTCTTGCAGAAATTTCCCAAATTTTTTACTTTGTAAAAAACTCTTGAGGTCATTACATTCCGCTCGTGCCCTACGGGTTGTTTAACCAAATGTTAACCCCAATAAAATATCCTCTTTGTTTTTTTCAAAAATAATAAGTTTTATAAGTAAAATAAATCTTTCAAAACTATTCTATGTATCCTATGTGGGGGTGCTGGAGTGGTCAGTTCAAAATATAAAATTTTGAAGCCCATCCAACACTTTCTTCATAATGTGGGGGTGCTGGAGTGGTCAAACAGGCAGGACTTAAGATCCTGTAGCTTTATGCTTACGCAGGTTCGAATCCTGTCCCTCACATTTTCTAAAAATTATAAAAATTAAAAAAATAAAAAATAAATTTATTGTTCTTCAGCTTTTTTCGTTTGAACCTTAACACCCAACTGTTCAAGTCTCTGAATATGCATGCCTATAATTTTTTCAACCTTTTTAATCATTTCAATTAATTCAGATCTTTCGGCAACAAGTGTATTCAAAGCACCTTGATGAAAACCAATTTCCATTTCTTTTGGCATTTGAGGTTTCTCAGGTTCTTGAGGTTTCTCTGTCTCGCCCAAACTATTTTCCAAATTATCTTTATTTAATTCCATTTTAACCTCCTTGTCCATTATATATCAATTACAAAAAGAAGCCAGTTATAAAGATTTAGATTTTTTTCTCCAAAGTTTTTCTAATTTTTTCCCGCCTATCTCTCGCCCTAGATTGTATGGATATATATTCTCCTCGAGTTTTCTTCCCATTTCTAGGAATTCCTTTGTTATAATATCCCCAATTGTTTTTCACAAAAAGATCTTGATAAAAAGTTTTACCCTGTTTAAAATTTTGTTTTACTGTTTTTTCAGAAATTGGAGCCATATGGCTTTCAACAACATCAAAAGCTTTATGGAAATCCAGGCTACTCAAAATATATGCTAAACCCAAAATACGTCGGTAAATACTTTTCATGAATCTTAATATATTTTATCTTTTTTAAGAATATATTTTATTCAGAACTATCTTTTAACTTTGAATTATTTTTTTCCAATTTTTATCATTTATTCTTAGCCTTCTCTTTCTGAAGTTCCTTGTAAGCAGTATAACAAGCAGTAGCCCCATCCCCCGCAGCAGAAATCATTTGTTTGAAAGGCCTATTTGTAACGTCCCCTGCAGCAAAAACTCCCGAAACATTTGTTTTTTGACCCAAATCAACTTTTATGCTTCCATTTTCTAATTCCAAATCCAACTCTTCAGCCAATTTTATGTTTGAAGTTCCACCAATTTCAATAAACAAACCATCTAAATCTAATTCATTCCCATTACTTAGTTTAACTTTCTCTAATTTTTCTTCACCAATCAATTCTTCAACTTCTGCAGTAAAAACAGTTTCAATATTATCAGTTTTATTAACTTCATCTACCCAAGCAACTTCCGCTTTTGTAAATTCAGGTTTTCTATAAATTATATAAACTTTTTTTGCATGTTGGGACAACAATAAAGCAGCAGTTAAAGCAGCATCTCCTCCTCCAACAACCGCGGCAACTTTATCCTTATAAAATCCAGCATCACAAGTTGCACAATAACTAATTCCTTTTCCAACTAGTTTTTTCTCTCGAGGGATACCTAATTCTCTTCTCTGGGTCCCCGTGGCAATAATTAATTTTTTAGCAAAGATTTCTTCTTTTGTGGTTTTCAAAACAAATCCTTCCTCACTTTTTTTTATGTTATTAATAATATCAGGTTTTATCTGAACCCCCAATCCTTCTGTTTGTTTGTGCATTTTCATCATTAGTTCCATTCCAGTTATTTTTTCAAAACCAGCATAATTCCTAACATCATGAGCAGTTCCAGCAATGCCTCCAGGTAATTGTCCAACTAATAAGACGTCCATTTTGTATCTTCCAGCATAAATCGCCGCAGAATATCCTGCTGGACCTAAACCTATTATTACTAAATCATGTTTTTCCATAGGGAATCAAATACAAACCCATTTATAAGATTTATTTAGAATGGAAGAAAACTGTCATTATTTTGCAGTTTAATTTTTCAAACATATTCTCATAAGTATTTTTTAATAATAAATTCATTTTAAATATATGTTAGAAAAAACAATATTTGTTTTACATTTTGTAGCTTCTGCAATAGCCTTAGGTTCTGTTGCTGCATCAGATTTTTTACATTTCAAAGGACTCAAGAACCATAAAATTGAAAAAAAAATTTTATCAATTTATCCATATTTTTCTCAATTTATTTTTATTTGTTTAGGTTTTATTATTTTAACTGGAGGAATTATGTTGTATAATAAATCCTCTCTTTTGAATAATTCTTTTTTTCAATTGAAAATGATATTAGTTTTTATTATAATAATTAATGGAATTTTCTTAAATTATAGGATTTCTCCTCAATTAGAAAAAAACATAAAAAAGAACCACCCACCAAAAACTACCAAAAAATTAATTTTAGAATCTTCTTTGTTTGGAAGTATTTCTATTATTAGCTGGTTGGGAGTTTTTATTTTAGCCTTCACAAAAGATTTCGGTTATTCTGTTTTTAATTTCATTTCTGTTTATTGGGTTTCTATAATGGTGGCTTTTCTAATTAGTTATTTTTATCAAATGAATTCTCATTTAGTCAAAAATTAATCCAAATTATAACAATATTTAATAATCCTTTAGCCCTTTCTTTTTCATGGAAAAAATTCTAATTATTGGTTATCCCGGTGCAGGAAAAGGAACTCAAGCAAAACTTTTAGAAAAATACAATTTACATAAAATTTCAACAGGCGATGTAATCAGATTTTCAAAAGATCCAAGAATTATTGATTATAGAAATGAAGGATACAAAAAAGGAGATCTTCTCCCAGATGATTTAATTTTCGAAATTTTAAAAAAGGAAATTTATTCTCTTCCAGATTCAGCAAAAGGGTATTTGTTAGATGGGGCAGTTAGAACCTTACCTCAAGCAAAATATGTAAAAGAACACAAGATGATAGAAAAAGTAATTTATTTTGATTTATCAAAAAAAATTGCAACAAAAAGACTTCTTAACAGACATGAAGGGAGAACAGATGATAATCCAAAAACAATAGAACACAGATTCGAGGAATTTAAAGAAAAAACAAAACCTGTTTTAGATTATCTAAAGGAAAACTTTGAATTTTACACAATAAATGCAGAATCATCAATTGAAGAAATTCACGGAGAAGTGATTTCAAAATTGAATTTAAAATAAACAAATATATTCTTGTTCAATCTTATAAATTATTTTTTCTTAAAAATTATAACAAGGAGGTATTTAAAATGGATGAAAAAGAAAAAGCTAAGAAACATCTAAAAAAATCTAGGAGTGAAATGAAAAAGTCAAGAGAGCATGGAAAAAAATATGTAAAAGAACAAGTAGATAAAGGAAAAAAAGCTGGAAAAACTTTCAAAAAAGGTGTGAAAAAAGCTGTTAAAGATTCTAAAAAAGAACTCAAATAATCAAAACCCTTATTAATAATATTTTCTTTAATTTTTTATGAAACAACTAGTCTTAAATTTATTAAAAGATTCATTAAAAGAATTAAATGTTAAATTAAAAGATGAAGAAATTATTTCTATGTTAGAAATTCCAAAGGACACTTCAAATGGAGATTATTCATTTCCTTGTTTTGTTCTCTCAAAAATAATAAGAGAAAATCCTCACGAAATTGCAATCGACATTGTTTCAAGAATAGGGACTCCTCCCGAAGAAATTGAAGACATACAATCAGTTGGCCCCTACGTTAATTTTTTTATAAATAAAAAATTAGAATCAATCTCTTTAATTAATGAAGTTAGAAAAGAAAAAGGTAATTTTGGGAAACTTCCAAAAAATAAAGAAACAATCATGGTTGAATTTCCTTCTCCAAATACAAATAAACCCCTACATTTGGGCCATTTAAGGAACATGTCGATTGGAGAATCAGTCTCAAGAATTGCACAAGCAAATGGTTTCAAGGTAAAAAGAGTAAATTTAAACAATGACAGAGGAATCCATATTTGTAAATCAATGGCAGCCTATATAGAATATGCAAAAAATGATAAACCTTCGAAAGAAAGAAAAGGAGATCATTTGGTGGGAGATTTTTATGTGAAGTTTAATAAGGAATCCAAAAAAAACCCAGAATTAGAAATACTTTCACATAGACTTTTGCAAAAATGGGAAGAAGGAGACAAGGAAGTTAAAAGATTATGGAAAGATATGAACAAATGGGCATTAGACGGGTTTAAAGAAACTTACAAAACATTCGGAATAAAATTTGACAAACAATATTATGAAAGCGATATTTACAAAAAAGGGAAAGAAATAATTTTTGAAGGATTAAAAAAAGGAATTTTCAAGAAAGGAAAAGCCGGCGAAATAAAAATTGATTTGAAAAAACAAAAATTAGGTGAAAAAGTCCTCCTAAGGAGAGACGGCACTTCACTTTATATGACCCAAGACATCTATTTAGCAAAAAATAAATTTGAAGATTATAATTTAGATAAATCAATTTATGTCACCGGAAATGAACAAGAATATCATTTCAAAGTTTTATTTTATATCTTAGACAAGCTGGGAATAGCTGATAAAGAAAAATTAATTCACTTGTCTTATGGGATGGTAAATCTTCCAGATGGAAGAATGAAATCTCGTGAAGGAACAGTTGTAGATGCAGATGATTTAATTATGGATTTGCAGGAAATAGTAAAAAAAGAATTAAAAAAAAGATATAAACTTTCCAAAAAAGAATTAGAGAAAAGGAGTTTGAAAATTGCTCTTGCGGCAATAAAATATTTTTTGTTAAAAGTAGACCTAAAAAAGAATATGGTTTTCAATCCAAAAGAATCAATTTCTTTTGATGGAGATACTGGACCATATATTCAATATGCTTATGCAAGAGCTTCTTCAATTTTAAAAAAAATAAATAAAAAACCCAAATTATTAATTCCAAAAAAATTAGAAAATAAAGAAAAAGAACTAATTCAACAATTATTAAAGTTCAAAAAAATAGTAATGGAATCTCACAAACAAATGAATCCCGCAATTATTGCAAATTATTCTTACAAATTAGCGCAAATTTTTAATGAATTTTATCATGAATGTCCAGTTATGAATTCAGAAAATGAATCTTTCAGATATCATCTTGTTAAAACATTTAGACAAGTTTTAAAAAACTCTCTTAATTTATTGAGTATAGAAGCAATTGAGGAAATGTAATGATAAACGATTTTATTGTAAACAACATAACAAGTAATAAATATTTAATTTCTTTAATCTATCTAGTATTATCCTTTGCAGTTATACGTTTTGGAGCTTTTATCTTAGAAAAAATCATTTTAAAATTAACAGTAAAAACAAAAACAGATTTAGATGATAAAATAATTGAAAAAACTGCAAAACCAACAACTATCTTAGTTTTATTATTTGGTGTTAAAATTTCTATAAATCCTTTAGGATTAACAAAGGAAGTTCTCCAATTAACAAATGAAATCATTACTTCTTTGATAATTTTAGTTTCTGCATATATTATATATGTAATTTTCGATTTACTTTTTGCTAAAGCTTGGAGAAGATTTGCAAGAAAAACAAAAACGAAACCAAATGATGCGTTAATACAATTAACACAAGGGACTGTGAAAGTTATTCTTGTAATTTTCACAATAATTTATTTGCTAAATTATTGGGGGATTGAAATAGGGCCACTTTTAGCAGGGGTTGGTATTGGAGGAATTGCAATTGCGTTTGCTCTACAATCTTCTTTAGCAAATGTCTTTGGAGGAATTTCAATAATAATGGATAAAACAATAAGAGTTGGAGATTGGGTTAAGTTAGAAGATGGAACAGTTGGAATAATTTTAAATATTGGACTTAGAAGCACAAGAATAAAAACTTTTGATAATGAAACAATTTATGTTCCTAACTCCCAATTATCGGATAGCAAAGTTCAAAATATTGCAATGCCAGAACCAAAATCTCGGGTAGTAATTCCCTTTGGAGTAGCATATGGATCAAACATAGAAAAAGTAAAGAAAGTTGTATTGAAAGAAATTAAATCGGTTGCCCATTACGTGGAAGATCCGGAACCTAGTGTAAAATTCTTAGAAATGGGAGATTCAGCTTTGAAATTCAAAGCTTTCTTTTTTGTAGATAGTTACGAAAATAGGTTTGCAGCAATAGACGAAGCAAATACAAAAATTTACGATGCTTTGAATAAAGCGAAGATAATTATTCCATTCCCTCAAATGGATGTTCATTTAAAAAAATAAATTAATTTTTAATAAATCCCAATAACTTCCAAAACCATAAAACTTATAATAAAAATTATTATTTAAATAATATGAAAAAGTCACAAAGATATTTAGAAAATGCAATTGGGATTTTTGGATGGTTATCAGGTTTACTAATTGCTTTAGTTGTAGGTTATGGTTTGCTTTATGGACCCTTAACTTTACCCGAATTTCTCGGAGGAAATTTAGTTTCAAATATCACTGGTTGGGCAATAATTGCAACAACTCTTTTAACAATAATTCTAAGTTTTTTTAGGAAATGAATTTATCCAGAATGACCAACTAATTATTTCAATCAAAAAATTTTATTTTTTGTATGAAAAGAGATAATTCATATAAATTATTATTAATTATGGCTTTTTTTCATTTGATAATTATGTACATTATAATGTATTCTAATATTGACGTTTTTTCAAACTTATTTCTAAATTTAAATAAATTCTACATGGCAGTTATGATGACTTTGCCCATGATCGCAATAGAAATTGGTTTAATGACTTCAATGTACAAAAATAAAAAGAAAAATTATTTTTTTATTTTTGGAGCAATTTTTTTATTAATTATATTTTTTCTTTTCATTAGAAATCAAACAGGAATAGAAGATAAACAATTTTTAAAATCTATGATTCCTCACCATTCTAGCGCAATTCTTATGTGTGAACAAGCAAATATAGAAGACCAAGAAATATTGGAATTATGTGATTCAATAATTCAAAGTCAACAACAAGAAATAAACCAGATGAAAAAAATTCTAGACAGGATGAGAAATTAATCTCTATATTTCAAACTCATAAATAAAACTAAAAATGATCCAATAACTCCAACAACAAAACTAACTATTATTGGTATATCTTGTAAAATTACTCCATAAATTAACCAAGCAAAACAACCAGTAAACATAATAAAATAAGTAATGAAACTAATATTTTCAGCACTTTTATTTTTCCAAATTCTATAAGCTTGCGGAAAATAACCCATACTCATAAGAATACCAAAAATACTTACAACCACACTAACTATTTCAATTAACATTAAAATTAAAAATAAAGTTAGTTTTTATAAATATATGAAGTCAAATAGAAAATTAAAAAAATTAAAAGTGAAAAACAAAGTCTTCTTAGCTCCAATGGAAGAAGTAAATGATCCAGCATTTAGGTTACTCTGTAAAAAAGCAGGAGCAGGATTAACTTATACACCTTTGACTAATCCGTTATCTCCAAAACCTTTAATTTTAAAAGATAAACCAGTTCTACAATTATTTACAAATCAAACAAGAGGAATAAAAGAATTCATGAAAAAACATGATAGAAAAGTAAAAAGTTGGGATTTCAATTTAGGTTGTCCAGCTACAACTGCAAAGAAACATAAATTCGGAGCATATTTGACAGATTTAGAAATAACAGAAAAAATAATTAAAATTATGAGAGAAAATACAAAAAAACCTCTTTCAATAAAAATAAGAAAATCTCCTTTGGCTGATAAACATTTAGAAATTGCAGAAAAATATTGCGATTTAATTGCAATTCATCCAAGAACAAAAGAGCAAGGATATTCTGGGGAACCAGATATAAGCTGGGCAAAAGAGTTCAAAAAGAAATCCAAAATTCCAGTAATTTATTCTGGAAATGTGGATGAAAATAATTATACTGAATTCTTAAAAACATTTGATTATGTAATGATTGGAAGGGCAGCAATTGGACATCCCGAAATATTTTCAAAAATAACAAATAAAAAATTCAAACGTTCATATCGTGATTATCTAAAATTAGCAATGAAATTTGGTGTTCCTTACAGAACAATAAAATTTCAGGCAATGCAATTTACAAAAGGACTAAGAGGTTCAAGAAAGAAAAGACTTGAAATTTATGAATCCAAAGATTTGGAAGGTTTGAAAGGATTAATTTAATTTTTGAACAACTAATTCTCTACAATAAATTTAATTTTTTAATAAAATCTGAAATGTGCCCAACAATTTATTCATTCAGTGGAACGGATAATTTTTTATCAATTATTAACAAATTGAATTAAAATAAGTATTGAATTTTTCCAACAATCTTTTTCCGTTCTTCGTTTCATTTAAAACAAATTTTTCCTTTTTCACATCATGAAATTATTCAAAAAAAGATGCGCTTATTGTAAACAAAAAATAGACCCAGGAAAAGAAGTATTTGCAGAAGTCAAAATGCCAGAATTCAAAACACCAAGAGTAAAAACTTTTTGCAATGAAGAACATTATAACCAGTTTATTAAATTAAATCAAGGAACAAAAAGTAGAAAACCTTATTGTATGAATTGTGATGATTAATCGTTTCCATAATTAATTTTTTTCAAATATTCAGATAATTCCAAACATTCTTTTTCACCTAACTCAAAAAATTCTTTTTCAATTTTTTTAGAAGGAAATTCAACTCTGGATTTTTTAACCACTTTTCCTGTAATGTTTCCAGAAAAACAATCTTTTCTAACAGTTTCAGCAGAATATAATTTATTATGTTTTCTTGAAATTCTATTTGACTCATAAAAAATAAAATATTTTTTCCCTTTTTTCATAACCATATTATGGTAATCAGAATCAACTACAGGATTTCTCTTTTTATGGTTTTCAAGTCCCTCTTTTTCTTTGAATCCAGCAAAACAAATATCACAAATATTTTTTTTCATAAAAATATTAATTAATTCAAATTTATAATTATTTATATTTTATATCTTTGTTTTTTATTTTTCTAGGAGTTTTTATGTTGAGACGAGACAATTTAAATTGCAATGTAGTGGAGCTACATAAAATTTCAATTAACGAAGTATCAACAAAAAAGAACACAAAAATTACTTAACAGGTTTCATTTGATCCCAAGCCAACTCAAACATTTGTTCTAACGCAGAAGCAAAAAATTCAGTATTAATCCAAACACCAACATCATAGTTAGGATGGAATTTTTCATCATCTAAAAGCATAAACATTAATTGGTTAGAGTCTATTACTGTAAATCTCGCTTTAATTTTTTCTAAATTTTTAACTTCAGCAACTTTTTTCAAATGCCTTGCAACTTCAATATTATTTTTATCAATTGGGGCTGCTATCCTAATTTTTACTCCTCTTTTTTTAACTTTTTCAAAAGAAGGCATTAAAGCTTCAAGTTTTCTATTCAAACCTTCAGCTGTTGTAACAATAGTTATTGTTTTTTCAGCATCTCTAACCATCATATCTAAATGATTATATAAATTTTGTCTACCTTTCAAACTGCCAGATAAATCGCTAGGTTCAACAAATTTAATACCTTTTGTGAATAGCCCAGTTAATTCTTCCAATACTTCGTCTCCTTTCAAAGTTTCTAATCTTTTGCTTTTTTCTTTAGCATCAATCATTAAATTTTTCTTAACTCTTTCAACAACTTCTTCAGGTTTTAATGCAACAAATTTAATGGGCTTTCCAACCTTCATTATTATAAAACCTTTTTTCTCTAAAGATTCTAAGATATCATATGTTCTTGATCTGGGAACATCAGAAATAGTAGACAACTCTCCAGCAGTAGAAGTACCCCTTGATAATAAAGCAGTCCAAACCTTAACTTCATATAAGTTTAAATCAAATATTTTTCTCAGTCTGCTCAAAAATTCATCTTTAACTATCATTTTTCTTAATCCTTTTAATCATTTTTACTTTTTAAAGATTGCTGTTCTACACGAGTAATTCTGTCTAGTTACTTCTCTTTAGTTAAGATTAATAAAAATAAATCCAGAATTATTCTTTATTTTAAATTCTTGTTTTTCTCCGACGCCATCATCGGTTTTTTCTTCAAATTTTAAGTTTTTAGAATTAGTTCTTTCTTTCAAAAATTCTTTCCAATTTTTTAAAATCTTCATCAATTTTTCGTCACAAACAATATCCAATTCAATTTCATCATCTTTATTTAATCCTAATTTTTTTCTAAATGCTTGAACCTTACGAGATAACTCTCTAGCATAACCTTCTGCTTCTAATTCTGGGGTCATTTCAAAATCTAATTTCACATCTAAATTCGAAGAAGCTTCTTTCAAAAATTCAACTTTTTTAACATTAACTTCTTTTTTGAATATTTCTATAAACCCTTCAGAATAATCATTGTCACTAATTTTTGCTTTTGCTAAAGGCCATTTCAATGGAACTTTGTTTTGATCTCTTTGTCTTAAAGCCTCAGATACTTGACTTCTAATTAGTTCCATCTTCTCTGAAACGCTAGGATTAATTAATCCTGATTCAGGCCAATCTTCCAAATGAACAGATTTTTCTTTCCTATTCATGTCTTGATATATTTTTTCAGAAGCAAAAGGTAAAATAGGTGCTAAGACCCTAACAATTTTTTCCAAAACATACCTCAATGTTTTTCTAGCTTTACTATCTCCTTCATTAAATCTGTCCCTAGAATTTCTTACATACCAAGTGGATAAAGAATCAACATATTCTCTAATTTCTGAACAAGCTTTGACAGTATTATATTCCACCAAATACTTTTTAACGTTTTTTACAAGTTCTTCAGTTAAAGAAATAATCCATTTATCCATCAATTCATCAGATTTTTCATAATTCAAATCATCTTCTTCTTTATACATGTTGTAAAAATTTCCAACATTATAAAATAAAACCAAAACTTTTTTGTAAATTTCTTCAAGGCCTTTTTCAGAAAAATTAAAATTATCTGCATTCATAACGGGTGACTGCAATAAATAAAATCTTAAAGAATCTGCCCCATATTTTTCAACAACTTCCAAAGGATCAGGGAAATTCTTTTTTGACTTACTCATTTTTTGTCCATCTTCCGCTAAAATTGTTCCAGTAGTCAAAACATTTTCAAAAGGGATCTTATCAAAAAGGATTGCAGATAAAACCATCATATAATAAAACCAAGCCCTTATCTGTCCAATATATTCAACAACAAAATCTGCAGGAAAATTCTTATCAAAAAATTCTTTGTTTTCAAAAGGATAATGGAATTGTGCAAAAGTCATGGAACCAGATTCAAACCAACAATCTAAAACTTCTGGTATTCTTGTGTATTCCTCTCCATCAATTTCTAATTTAACCTCGTCTAAATAATCCTTGTGCAAGTCAATTTTTCCTTCTGGCAATTTCTTTGCAAATCTTTTTAGCTCCTCAATTGAACCTAATACCTTTATTTTTCCAGATTTTGATTTCCAAATAGGAATTGCAGTTGCCCAATATCTATTTCTAGTAACATTCCAATCAGGAGCAGTAGAAATATTATGATTCATTCTTCCTTCTTTTAAAAATTTTGGAATCCAATTAATGTCCATGTTTAATTCTTGTAATCTTTTTTTTACTTTTTGAATATCAACAAACCATGCAGGTAAAGCACGGTAAATGAGTTTAGCATCACATCTGTAACAAAACGGATATTCGTGTTCTATTTTTCTAGACATGATAGCTTTTCCAGATTTTTTTAAATCAATAACAATTTCTTCATTAGTATCATGAACATATTTTCCTTGATAGTCTGTAACTTCTTTAGTAAATCTTCCCCTAGAATCAACTGGTTGAACCATTGGAATTTTATATTTTCTACAAATAACATTATCTTCTTCACCAAAAGCAGGAGCAGTATGAACTATTCCAGTACCATCTTCAGCAGTTACAAAGTCTCCCAAAATAAATTTGAAAGCATTTGGAGTGTCTTTAAAATAAGGAAACAAGGGCTCATATTCAACACCTTCTAATTCTTTTCCAAGGATTTCTTTTGTTATCTTTTCATAATCATCTTCTGATTTATAAAATTTAGAAATTAAATCTTTAGCCATAATATATGTGTTTCCATCTTTATCTTTAACAAAAGAATAAATCAATTCAGGATTAACAGTTAATGCCAAATTAGAGGGTAAAGTCCAAGGAGTGGTTGTCCAAGCTATTGCATAGGTATCTTCTTCATTTTTTAATTTAAATTTAGTTACAACAGAGAGGTCTTTAACATTTTTATAAGAATTATCCATTGCAATTTCTGATTTTGCTAAAGGTGTCGAACATCTCGGACAATACATCAAAATTTTTTCTCCTTCGTATAAATAACCTTTATCATAGAGTTGTTTGAAAGCCCACCAAACAGATTCAATATAGTTCGTGTCCATAGTTTTGTATCCACCTTCATAATCAACCCATCTACCTATTCTATCTATGTACTTTTCCCATTCATCAGAATAAGTCATAACTTTACTTCTACAAAAATTATTGAATTTTTTAACACCAATTTTTTCAATTTCATCTTTAGAATTTATTCCCAATTCTTTTTCAGCAATGTTTTCAATTGGGAGCCCATGACAATCCCATCCCCAATTTCTTTTAACATATCTTCCTTGCATTGTAAAAAATCTTGGAAAAACATCTTTCAGAATAGATGACAAAAGGTGCCCGTAATGAGGTAATCCAGTTGCAAATGGGGGGCCATCATAAAAAATATATGGTTTCCTCTTTTTTGTTTTTTCTAATGACTTTTCAAATGTTTTATCCTTTTTCCAAAAATGAATTATTTCATTCTCTGTTTCATTGATTCCCATATTTCTTGTTGCTTTTTTTCATTTAAATTATTTGCCTCTAATTAAAATTCTTTTGAGCCTAGTTGAAACTAGGCAATTAAATAATAATTATAGAAGCAATAGCTAATTCGTTTGTTTGTTTTCTATTAGCTTTTTTCATAAAAAATTAAACGAGTTATAGTTTATAAAAATTATGT
>CAYQDG010000001.1:13648-15185 GCA_964416245.1 Candidatus Woesearchaeota archaeon
CCAAGATGTTTCAAACATCATGTTGTTCCAGATAAAAAATAAATAAATCACTTCTTACCAAAACTTTCCAAAACTTCCTTCTCAACAAAATGCATTTTTGAAGGTAAAATTATACAATAAGGTGATTTAACTCCATCATAACCTTGAAATTCTTCAATTGATCTGTATAAGATTTTCCTGTTTTTAGTTCCCATTGCTTGACAAACAACAAATTTTTTCAAAGGAATATCAAATTCTTCAGCTGCTTTTTTTAATTGTTTCAACGCTTTAGGAAATTCTAAACCAATATCAATTAAAATCAACGAATGAGCTTCCTGACTCATGTTTTGTTGAACAACTTTCATAAATGAAGTTGGCTCAAAAGATTTTTTCCAAGCAGGCATAGAAGCAACTTTTCCAAATTTATATAATTGCAAACCAGTTTCAGCAATGGCATCAAAAACAGAAGCATTGTAAATAATTTTATATTTAATTCCACTCCTACGACATTCATCAATTAAAGTAATGTGGGTTGTAGCAGTTAAAGGAGAACCATAAACCAAAAGAGCTACATTCAATTTTTGAGATTCATCAACAAGACTTAAATTTTCAACTTTTTCTCTATCCGCAATTTTTACTTTTTTATTAATAATTTCTTCAAGTTGGTGTTGAGTATAAGGAAAATCTACTGTATAGTTTTCAAGATAAACTCTTTTACACTTAGCTATCGCGTCCATTCCTTCTTTTGAAATGCTTCTTTCATTCAATCCTAATCCAATGAGGTATAATGCCATAAATCAAAAAGAAGAATTCACTTTATTAGGGTTTTGGTAAGATTTTTCCAAAAAATTTATATAAATATAATGCTTTCAATTAATATGCCTTACAAAACAAACAAATCACTTCCAGAAGCAATAAAAAACAATCTCCCACAACATGCAAAAACTATATTTAGAGAAGCATATAACAATGCAGAAAAGTATTACAAAGACCCTAAAAAAAGAAAAGGAAACGATTCATTGGAAGAAACGGCAAACAAAATTGCATGGAGTGCCGTGAAACAAAAATATAAAAAGAAAGGTGAAGATTGGGTAAAAAAATAATTTTACTTTTTCCTCTCTTTAACCAAACTTCTACTAGTAACAATAGAAACAAAAAAACAACTAAACATAATCCAATCATTCCCAACAATTAATCCCACAAATCCCCCAAATAAAGTAATCAAGGTTAAATATCTAAACCATTTTTTCCCTTGTTCCATTTCTTCTTTTGTAAATTTTCTTAAAAAATTTCCAATCGGTATTCCCAAAAGTAAAACAAATACGGCAATCAATAGTTTTATCCACTCTTTCATAAAGAATTCAAGTATATTTAGTTTTTATTTGTTTTCAATTCCAGATTTATTGGTTCTTAGAACTATGCGAAGCGACTGCGTCGGCGAGCATCTGAAAGTGCATGAAACTAAACTTTCAAACTAATAATTTTACTAATACCTTCATGCATTATGCGAAGCGACTGCGTCGGCGAGCATCTGAAAGTGCATGAAACTAAACTTTCA
>CAYQDG010000001.1:15285-18333 GCA_964416245.1 Candidatus Woesearchaeota archaeon
TATGCGAAGCGACTGCGTCGGCGAGCATCTGAAAGTGCATGAAACTAAACTTTCAAACTAATAATTTTACTAATACCTTCATGCATTGAAACCCCAAATAAGTTAGTGGCTCCAGTAATTATTTCATCATTGTGAGTAATAATCAGGTATTGTCCTCTCTTCATATATTTTTTCAAAAGAGTTGCCAATCTCTGAGAATTTCTTTTATCAAGTGCAGCATCAATTTCATCCAAAATATAAAACGCATATGGTTTTAATTCTTGAATTGCAAAAATTAAGGAAAGTGCAACCATTGTTTGTTCCCCTCCCGAAAGGGATTTAATATCAAAATATTTTCCATGCCCGGTTTTAACAATTATATCCACTCCTTCTTCAAAAGGATTTTTTTTATTTTGTAAATCCAAGGAAACATTCCCTTTTGCAGAAATTTGTGAAAAATTCCTAGTAAAAATTTCATTAAGTTCTTCCATAGTTTTCAAGAAAGTTTTTTTCTTTTTAATATCAATTTGATGAATTATTTTCAAAACACTTTCCTTTTCTTTTCCAATTGTTTCAACTCTTTCATTTATTGCGTCATATTCTCTTTTGATATCTTCATAAACTTCCAGCGCCCTCATATTAACGGTTCCAATTCTTGAAAGCATATCTTCAGTTTTTCTTATTTTTTCTAAAAGAATTTCTCTTTTTATTTTTACAATTTCAACATTGGAAAATTCTAAAATTTCTGTTTCCAAGTTTTCTATTTCTGCTCCAACCCTTGCCTTATCAATTTTAAAATTATTAATTTCTTGTTCTAAATTATAAACAACATTTTTCTTTTTTGACAAATCCCCCTCATTTTCTCTAATTTTATATTGCAATCTATCTCTTTCAGAAATATACTTTTCTGCTTTTCTAATCAATTCTCCCTCCAATTTTCTTTTTCTTTTCAAAACTTCGTCCCTTTCAGCAATATTTTTAGAAATCGAAATCATTTCTTCACGCAAATCTTCTTCATCTGTGTCTAATTGCTTCAAAGAAATTTTTATCCTCTCCAATTCTCTCTCTTTATATGCAAGCTCTGACGATAAATTCTCTTTATTTCTCAAAGAAATATCTTCTACTTCCATTTTAAGAGTTTCATATTTCTCTTCAACATTTGAGTTTTCATCAAAATCCTCAACAAGCAATTTTTGTCTCTTCTCCAAATCATCTAATTCTTTATTTGTAAATTCAATTCTTTCTCCCAAATTTTTTGTTTGTTCTTCTTTATCTTTTATTGTTCTCAATTTCAATAAATCATTTTGTCTTTTTTGAATTTCAGAAATCATCGAATCCACGTCTTTTATTAAAACATCTCTCTTTGAATAAATTTCTCCAATTTCCTTATCACAAGATTGGATTTCTTTTTCAAGTGCCTGAACTTTTGGATTTGATTCTTTATTAATTTCATTTATGTGTTCTTCAGTTATTTTACTTTTACATAAGGGACAAATATCTAATTTTTCTATTTTTTCAATAACTTTTTTTTGTTCTTCAATTTTGGATTCATTTGTATGAATTATTTTTTCAATTTCCCTTTCTCTTTTATTCAAATTTTCTAAGAGTTCTTTTTTTTGGGCTAAATTTTGTTTTAATTGTTCAACTTTTTCTTCCGTTGTTTTTTTATCAAACAATTCTAAAGATAAATTATTAATTTGCTTAATTAAAAAATTGGATTCATTCTGATAATTTTGAAGAATTGTTTTTTTATCTTGTAACCTATCCCGAATTGTTCTCAATTCAGTTTTAATCATATAATGTTTTTTCCTTTCTTTTTCGCGTCTTTCCAATTCTTTTTTCTTTATTTCTAATTCTTTTTTTATTTTTTCAATTGTTGGAGATTCTTCCTGCAATTGTTTTATCGATGAAGCATTCTCTCTCATTGATTCCATTAAATTATTTCTTTGTCTATCAATATCTCTTAATTTTTTTTCATTACTTTCTTTTTTTACTGTAAGTCCTGCAAGTTCTGCCCTTAAATTTGCAATTTCTTGATTCAATTGTTCTTGTTCCAATCCAGTTTGTTTTTGAATTGTGGTATTAATTTCAGAAATTTTTTCTTCAAGTGATTCAATGGTGGTTTTATATGAAAGAATAATTTTTTTAGTTTTTTCAATTTCTTTATTTTTTGTTTCTATTTTATTTAAAATTTCATCTTTAGTTTTTTTCTTTTTTTCCAATTCTTGGTAAATCAATGTTTTTTTAAATTTTCTAACATCATTTTCTAATTTTTTGTGTTTCAATGCAGCTTCTCTCTCTTTTTCTAAATTATTCAAGTAAGCTGTTCTTTCTCTTAAAATTGCAGAAACTTCTTTTAATTTATTCTCAGTTTTTTCTAATTCTTTTAGAGATTTCTCTTTTCTCGATTCATAAATAGAAATCCCTGCAACTTCCTCAATTACTTGTCTCCTGTCTTCTGGTTGCATTCTAACAAAGTTTTGTATTTCTCCCTGAAGAACAATGTTAAATCCATTAGGATCAATTCCTGCTTGTGCCAAAAGGGACAAAACTTCTTGTCTTGTTTTTGTTTGGTTATTAATTTTGTAAATACTTTGCCCATTTTTTCTAACAATTCTTTTTATTGAAACTTCTTTTTCTATTAATGAAAAAGCTCGATTTGAATTATCAAATACAATTTCAACAGATGCTTCTTTTGATGGTGCGGCTCCTTTGGTCCCTAAAAAAATTAAATTAGAAGCTTTTGCTGCACGCATAGATTTTATCGAGAGTCTCCCCAAAACAAAACACAGAGCATCTGTAACATTTGATTTTCCAGAACCATTTGGTCCAAGAATTACATTGATCCCCGGTGTGAAAGGCAATTCCGTTTTTTTTGGAAAACTTTTGAATCCATGCATCACCAATTTCTTTATGTAAGACATAATTGAAATAAGTCAAAAGGGTTTTTAAGGATTTTAGTTATCAAATCAAGAAATTCAATGTTTGCTGACTTAATTTATCAAATGCTTTTTTCCAAGTTATCCAAGTTTTCCTAAATAGTCCAGAATCTTTGTGTTTCAAAGCATA
>CAYQDG010000001.1:18433-29271 GCA_964416245.1 Candidatus Woesearchaeota archaeon
ATTCATTTTATTTATTATTTTAGCAAAATGTTCTGCTTCAAGTTCATTCAATTTTAATCCTTCACTATTTTTTTGGTCAATCTCATCTGCTGAAATGATTTCTAAATGAAAATTTTCAACTTTTTCCTTTATCTTTTCTTCTAAAAATTCTCTTCTTTTTTGAGTTATATTTTTTGAATCTTTCACTCCAATTCTTTTCAAATATCTTTCATGTTTTTTATCAACCAAACATCCTGCTAAAATCATTGGTCCTATAACTGGACCTCTCCCAGCATCATCTATCCCTAGTATTAATTCTCTCATAAATAAAATAAAATATTGAAAGTTAATAAGGTTTTATGAGAAAAAACGTCCAGACTGAGAATCGTTTTCATTTTTTATTTATGACTTTATTGAAACCGATATATCGGATGCTCGCCGAAACAGTCGCTTCGCATAAACTCCGAGGAGTTCGATTAATACGTCCAGACTGAGAATCGAACTCAGATGCCCCGAAAGGCCAGGATTTCCAGTCCTGTGCGATACCATTACGCGATCTGGACACAATATATAATTTGGAATAAAAGTTATAAAAATATACGCCTCAGGCAGGAATTGAACCTGCGAGCCCCGAAAGGCCCGGATTAGCAATCCGGTGCAATAACCACTATGCGACTGAGGCATACTTTTCCTAGTCGCATTGAGTAAACCAATCATTGTGGTTCTCTTTTATGCGACTGAGGCAAAAAATAGCGAGGGCGGGATTTGAACCTCGCGACCTCCAGGTTATGAGCCTGACGAGCACTCCAGACTGCTCCACCTCGCTATGAGATATAAAAATTACATTTGCCTAACTTATAAAGATTTCTAATGATTTCCATTCTTCAAAAGCATTATAAATGTAAAAAATAATATTTTATTATACTTTAGTAAAAAGGAGGTGAAAATGGCAAACGAAATATTAAATTCTATGAACGTTTCTAATGATTTTATTTTAGGTGGAACTCTTGGTGCGCTTACTGCAGGAGCAATAGTTGCCCTTGCTTTTTTGGGTTTAGGAATCTATATTTACCATGCATTGGCCTGGCAAAAAATAGGTAAAAACCAAAAATATAAGAGACCTTGGTTAGCTTGGATACCTTTTGCAAATGTTTCAATGATTTTCCAAATGGGAGGATTCCATTGGGCATGGGTTTTCTTATTCCTAATTCCAATAGTGGGTTGGTTAGCAATTGCAGTTCTTATGACAATAGCTATGTGGAGAATTTTTGAAAAATCAAAATATCCAGGATGGTTATCAGTAAGTTATCCGCTGTCAGGTGTAGCCAAAATACTTTTCATAGCATACCTTGTTATAATAGGTCTTGTGGCATGGAAAGATTTTGATGAGTTAACATCCAAGAAATCAGCTAGAAAGAAAACTTCAAAAAAGAAGTAAATTTATTTTTTTATTTTTCAATATTTTTTTAAAGTATTGTTCCCTCCAATTAGTACAAGGAGGTTTAACAGATGGAAAATTTTGTGATTATTTTATATCTAGCAATTTATATAATTAGTGCTCTTGCATTACAAACAATTGCTAAAAGACAAAATCATAAATATCCTTGGTTAGCTTGGATACCTCTTGCCAATTTCGCTCTAATTTTTCAATTAGGTTCAATTCAATGGGGGTGGGTTTTTCTAATATTTATTCCTATCCTAGGTTGGATTGCAATTTGGGTTATGTTAATTATAGCCCTCTGGCATGTATTTGAAAAAGAAGGTTATCCTGGATGGTTGTCTTTAATTGCTATGCTTATTTCCCCTGCATATCCTATTGTATTGGGAATTGTAGCTTGGAATAAGAAGTAAATTTATTTTTTTATTTTTCAATATTTTTTTAAATAGAGTTACCTTAAGTAAAATATAAGGAGGAAAACAATATGGCAAAAAGAAAAGTTGATTGGACTTTGACCCTAGTAATGTCTATTTTATTTGGAGGACTTGGAGTAGATAGGTTTCTTATGGGTCAAGTTGGTTTAGGAATCTTAAAACTCATTACTTTCGGAGGTTGTGGAATTTGGTGGCTAGTAGATTTAATATTAATAGCAACAAAACACGAATTCGAAAATGTTGAATGGAAATTTAACTAAACATTTTTATTTATTTTTATTTTATTATTTTAATGAATTTCAAAAAAATTTTCAAAGAATTTATTTCCTTTAATTCAAGAAGAGCAAAAATAATTAATTTTTCTGCTCTTTTAGTAACATTAAGGATAATTCCTCCAGAAAAAATTGGTTCTATTTGTATATTCAAAAATTTTATTTTTCCATTGGTTTTTGAGAGCTGCCCAACTAAAGGATTATTCGTTGGATGTAATTGTCCTGCTTGTGGTTTAACAAGAGGAACTTCTTATTTTTTACATGGACAAATAAAAGAAGCAATTTATCTAAACAAGTTAGTTCTATTAGTTGTTCCATTCATTCTTTTTCTAATTTTAATCAATGCATATTATTTAATAAAGAAAAGAAAAAAGAAATGATTATCTCTTGACTTCAGAAACCTTTTTCCAAGGGATATAATTTTTCTCTAAAATTCTAATAACTTCATCTCTTTGGTCTTTTTTTCCCAATCCCTTCCAATCAAGAATTGCAAAGTCTACCTCTTCTATTGTGTTATTAACAGATTCTAAAATCATCTCTTCAGTGATTGGAATCATATATTTCGGAATAATGTGTGAGATTCCCACATTAGAATTTAATTGTAATTTATTAAATGAAGGACAATAATGTGGGCCGCCTATACCAACACCAATTTCTCCATAGGGGTTTTCTTTCCAGGTTTCTATAGCTTCTCTTATAGCTTTAGCAACACAAAATCCTGCTCTCCTATCTTTCCATTGTTCTTCTTGACTTCCAATTTCAATGAAAACAGAAGGCCTATCGATTAAAGGTCCATGGTGAGTGGCTTCAAGAGTAACCTTATATTTTAATTGTGATTCTAAATGTTGTTTATTTAACTTTTGAAATAAATGCTTGTTGAATTGTCCCGAAGCAGGAGAAATCCTATTAGGTAATCCTCCTCCCCAAACATCTTTCCAATTTCCCGGGGAATGCACCGAGAGAGTTTTTTCTTTCTTTTCAGAACTATGCTTTGAAGCAAAAATAATCAAATCATACTTACTTATCTTTTTCTGATCTAGATTTTTTTCATCAAGCATTTCTCCTTCAACAATATGAAAATCAAATCCTCCAAATTCCATTAAATGCATAATTATATTTCTACTTGCAGGATCAGATTTAGAACCAACAATTAAAATTTTTTTTATCATAGATTATTAAAACTTTAAAATTTTTTAAAGATTTGGTAATTAATTAAGACTATCTACAACTTCTTTTTCTAATTTGTTTTCAGAAAGAACTCTTGTTTTTTCATGAATTGCGGGATTTTTCAATTTAATATATTTTTGCAATCCAAATTTTTGATATTTGTCTATGGAGTCATCTTTTGTTTTACAATCTCCATATAATGCCTCATAATTTGTTCTTATTTTTTTATGCCCTTCAAAAAATTTACCATAGTTCCATGGTTTCCATTCGCCCAAACTACCAATTAACAAATAACTAGCAATAATTGCTCCCCCTAAAAATTTAGGCAATCCTCCCAATTTCCAATTTTTTTTAGAACTTTCTTCCTTTTTTGTATTTCGATTATTTTCCATAAAAGACAATTCTTTTAGAATTATTTAAAGATTTATGTGATAAAAAATATTTTAAAAAAATAAAAAAATAATCCCCTCCGCCCGAAGGGGAGATTTAAAAAAATAAAATAAATTAAAAATTAGGAAAGTTAGTAATAACTTTCGCCAAAGTCTTCTGCTTTTTCTGGTTTCTTACCTAAAAGTACGATTAAAACAACTAATAGCACTAAGAAGATAATAGCTAAAACAATTGCCAAAACGACAACTGAATTAGATGATTTTCCTTCTACAGTTAATTCTAATTCTACAGATTCTTCAAGACTATCGCCAACGAAAACGTTAGCTGTGAATGGGTATTTCCCATCTTCTTCAGAACTTGCAGAGATAGATACAACTTTGCTTGATCCTGCTGGGATCGCAACAACTTTGCTTGTAAAAGAAACATCACCTTCGCTTACGATTTTGTAAACTCTTACTTTATTTGTAGGGTTCACAATCAATAAATCGTAAACAGCTTCTTCGTTCTTTGCTACTATTTGTCCAGTAATTGATGGTATGATATTAGAAGAAAGTTCATTGTTAATAACGATTTCTTTAACTTTAACAGTTTCAGTATCATCGTTTGTAACAACAATTTCTAAATCATAAACACCATCTTTTGCATTGTATGGAACTTCTAAGTATAGTCTTCCAGCTACAGTATCTTCGTAGTTACAGTCTCCAGCACATTCTTCTACTGGAACTAAATCTCCAATCCACTTAGGTCCTTGAACAAGTCCAAGTTCAGCAATTTTAGCTGAAACATAAACATCATCCAATTCATTATAACCCAAGTTTGTAATTACAATTTCAACTGGGAAAGTTTCTCCAGCATCAATTGAACTCGGAGTTGTAACTGACTTAATAACTGCATTGTATGAAGGTCTTTGAACAGTCAAAGTAATTGGTTCAAGAACTGTTTTATAGTCCTTTCCATCAATTTCAATGTTCAATTCAAGTCCATCATTATAGACTTCATCTTTAAGTTCATAAGGAACTTTAAGACTTAATGTTTTCTTGTATGCTTTTTCAGCAATAACATCGAAAACACTTGTTGAAGCCTTATAATCGACTTTATCTCCTTCAATCTCAGCTTCTACTGTAACATCAGTGTCGCTATTATTTGCAGTGAAATATACTTTAACAGTAATATCTTCACCAGCAACAACACTAACATTATAAGGAGTTCCAGATAGGTTAGTATCTACTTGTATTCCATCCACAGTCACTCTGTAATCATCTACTAAAGATGCAGAAGCACTACCGATTAAGAACAATGCAAATACAAAAGTACATAAAGAAACCAAAAGGTTTTTTGTGTTCATTTTTTGCTCTTTTTTCATTTAATTTAATTCCCCCAGAAACATTGTTTCCAGTTATTATTTCATCATCAAAATTCTTTATAAACTTTATGGTGATGACAAATTCGTATAATTCTGTAGTAACAAAAAAATTTACTATTTGTTCAAACAAATAGTAACATTTTGTTACAAATTATAAAATCCTTTCACAAAGTGTCCAGACAAAAAGTAAATCCCAAGTTTGTTAATAAAGTTTATTGTAATGAAATATATGTTTATCGAGAATAATCTTTTAAAAATTTAATTAAATGATCTTCTTTCTTTTCAAAATCAAAACAAACACAGCAAAAATTCCAAGAGTTAATCCTCCCAAAATAGGAATTATTCTAGAACTATTTTGTAAAGGCAAACTAATATTCATTCCATAAAAACTTGTAATTAAAGTCGGAATTGAAATAAAAATAGTAACCAAAGTCAACAAACCAACAGTTTTATTCAAGTCATTTGAAAGTTTTGTGGAATAATAAGTTCTCATATTAGAAATCGTTTTCAAGGTTTGTTTACACAAATTTAATGTCTCATTTAAATCAATAATCAAATCCTCAACAATTTCTTCATCTTTTTTCAAAAATTTAACAGATTTATCTCTCAAAATTCTCGAATAAACACCAATGATGCCCCCAAAAGAAGCAATATATGTGTTTAATTGATCTTCGTAAGTTATTAATTTTTCAATGTCTTTATTTTTTAATTTATCCAATTCTGCCCGGTTAGTTTTAGTATCTTTCAAAATTTTATGAACTGCTTTTTCAAACATTCTTGAAATTAAAAACAAAATTTTTGTCATGTTTTTAGATTTTGAAAAAGTAGAAAATTTGGTTTTAGAATTCAATATTTTGTCAAATATTTCTAATGAATTTTTTGCAATGGTGATAAAAAAATCTTTTGAGTAAATAATCAAAAAAGAAGAATCATATTCATGTTTTATTTTATTTGTGGGACAAGTAAGATAAATATAAACTCGTTTTTCATCAATCTCAAATCTGGGATTTTCATGGATATCAATACCATCTGCAAGATTAGATTCATTCAATGCAAATTTTTCAATCAAAAAATCAAGTTCTTCTTTTGTTGGCCCCACTACATTAATCCAACATCCTTTAATGAAATTATCCAATTTCTCAATTGTATCTTCTTCCTTTTTTTTATAATAATATTCTATCATGTAAAGAAAATTCAAAATTAATATATAAAAGTTTGTAATGATCCATGAAAATATAATCTAAAAATAAAAAATAAAAAAAGAAAGGCAAAAGCCTTTCAAAATAAAATTATAAACTTAAAAGTTTAATATTTGTGTCAGTAGTTTGAAAGTTCTTTGCAACAATAACTTTTACATTAACTTCTTCAGATGCTCTTATGATAGCATTTGTAGCAACTCCATCCATTACGATGATTGCCACTCCTCTTGTTCTTTTCAGACTCCCACTAACAGATTTAGCAGATATGTCTTTTAATTCACCTAAGGCACTATCGAGAAGAATTGCTTTTCCTGTTCCTTCAATGTCTTTAGAAATTTCTTTAAGCGTTGCTTTGTTTTCATCATTCAAAACAACTTCTGGAATAACCTTAGAAATTTCTTTAATTGCAGGACGTCTTTTCAATTCTTTAAAAAAATCTTCTGCAGGAACTTTTTTCCTTAAGTTCATAAGAATTTCTTTACTAGTTAGTTCTTCAACTTCTTTTCCATCTGGAGCAACAGCAATGTATTTGATTTTTGCATTTTCCATAACATTTTGAGCAATTAATTTTCCGCCTCTATCTCCATCAAGATAAAGAGTTAATTCTTTTTCCTTGCCTAATTCATTAATCTCATCAGGCAATTTTGTACCGTTCATTCCAATAACGTTATGAATTCCTGCTCGAACCATATTAACAACATCTGCTCTACCTTCAACAACAATCAATTCCTTATTTTCCAAATCTCCTCCAAATGCTAAATTATTTTCTCCATATTCTTTAATTCCAGCAATTTTTTTGGAATCTTTAATTTGGTTTGAAATCTCTCTTGAATCAGTTGAACCCTCAATTCCCATCATTAATTTTTTTGCTCTTTCAATGATGTAATCTCTTTTACTTCCTCTAACGTCTTCAATTCTTTCAATTTCAATTTGTGCGTCAGAAGGCCCAACTCTTTCAATAGTTTCAATAGCAGCGGCAATTAATGTTGTTTCAGATTGATCAAGAGCCGTAGGGATTTTTATGGAACCAACAGTTCTTTTTTCCTGTTTATTCAATTCAACTTCAATTCTTCCGATTTTTCCTTCTTTTTGAAGTTCCCTCATTTCCAAATCTGCTCCCAGCAATCCTTCAGTTTGTCCAAATAAAGCTCCGATTACGTCTGGTTTTTCCAAACTACCTTCAGCATTCAAACTTCCATGTATCATATATTTTATTGATACTGGACTTACCTTCGCCATTTTAATTTTCTCCGTTTAATTGTTTCTAGATCTATGACCTAGTTTAGAAAAATATCCTAGTTTCCATTTAGCAATCAAGCCATGAATGTGAATATGAAATTAATGATAATCTAATCTATGATATCTTTCTAACATAGAATAATAAACCCAAACCTTTTTAAAAGTTTCTTTGGAATTAATCCATACTTCTTAAAAAATCAATTTCTTTTCTTTTACCCAATTTTTCATATAAATCTAATAATTTACCTTTAATGATTTCTTTTTCTTCATCACTTACTTTCATTCTAAGTAATTTTTCATAAATTTTTGAAGATTTTTCTCTTTTCAATTTCTCAGCCAGTTTTTCTCCAACTTCTTTGTAGAATTCAATTATTTTGGAGTAAATTTCTTCTTTTTCCCTAGAATTTGCTTCAATTAATGCTCTTTTCAATGCTTTATCAGATTCTTCAAATTTATTTGCCATTATGTATGACTTTGCTTCTTTCAAATAATAATTTTGTTTATCCTTGAAAGTTAAAGAATTTATTCCCACATTTCTAAACATCTTTGCAGTATCAATAAACATTTCTTTTTTTAAGTAAATTCCAGCCAATTTCAAAGAAGCAAATTTCCTCATTTCCAAGGGAGGCATTTCTTTAAGATATTTATTCAAATAATCAATCTGAACAAAATCTCCTTTCCCTTCTAAAGTTTCTTCAATATCTTTTTTATGCATATCTTTAGTTAACATACCAAGAAAAGTTAGTGGGGCTTTTTAAGGATTTTTATGATTAATCTATTTGATTCCATCCTTCCCATTTATCAGTATAATAATTCACCCAAGAACCATCTTTCAGAGGCGTAGAATTATTTGCCAAAAGAGATTGTTCAAAAATAGGAATATAATAAAAATCAAAACCTCTCAAATATATTTCTTCAAATTCCTTTAAAAAAGTTTTTTCCTCTTTCTTATTCAAAGTTAAGTTAAATTTTTCAAATAAATAATTCAAAGATTTTTCATATTTTTTTATTTCATGCAAAGAATTTTCCTCTTGAAAATATTCAACTAAAAGATTTGGAATAAATCCTCTTTTACCCGTATCAAAATCAAAATAACCAGGACCATAAACAGATAACTCGCTTAAATATAACTGTTCCAATTTGCTATTAGAATTCAAAAAAGGAGAAAATGTTTTATATAATTTAATTCCTGTTTTAGGATTAATTTCTTCAATTATTTTATTATCGGGATACAAATTCTTAAAAATATCGAGCATAGAAGCTTTTTCTCTTAATTCATAAAATGTTTTTATCATAAATTTTCAATAAACTTCCCATTTAAATAAATTATTGTAAAAGACTGCCGTCAAATAAAAAAAATGTAGCCCCCGAAAGGGCATTAAAAAAATTATAAAAAAATAAAAAATAAAGAAAAATTATTTCTTCTTTGTGATCTCTAAGCACATACCAGCTGCTACAGTAGCACCAGCATCTCTTACAGCGAATCTACTCATGAATGCGTTTTCTTTTTGAGTTTCTAAAGCCAAATTACCTTGCGGTTTAATTCTAACTTTAGCAACGTCCCCATTCTTCAAGAAATCAGGGTTTTCTTTGATAACTTCACCAGTCCTTGGATCAATTTGTGCGATTAATTCAATAAATTGACAAGGAACTTGAGCAGTGTGAATGTGGAATACAGGAGTGTATCCTTTAGCTAATACTGTAGGATGGTTAATCACAGCAATTTGTCCAATAAATTCTTCAACAATTGGTACAGGGTTAGCTGCTTCGCAGATAACATCTCCTCTTGCCATGTCTTTTTTACCAACTCCTCTAACATTAACACCAACATTCATTCCAGCTGGAGCTTCAGGATGTGATTCGTGGTGAGCTTCAATTGTTTTAATTTCACCATTAATACCTTCACCAGTTCTACCAGGTAGAATTTTAACTTTTTGTCCTACCTTCATAACACCAGTTTCAATTTTTCCTACAGGAACAGTTCCAATACCAGTAATTTCATAAACATCCTGGATTGGCATTCTCATAGGTAAATTTATTGGTGATTCTGGAGAAGGGAAAGCATCAATTTGTTCTCTGATAGTTGGACCTTTATACCAGCCCATATTTTCAGATTTTTTAACAATGTTATCTCCCATTAATCCTGAACATGCGATAAAAGCAGTGCCTTCAGGGTTAATTCCAACTTGTTGCAATAATTTAGAAACGTCTGCTTTTACCTGATTATATTTTTCTTCAGAATATTCAACAGCATCCATCTTATTAACAGCAACAGCGATGTTTTTTACACCCATTGTTCTCAACAACCATAAGTGTTCAGTTGTTTGGGGTTGAACACCACCTGGAGCAGAAATCACTAAAAAAGCAGCATCAGCTTGGGAAGCACCAGTAATCATATTTTTAACGAAGTCTCTGTGACCTGGAGCATCAATAATAGTAATTTCATACTTTTCAGTCTGTAACTTCTTATATGATAAATCGATAGTAACTCCTCTTTCTCTTTCTTCTTTTATGTTATCCATAACATAAGCGAATTCGAAACCAGCTTTACCATGCTTTTCAGCTTCTTCTTTAAGCTTTTTCATTTCTTGTTCAGGAACTGCACCACCGTCGAACATCATTCTACCTACACAAGTAGATTTTCCTGCGTCAACGTGCCCAACGAACACAACGTTCATGTTTGGTTTTTCTTTTGCCATTTGATTATCCTCCTTTATAGCTCTCTCCTATAAATATGACAGTCAAGACTTATAGTCTAATCTGCCATGTTTAAAGTAATAAAAATTAGGTTTATAAAACTTGTCCTATAGATTATTTTTGTTTTTATTATTCCTTTGTTCTAATATATATTTTTTAAAATCTTCTTCTAATAAAGGAACATCCAAATTAGTTTTTCCTATTTTTCCCCGAATTTCTGCAATAGATAAATAATATTTTTTATAATTTGTTAAATCAAGAGCCTCACTAGCTAAATCAAAATAATCTTTAGTATCTGGGCGTTCATTTTTCTTAAATTTCCAATATTCTGAATAAATTGCATTTTGTTTTTTTAAATTCCACTCCCCAGATTCAAAACTTCTAGTCAGATAAAATCCAGAACTTATTGTTAAACTGATTCCCAATATCATCCCAGTTGCAAAGAGATTAATTTTTTCTTCAATTCCCATGCAAGAACAATTAAGAATTCCTTTTTAAAAATTATTATAGTTGAAATTATCGGTTAATATTCTTTAGAACTATGCGAAGCGACTGTGTCGGCGAGCATCCAAGAATCTTTGATTATTGGTTTTCAGCTAATCCTTTATGCGAAGCGACTGTGTCGGCGAGCATCCAAGAATCTTTGATTATTGGTTTTCA
>CAYQDG010000001.1:29371-57569 GCA_964416245.1 Candidatus Woesearchaeota archaeon
ACTGTGTCGGCGAGCATCCAAGAATCTTTGATTATTGGTTTTCAGCTAATCCTTTCCTATCTCTAATACTCTTAATAATATTATCTTGGAGAGCAGCAGGAATTTTTTCAAAAGTTTGGTCTAAAATAGACGAAGTTCCTTTACCTTCAGTAGTTGATCTTAAGTCATTGGACCAACCAATCATTTCAGCAACAGGAATTTTTGATGTAATTTCAGAAACTTCTCCTTCTTGTTTCATATCAAGCATTTGACCTCTCTTAGATCCAACTAGCTTAGTTACTGCACCCATATATTCTACTGGCATATCAATAACATGGATTTGTAAGGGTTCCAAAATTGCAGGGTTAGCAGTTTTCATAGCTCCTTTTATTCCGTCTCTAACTGCAGGATATACTTGTGCTGGACCTCTGTGAATTGCATCTTCGTGAAGTTTAATGTCGGACAATGTAACTTTCATTTTCATACAAGGGTCTCTTGCTAAAGGACCTTCATCCATAACCATCTCAAAAGCATCTAAAATCATTTCAATAACTTCTCCGATGTGAACTTCTCCTCGAGTTTCATCTAAAAATAAATTTCCTTTGTATATGTCTTTAACATTTCTAATTTCGTCTGCACCCCAGCCCATCGAAGACAAACATTCAGTAACTGATTCATCTTTTTTCTTAACTCTTCCTTCTCTCAATTCTCCTGTTTGAATTTTTTCATATAATTCATCTTCTAAAGGTTCTACTTTCAAAAAGAAACTATTGTGCTTATTAGGACTTCTTCCTTCAGCAACATCTGATTCTTTTGTAACAGATTCTCTATAAACAATTATCGGAGCAGAAGTTTTAACATCTAGTTCTTTCTCTGACTTAATTCTATTTTCAATAATTTCTAGGTGTAATTCTCCCATACCTGAAATCAAAGATTCTCCTGTTTGTTCATTAATAGTAATTTTTAAAGAAGGATCCTCTTTACCAACTTGTCTCAGAATTTCAACCAATCGAGGTAAATCCGCCGCTTTTGTAGCTTCAATAGATTTTGTAACAACGGGTTCAAATAAGTGAGTTATGGCTTCAAAAGGCTCTATTTCACGAGTTGCAACTGTTTCTCCTGCAACAACATCCCTTAATCCAACAACTCCCACAATATTTCCTGAAACGGCCCTATCACATAAAATTCTTTGAGCACCTTTGTAAACTGAAACTTGTTGAATTCTTGTTTTTGTTTTGGCATTAACAAGATATACTTCGTCTCCTTGCTTTAAAGTTCCTGAAAACAACCTTCCTGCAGCAACTTCTCCTGCATGTTTATCAACTGTAATTTTAATTGGAACAAAAGCAATTTCTCCGTCAGGATTACATTCTTTAATGGATTTTCCTGGTTCAACAGAAGTGTCTCCGTGCCAAATTCTTGGGATTCTATATTGTTGGGCTTTAACTGGATTAGGATGGTGTGCAATTGTCATGTCCAAAACAACTTCATGTAGGGGTGCTTTTTTTGCTAATTCTTTGTGATTATCATTTTCATATGCATCAATAATATCTTTGAAAGTTATTCCCTTTTCTTTCATGTATGGAACACTTAAGGCCCAATTATGAAATGCTGAACCAAAAGCAACAGTCCCTTCTGCAACATTCACTTTCCATTTTTCTTTATATCCTTCTGGAGCAATTTTTTGAATTAATTCATTAACATGATCGATAATTGAAATAAATTTTTGTTGCATTCCTTCAGGAGTCAATTTAACTTCTTTGATTAATCTGTCAACTTTATTTATGAAAAGAACAGGTTTAACTAATTCTTTCAAAGCTTGTCTAACTACAGTTTCAGTTTGAGGCATAACTCCTTCAACAGCACAAGATAAAATAACACAACCATCAACTGCTCTCATAGCTCTTGTAACATCTCCTCCAAAATCAACATGTCCTGGAGTATCAATCAAATTGATTAAATATTTTTCTCCGTTATAAGTATGAATCATTGAAACCGAAGCAGAATCAATTGTAATCCCCCTTGTTGCTTCATCTTCGTGAAAATCTAGGGCCCTTTGTTTACCTGCAGTATTTTCAGAAAGCATCCCAGCACCTGCAAGCAAATTATCAGAAAAAGTAGTTTTTCCGTGATCAATATGTGCAGCAATTGCAATGTTTCTAATATTATCTTGCTTTTTCATTAATTCAGTAATTTCAACCATGAATAAATCTTACAAAAATTAGTTTATAAAGTTTCCGTTGAAAAATTTATACGTCGAACAATGTGAGGCATAAAAATGTTTTTATTCTAAAACATTTTTACGTACTGATTTTATCAGTGCATAGAAAGTTTCCATTGAAAAATTTTATATGAAAAATTCTAATCATTTAATGAGGTCGTTTTTATTTTAAAAAATTTATTTTCATCATTCAATTTTGACAATAAAGTTATGTTCCTATGATTTTTCATATGTTCTGTTTCTGTGTTCACATCTTTTTCAAATTGAACGTCTTCATAAACCATTAAAACATCTCCATCATTGCCTTCAAAACCACAGTTTTCACAATTATAATAATAAAAGGGATTGGGTTTGTAAGGAGATTCCAAAAAACAAATTGGGCACAATTCAACTACATATTTTCCCGAATCAATTTTTTTCATAAAAATAAAAGAGTTGTATTTTTCATATTAATTACTGCACAAAATTTGTCAAGAAATATTTATAAAATTTAATTGCCGTGCACATCTGCTTGTGCTTCCAGCAAATTTTCGTAGAAATATTTGTTGCAGCTCAAGGATTTATCTTGCACTATCTGCTTGTGCTTCAGCTTCTTTCTTTTTCTTTAAAGCTAAACTCTCACCATTTTCTTCAGAAGCTAAAATAATTTCTTCAGCTAATGCTTGTGATAATTTTTTCTTTTTACCAAATGATTTATCTCCTGAACCATGAACCATCCACTTCAATGCCAAGTTAACTCTTCTTATTGGAGAAACATCAACTGCTTGAGGATATCTCGCACCACCATATTCAATTATAGTAACTTCATCTCTTGGTGAAGCTTTTTCTATGGCCCTAACTAAAACTTGAACGGGGTTTTCATTTTTTCTCTTTTCAATCATTTCTAGGGCCTTAATTACTGTTTTCATGTTTTTTGCATATTTTCCAGTAGTGTGTCCAACTTCTATTTTGTGTTTTTTTCCTCGGTGACCTGATAATGCAAGTTTATTCATTAGCCTTTCAATAACATTAACTTTTGTTTGACCAAACTTAACAACATTTCTTCCATGGGTTTTCAAGGCCAATTTTGGCTCTAAGTTAATTGCTCCAACTAATCCCGGGTCTTCGATTTTTACTTCAGAAACGTCCCATTTATCAAATATTTTAAAATTTTCAACCATTTTATCTTCTACCTTTTTGGATCTTACCTTGAACAAGTCTATGCAAAGGTTGATCATTAACTTTAATTACTTTATATCTTACACCAGGGATGTCTCCTTTACTTCTTCCCTGTTTTCCTCCAATTCTTTCAATCATCACTTCATCATGTTCATCGATAAATTTTTGTGCTAAATTTCCTGGAATAAATGCAGAAACTTGTCTATTGTTTTTTGTCAATTGTACCTTACAGCATTTTCTCATTGCTGAATTTGGCTGTTTAGCTTCTTTTTGAAATTTAGAAATAACAATTCCTTTAGCCTGATTAGCACCTTTTAGTGGATCTGATTTTGCATAAAGGTCTAATTTTTGAACTTTAAATTTTCTGTCCTTCCATCTAAACTTTTTACGGTCTTTGATTTTTTTAAATGCGTTTTTTATTCCCATTTTAACTCAATATAGATATTCTTAAGAAAATTAGTTTTTAAAGCTTGCTATTCTTTTTTTTTCGAGAATGATTTCCAATGATTTTTTTCCGTGCTTTCTAACAAATTTTTTATCTGCTGCAAAAGAATTTTTTTGGATAACAGGAAATAAAATTTTTTTAACATTCTTTGAACTTGAATTTGAAAGGTATAAAATTTTTTCATCAGAATAATAAATTCTCCTCCACATGTCTGAAACATTTGCATAATTTTCTGTTTTAATTTTTTTTAAATTAAAAATATCTTCCAAAATTTGTTCTTTCCATTGTGGTCCCCACTCCCCAATTAAATATAATAATTGATCTTTTAATTCTTTAATTTTTCCCCGATAAGTTATCGTGTAATTTTCTTTATTGATAATTTTTTTCATATTTGTTAAAATAAAAAAGCATTTATATAATCTTATAATCCATTCCAAAGAAATCTTTAATGATACTTTGCATTTCTGCTAATCTTCGTTTATTTCTTCCAAGAAGTGCAGCTTTACTTTGTTGTCCAGCATTAACTATAATTTCATTTTGAGTTATTTCTATGCTATTAAAAGTAACAGGACTAATAATCGCTTTAATAAAATTTTCAGCATCTTCGATTCCTCGAGGCTGAGCCAAAATTCTAATTCGTTTTTTCACAATCTCCGAAATTTTTCTCAAGTTTTCTCCATTTTTTCCGAGAGCTTGTGATATTTTTGATTTCGGAACACAAAACATAAGCATATTATTATAACTAAAACAATATCTCGTTCTTATTCGAGTAATTTTATAGAATAAATTCAAGTGTCTCAAATCCTGCATATTTATTGTGTTTGCCATCTTATTAATCAACTATACCTATTTTGTTTATAAAAATTACTGTTTTAGAATTATTGATTACTTCCTTCAACAATCTTTGAATCAGCTGTTTTCTTTTCTTCCTCTTTTTTTGTAAGTTTACCAACTACATTTACAGCAAGTCCTGGAAGACCAGTACCTACAGGAACAGGTTGATTCAATATAATATTCTCAATAACACTTTCAAGCTTATCTGTTTGTCCCTTAATTATTGCATTAACAAATTGTTTTGTTGGTGTTTCAAAGGTAGCACGAGCTAAAATTGAAGCTTTCTGAGCAATAATTCCCATTCGAGTCACTCCCTTAACATCACCAGTATTAGTCATTGCATCTGCAGCTAATTTTAAGTGTCTCTCGTCAATATCCAAACCTTGTGAATTAATAACTTCTTTAATTTCATCAATAATTAATTGTCTTGCAGCTTCAATTCCAAAGATTCCAGCAACTTCATGCAAATCATTTGAAACAATTTTTGAAGAATCAACTTCTTTAAGTTTAACCATTTCCTTTAAGTTTGTTCCAAGAGTAATGATAACAAAATCTCTGCCCCTTTTAACAATAAGGATTTGTTCAACCCCTTTAATTCCAGAAATTATTGTATTTTTTAATTTTTCTTTTAATTTATATATTTCTTTGAATTCATAGCTGGATGCATCAAGAATAATTGCACTTGATTCATCTTTCACATCAAAGCCCATATCATTTAATTTTTCAACAGCTTTTTTCATAGTCATATGAGTTCTTTTTAATCCATCTTTATCCAAAACAATTTGAATTTTTTTACTTCCAAAATCTAAATTAACTTCAGAAGAAATTTCTTTTAACTTAACTTCTTTAATTTTTTCAGCAAGAATCTTGGCTTGTTCTTCATTGTTGAATTCTTTATTCAAATAAATTTCCATTTTTGGAGAAGAAGGTTTTTTTCTAGCATCAAAAATTTCTATAATTCTTGGAAGTCCTGCAGTAACTTGCATTTCTGCAACACCTGCCATGTGGAATGTGTTCAGAACCATTTGCGTAGAAGCTTCACCAAATGATTGTGCGGTAACAAGACCAATTGCTTCACCTGGAGAAACTTCTCCTTTGGTATGTGCTTTAGAAACATCAATCCCGTCATCCCCGTATTTGAATTGTATAATATTATTTGAACTATCTCTAATAGTTTTATCATATTCTACTCGAATATCTTGGAAAGCATTAGCCAGTCTTCTATATAAATATCCTGATTTTGGAGTTCTCAAAGCAGTATCCATTAATGAATCTCTTCCAGTAATTGCTTGAAAGAAAAATTCGTCTGGTCTTAATCCTTTAATAAATGAACTTTTAATGAATCCTCTTGCAGAAGGAGATAAATCTCCTTTTTTGAAAAAGGGTAATGTTCTTTGAGTATAACCAATGTCAACTCTTCCGCCAGCAAAAGCTTGTTGACCAACACAAGATGCCATTTGAGTAATGTTTAATATGTTTCCTCCTCCTCCTGATTTCATCATACTACTAACAGGATTCTCATCCGGAAATTCATCTTTAACTATTGAACCTATTTTTGTCCTAACCTCATTTAATAATTTTAATAAGTGGATTTCTCTAGACTCTTCTGCACTTTTTCCAGGAATTAATTCAAGAGTTTTATCTTTAAAGGATTGAATGATTTCTTCTGCTTTTTTTTCTGCAGTGTTAATTATTTTTTCACCTTCTTGGATCAATTTATCGTCAAGATCGAAATCTTCTACAGAGGTAGTGATTCCTCTTTCTGAGAGATAATTTTTTCCTAAGTTAAATGCTCTTCTTATTGCATTAAATGCTTCTGTTCTTCCACATTGTGCATCAATGATTTTTACAAGTTCTCCATCTTCTTCGGCAAAAGTAGTTTTGTCAATAATTCCTGAAACAATTTTTCCATCTTTAATTTCAATAGATTTATTAACAAAATTTATTTTTGGTAATATCATCGAAAACAATTCTGCTCCGGAAATATTTTTTTTCTTAACTTCATCATCGATTCCAGAATTGAACAATAACTGATTTGCTTCTTCTTTTGTAAATTCTGCTTTACCTAACAAATAATTTCCAGTATTAACATCTTTTATACATCCAATTAAATTGGTGTTATTTTTTGGAGATATTAAATTTTGTTTAACATCTAAAAGTTCTCTTGCTTCTGCTCTTGCTTCTTCAGTTTGAGGAGAGTGAATATTCATTTCATCACCGTCATAATCTGCATTATATGGTGCAGCAGCTGCAGGATGCATCCGGAAAGTTCTTCCAGGAAGAACTCTTACGAAATGTGCCATTAATGAAGCTCTGTGTAAAGATGGGTGCCTGTTGAATAAAACAACATCCCCGTCTTGCAAATGCCTTTCAACTTTGTATCCAGGTTTAATTTCTTCAATTATTTCTTCTTGTAATTCTTTTGTAATTTTCTTTTTTCTTCCATCTGGCCTTAAAACATAACTCGCACCCGGCCATTCTTCCCCATTTCTTATTAATTTTGCTAATTTATTTTTATTTAAATCAGTAACATCTTCTGCAACTGTAACCACTTTCGCAATTTCAAATGGGATTCCAACTTCATTTATTCTTAAATTAGGATCTGGACTCACAACAGTTCTTCCCGAATAATTAACCCTTTTACCAGCAATATTTTTTCTAATTCTCCCTTCTTTACCTTTTATTCTTTCTTCAATTGTCTTCAAAGGCTGTCCGGATCTATGCCTTGCAGGGGGAACTCTTGCAACAGAGTTATCAAAAAATGTTGTAATATGATATTGTAATAAATCCCATAAATCTTCGATAATAACTTCAGGAGCACCAGCATTTAAATTTTCCCAAAGTCTTTGATTTGCTCTGATTATATCTGATAATTTATGAGTTAAATCATCTTCACTTCTTTCACCTGTTTCAAGAATAATAGAAGGTCTAACTGTTACTGGTGGAACCAAAAGCGAAGTTAAAATCGCCCATTCAGGCCTACAAGTTTCTGTATTTACTCCAATCTTTCTAAATTCTGAATCCGGAATTTTTATCAAATGTTCCCTTATTTCAGTTGCGAATATTCTTGTTCTTCCCTTATAGAAATTTGTAGGTTTATCTAACTTAACTTTTTCCTGATTTGCTTGACAGTGAGGACATTTTTTCTGATCTTTTGCTTTTTTTGCTCTCTGGCTAGGTGAATATTTTTCACAATCTTTATCTGTCAACATCAATTTTCCACAATCATGACAAAAAGATCTCAACCCTAATTCAATTAATGGAATATATTTTAAATGAATTACAGGTTTAGCTAAATCAATAGAACCAGGATGACCCAAACATTCTTTTATTCTTCCTCCACATGTTCTACATCTAACTCCAGGGTCAATTGCACCTAATCTTAAATCCATCAATCCTCCATCTACTGGATAACCATCGATATCATAAAGTTCTGGAGTTACAATTTTAGCCACTGAAATTTTCTTTATCTGTTCAGGACTAAGTAATGAAAACTTAATTTCTCCTATTTTTTTACTTATTGTTTTTTTCATTTTATCTCGTCGTATTTTTTACTTTTAAATTTATTCATATTTATTTTTTAATATAAATCCAGTATTGATATGTAATCCTTGTAATTCCTCTATCAAGAGTTTGAAAGCATATGAAACTTCAACCGGTTCAACTTCTTCTGAATTACAAGCTGGACAAATAACCTTGTTTCTAATAGTATCTTCTATTGCAACTGATCCACATTTTGAGCAAATTGGCAGTGTAACTTTATCTGAATCATATCTTTCTTTTAACAACAATGAAGCACCATGTGCAACTAATGCTTGTTGTTCCATTTCACCTAATCTCAGAGCACCTCCTCGTGCCCTACCTTCTATAGGTTGTCTTGTAAGCAAAGCAACTTTACCAGAGGCTCTACCATGCATTTTATTTGCAACCATATATTTAAGTTTCAAATAATATAAATTTCCTACAAAAATCTTAGATTTCATTTTTTTCCCAGTGATTCCATTGTACATTGTTTCTTTTCCATCATATCTAAAACCTAATCCTTTCAATTGGTCTTCTAATTCTTTTTTAGATTCTCCAGAGAATGATGTTCCATCAACAATTTCCCCTCGAATAGAAGCAAGTTTTCCAGCTAATAATTCTAATAAATATCCAACAGTCATACGGCTAGGAAGCCCATGTGGATTGAACATAACATCTGGTCTAATTCCTGAAGTTGTGAAAGGTATATCTTCTTCTGGAGCAATCATTCCAATAACTCCTTTTTGACCATGCGAAGTAGCATATTTGTCTCCTAATTCGGGGATTCTTTGATCCCTTGTTTTTGCTTGAACAACTTTATTTCCTTCGTCATCACTTGTAATAAAAACTGATTCAATAATTCCTTTTTCTTCTTGCCTTAAAGTAACACTAGATTCTTTTTTCGTTCTAACCGAAATTTCCCTAGCTTCTGATAAAAATTTAGGGGGAGAAGTTTTACCAATCAATACTTCCCCTTCATTAATATCTGCTTCAGGGTAAATTATTCCATCATCTTCAAGCAACCTATAAAGGGATTCCATTTTATATCCTGAGGTATCTTTTTCAGGGATTTGAATTTCATCTTTCAATCCTCCTGCATAGTTCATTTCAATTGCAGAATATGGTCTAAAGTAAAAAGATCTTCCAACTCCTCTATCCAAACTACCTTTATTTAAGACTAAAGCATCTTCCATATTATATCCTTCATAAGTCATAATAGCAACAGTTAAATTTTGTCCTGCTGGATATGTATTCAATGTGTCGTAGACAAAACTTCTAACAAGTGGTTTTTGAGGATATTGTAAAATTGAGACATCTGTGTCTAATCTACATAAATAATTTGCAGAATATAAACCAAGGGCTTGTTTTTGAGTTTTTGAACCTCTATTTAATCTTGAAGATTGATCGTGATTTCCATAAGGAACAAGACTTGTAACTGCACCCAAAAAGGAAATGCTATCTAATTCTAAATGTGTGTGTTCTGAAGTTAATTCTTCTTCATAAACTCCAATTAAAGCTCCTTCTTCTTCTGAAGCATCTAAATATTCTATAACCCCTTTTTTAATCAAACCTTCCCATTTAAGTTCTTGTTGTTCTAATTTTATCAGTGTTTCATGATCCATCTTAGGAGTTCCATTTTCTACAATTATTAAAGGTCTTAAAACTCTTCCAGGTTCTGTAGAAATATTGATTGTTTGCAACTCTTCATTTGTACTAAAACTCATTTGTATTGGTAATTCTCCATTCCTTCTCATGGATTTAATCTCTTTCAAAAAAGATTTAGGGTTTGAAATATTTCCAATATAATTACCATTGAAGAAAGTTTCTAGTCCTTCTAAGCCTTCTTTATCTAATCCTAATTTTTCTAATGTTTTTATGAAATCTTCTTCGTCAATTTCAATCCTCGTAGAAACTTTTGACAATAATGCTAAATTTTTTCTTAATCCAATTTCAGTTCCTTCTGGAGTTTCAATAGGACAAAATCTTCCAAAATGAGTTGGGTGTAAGGTTCTTGCATCAAAATTTTCTTGACCTGATTCTAACATGCTTGAAACTCTTTGTAGTTGAGAAATTGTGGCAAGGTAATTTGTTTTATCCATATTTTGAGTAACACCACTTCTTTCACCAGTCCAAGATCCTGTTGCAATAGAAGATTCAATTCTATGCGAAAATAAAGTAGATTTAGCTAAAACTTTAATCGAAAAAAACTTCTTTCTTTTTGAAGATTTTTGTAAAGAATATTGCAAATCTCTAATTAATATCCCTAAATTAACTCTGAACAAAGTAGCAAGTAAATCTCCAGAAAGTCTAACTCTTTTGTTTGCATAATGGTCTTTATCAGTCCTAACTTTTGGATTTTCTTTTGCAATCAAATATTGTTTTATTAATTTACATAAAGTAACTGCTTTTTTTATTCTGTCTTCCTTTCCTTGACCAATATGGGGAAACAAATATGAATCTATTCTTTGTTTTACTCTATCCAAAATTTCTTTTTTTGTACCTTGCAGATTAGTTTTTTCTGCAATGTACATCATTGCATCTTCAACTGTTGCTAAATTAACATATTCATATAAATTAACAATAACATTATCCATTTCTTTTCCGATGTACTTTGCAATATCAGATTCTTTTGTTAATCCTAGAGCTTTTAATAAAACAATTGCAGGCAAATCTTTAAATCTTGAAAAAGAAACTTCAAAAATTCCGTCCTTTCCTTCAATAATCGTTGTAGGTATTCTATATGTTCCTTTCAGAGAGAATAATTTTAGAACCAATTCTTTTTTTGCATTTTCTTCTATAAATGGTTGATTTTCAGCCAAGTCTTCAGCCATAACCATCACTCTTTCATTACCCTTGATAATGAAGTAACCTCCAGCATCTAAGGGATCATGATAATTTTTTATTAATTCTTCTTTTGACAATTTATCTGTATTACATGCAGCAGATTTAACCATTACAGGAATTTTACCAATTTCAACAACTTCTGAATCAACTTGGCCATCTTTTTTTACTGTCAGTTCCAAATAAACTGGAGCTGCATATGTTAGGTTTCTCAACCTAGCTTCATAAGGCAAGATTTTGTTAGCACTCCCATCAGCTTCAGTAATTATTGGCTTTCCAACCTCAATTTTACCTAGTTTTATTTCAAATTCTTCTTCATCTTGTTCAAGGGAACCAGAAATTTCATCAACAATATCTTGCATTCTGTGTTCAATGAATTCATTAAATGAAGTTACATTAGATTCAACTAACGAGTGATCTTCCAAATATTTCTTTACAACTAAATGTTTATTTTCTCCAATCATTTTACTACAACCCTATAATAAAGCACATTGCCTTCTTCCTCTTTTCTTTCTATTTTTATTACATCTCCAGGAATACAATCTTCTGGAAGTGCAGCATCACTAGAAAGAATCTTAGGAAGCTGAGCTTTAGAAATATTTAATTTGTTTAACAACTCTTCAGTTTCTTTTTCATTTAATTTTGTATGTTTTGGTTGTAGAATGTGCATCTTTTTTTATCGTCGGTGTTTAATACAGTGTAACATAGCAGTCTCTAACTATTATGCAATACCAAACTGATAAAAAATTAGTTTATAAATCTTTCGTTTCACTAATTTTTTTCTGTTTAATTTATTTTCCCATTAATTCAATATTTAATGGAAAAGTTTATGACCCCGAAGGGATTCGAACCCTCGACACCTTGATTAAAAGTCAAGTGCTCTAACCAGGCTGAGCTACGGGGCCATGAGTTTGAATTGCGAAGACTGGATTTCTGCCAGGCCGAGATTATTGAACTTTCTATTGTCCAAATAAACCAACCTTTCCATGGCTGAGTCAAGCAATATTTGGTTGCACAAAATCTGTGCAACATTTGTTGAAATAAAATCACAACATAACAATCAAAATAGAAATATTTGGTTTATAAGCGTTTCTAAATATGCCTTTTAATTAAGCTTTCCAATTCATCTTGGGTCAAAGCACCATTCATTCTTTCAATTTCTTTTCCTTCTTTTATGACAATAAAAGTGGGAATTGAATTAACTTCAAATTTTTCAGCAATTTTTTGGTTGTCATCAACATTAATTTTACCAATATTTATTTTACCATGAAATTCTTCATTCAAATCCTCAATAATCGGGCTCATCATCATACAAGGCATACACCATTCAGCAAAAAAATCAATTAAGACAGTACCCTCTTTAGAAAAATCTTCAAATTCTCCATTTGTAAGTTCAGGAACTATTTCTGTCATCAAAATTAATAGAAAAAATTATTTATAAAATTTTATATTTTGGTTTTGTAGTGTTATTGAAAATATAAATGTTTAAAAAAAGAAATTATTTATTTCATACATGAATATAAAATTGGTTGGAGTAACGAAGCCTTTAGGTTTTGATGCAGAGGATTTAATTTATACAGATTATGATTCAATAGATTTAATCTTGGAAAATTCTAATAAGGAAGAGAAAGCTAAAACAATAAATTCAATAAAAAGATTTACACAAAATTTTGCAAGAGTCTGCTATTCTAAATATGGATGGAATGAATTATTGAAAGAAGATTTCAATGAAGGATTAATTGATGGACGAGTTTTGCCTTCAAAGCACCATAGTGTCTTTGAACATATATGGTTCAATTTTTATTTGGATAGTATTCCAAAAATTGGTGCAATGGTCCTAAATAATGAAAAACAATATGTAACAAGTGAAAAATCTGCAAGATATACTCAAATGAAAGAACTTGAACCCGAACAAAAAGAATTATACGATAAATGGATGGAAAAATTAATACCAGGGATTGATAAAATTTATCCAAATATAAGTCCAGAAAAAAAAGAATTAGCTGTTAAAAAATTAGCCCAAGAAAATGCACGTTATATGACAAGTGTATTTACTCCAACAAAAATGGGCTATACTGTAAATCTGAGACAATTAAATTTTTTAATTGATGAATTTCAAAAAGGCAAAATTTTTCATTCTGGAGACTTAGAAAATAGATTGATTCCAATTTTACAAGATTTTGCAAATAAAACAAATTCATTAAAAATTAAAGGTTTGGAACATAAAACAGATAAAAAACTATCCTTATTTAGTGATAGAAATGTTGAAGAACATTTTGGAGATGTTTATTCTACAAGTTATTTAATGAGTTTTGCAGGATTGGCACAAGCACAAAGACATAGAACTATTAATTATCATATATCTAATGGAACTAAGCTTGAATCTCCAGAAGGATTTTTTATTCCAGCAATTATTGAAAATGCAGGTTTAGAAAATGAATGGATGTCGGATTTAAAGAAAGTTGCAAAATATGATTTTCCGCAAGCACAATTATTGAAAATAAATGAAAGAGGGATTATTGAAGATTTTAAATTAAAAACAAATGAAAGAATCTGTGGTCATGCACAATATGAAATTATGAAAAATACTCTTGATATTGCAAACAAATATGGCCAATATAAAAAAGAGTTTGGGGAATTTTATAATCAACCAAAATGTGCAGAATCTTCTTCTAATTGTAATGGGGCTTGTGTTTGGGGAAAAGATAAGGCAACTAAAAGATTGGTTTAATTCTGTCAACAAACCCATAAATAAAATACAACTCTTTGTAATATAGTCTAAACAATATAATTGTTTAAAAAAGAAAATAGGTTTTAATGAAAATGCGAAGAGGTAAATTATTTGCAATTGAAGGAACAGATGCTTCTGGAAAGGCAACTCAAACAGATCTCCTATTTTTAAGACTGGAGAGAGAAAAAATTCCTATAAAATGGTTTACATTTCCAGTTTATAATAGTCCAACAGGAAAAATAATTGGGGGCCCCTTGTTGGGGAAAGCTGAGATAGGCCCATCCTACTTTGAAAAAGCATCAGAAGTTGATCCCTTTGTAGGTTCTGCTTTGTATGTTGCAGATAGGAGATATCATTTGCCTTTTATTAATGAAACATTGGATTCAGGAATTAACATGTCTATAGATAGATATGTATATTCAAATATGATTCATCAGGGCGGAAAAATACGCGATAAGAATAAGAGAGAACAATTTTATAGGTGGTTAGAAAAATTAGAATTTGAAATGTTTGAACTTCCAAGACCGGATGTTACAACTTTTTTACATATGCCCACAAAATATGCAATTGAATTAAAATCTAAAATGATCAATAAAGGAATTCATTTGGATGAGGTTGAGAAAGATTATAATTATTTAAAAAATTCGGAAGAGTCTGCACTTCATTTGGCTGAATTGTATAATTGGAAAATGATAAGTTGTGTGAAAAACGGAAAAATTAGATCTCCCCAAGATATTCATGAAGAAGTTTATTCTATTTTTAAGGCCACATTAAATTCCTAATCTAAACCACTACTTCCAAAACCTTTAGCTCCTCTTTTAGAACTACTTAATTCTTCAACCTCTTCAATTTTTGGTTGTTCAACTTTTTGAATTAAAATTTGAGCAATCTTTTCACCTTTTTTTACGAAATAATCTTGACTTCCAATATTTAATAAAACAATTTTATATTCTCCCCTATAACCCGAATCACCGACGCCAGCTAAAGTAGTGATTCCTTTTTTTGAAAGCCCAGATTTATCCCAAACTAATGCAACATAACCTTTTGGAAATTCCATAGAAATGCCTGTTTTGACTATTGCTCTATGTTTAGATTTAATCACTAAATCTTCACAAGAATAAATATCCATTCCTGCGTCTTCTGGATTAGCATAGGTTGGAATTTTTGCATCAGGATGTAATTTTTTAACTTTAATTTTTACCATAAAAAGAATTCTAATAATTCATATATAAATTTATGTGTGTTTTTTTATTGTATAAACTTATTTAGCAAATAACTAAACTCTCTCAAAATTCAATTTAATAGCATCAACCTTTGAATCTAATTTAACGATTTCAATTCCAGCCATTTCTAAAAGTTTTTTTCCTGCCATAAATGCAGGGACATCAGAATATTTGTCTGAAATATACACGACTTTTTTTATTCCAGATTGAATAATTGCTTTTGCACACTCATTACATGGAGATAGCCCCACATACATTGTACATCCATTCAAACTTTCTTTAGTAGAATTCAAAATAGCATTTAATTCAGCATGACAAACATAAGCATATTTAGTATCCATAAAATCCCCTTCTCTCGACCAAGGAAAGTCTTTATCTTCAATTCCTCTTGGAGAGCCATTATATCCAGTACCAACAATTTTTTTATCTTTGTCAACGATACAAGCTCCAACTTGAGTAGAGGGATCCTTACTTCTTTGCGCAGACAAAATAGCAACTCCCATAAAATATTCATCCCATGAAATATAATCCTCTCTTCCTAAAAAATCCTGATTAAATTCATTCCTGTAAATTTTATTTTTTGAATTAATTTCTTCTAAAACTTTCCCAACCTTTTCTTTAAGTTCTTCTATACTTCCATTATTTTCAAATTTATAATTTGCCATTTCTATACATCTCAAAATATTTTGTTTATTTGGATCCTCATTTTGCATTTCGGAATTTTCTTGAGAAATAAAAGTATTAAAATCAATATAGTCTGTTTCACTTTTTCTTTCGATGGCTCTATTATATCTCAGTTCTTTATCAGCATCAACAGCAAATAAAAAAAATCCTTCTTTATTTTTTAGAGATTCAATTTCTCCAATTGTTCTTAAACTTTCAATAACACTGTTGCCTTCACTTTTTTTAGCAGTTTCGTAAAGTTTTTCGGCAATATAGCTCGAAGAATAATTTTTCCTTAATTCATTTGCTACAAAAATCATAGAGTCTCTATTAACAGGTAATCCTCTTTTTTTAATTTCTTCAATTAAAAATTCTCTTACAGAATAATGTTTGAAACCTTTTTTCTTTAGAAAGTCTACAATGGTTCCTTTTCCTGCAGCAAGTGTTCCAGTAATTCCTATAATCATAAAAAAAATAATAAAAACTACTTTAAATCATTTATTGTCTTTAGATTTGATTTTCAGAATTGTTTCTAAAACTTTTTCTTCGAGTTTATTTTTACTAGTGTCATTTTTAATGCTATAATATTTATTTTTAGAATTTGCAATATTCAAAAATTCTTTGGTAACTTCTTCATATTTCATAAACTCCTTGTATGTTTTCCATTTCCAGGGTTCATTTTTTATTTTATTCCCCCATCTTTTATATCGAAATTTCCAATCAGAATAAATAAAAATAAAATTAAAATTTTTTATTTCAGAAAATATTTCCAAATCTTTTTTCTTTGTAACAGGAACAATTACATAATTCTTTTCTGAATCAAAATCTTTTTTCTTCTCAATCAAATTATTCCTATAACAATATTCAAAACCATATTTTTCAAAAATTCTTGCAACTGTTTCTTTTCCGGAACCAGGAAGTCCCCCAACACCGATAATCATTAAAATAGAACAATTTGCTCATTTAAATCATTTGTTATTAATTTTATTATAAAAAAATTATCCGCATTTGCTACTTCCACAACTTTTGCAAATTAAACAACCTTCTTGATAAACTACTTCACTCGAATGGCATTCTCCACACTCAGTTCCTTTTGCTTGTGTTCCATTGGGAATATATCTTTTAAGAGTTCTTTCAACACCAGCTTTCCAAGAATTTATTCCCTCTGTATCTTCTAATTTTGAAACAGTTTTGACAACATCAATAATTTCTCCATCAAGCTGCAATATGTGGGACAATAACCTTGCATAATTCCAATATTCTTTTTTGAATTGATGTGATATTCCTGGAACAACTGCGACATATCCATGGCCTGTTTTAAAATGGAAATCATAATGAGTTCCACCATTTTTTTCTTTCACAATTTTTCCCTTTTTAATTGATTTTGGAACGGCTAAAACATCATCATCCATTTTTCCAGTAAATAGTTCATAGGGCTTTTCGTTTTTCAATCCTACAAAAGCAATCCAATTTTCGGGGTCTCCTTCTTCATTTATATTTTTAAATCTAACCACTTCTGCATCTAATTCTTTCTCTCTTTTTTCCCTAACCCCTCTCACTTTGTCTTCTAAATTTTTTTTCTTATTACTAATCAATACACCGCTCCTTGATCCTTCACGATAAACAGTAATCCCTTTGCAACCAGCTTCCCATCCAGTCATATAAACATCTGATACAACATCTTCTGTAACATTCTCGGGCAAATTAACTGTAACACTAATAGAATGATCAACCCATTTTTGAATTCTTCCTTGCATTTTAACTTTACTAACCCAATCAACATCTTCAGAACTCGCTTTATAATACGGCGATTTCTTAATAACTTCTTCTAATTTGTCGTCAGAAAATTTTTTTACTTCATCAACATCATATTCTTTAATCTTTAACCAATCAATAAATTTATGGTGAAATACATTGTACTCTTCCCATGAATCTCCGACTTCATCAACAAAATCAATTTCACTCTCTTTGTCATTAGGATTAACTTTTCTTCTTCTTTTGTAAACGGGTTTGAAAACAGGTTCAATTCCGGAAGTAGTTTGAGCCATCATACTTGTTGTTCCTGTTGGTGCTATAGTTAATAGTGCAATATTTCTTCTCCCATATTTTTTCATGTCTTCATATAATTGTGGGTCTTCTCCTTTCAACCTCTCGATAAAAGGGTTACTTTCTTCTTTTTTCCAATCATAAATTTCAAATGGTTTTCTTTCTTTTGCCATATCAACAGATGATTTATATGCAGACAAAGCGAGTGTTTTATGAACTTTTTCAGAAAAATCAATACCTTTTTCACTTCCATATCTTAAACCCATTGCAGCTAACATATCACCTTCAGCAGTAACCCCAACACCTGTCCTCCTCCCTTCTTTTGCTTTGTGTCCAATTTTTTTCCAAAGATTCTGTTCAACTCTTTTAATTTCAGAATCTTCAGGATCTTTTTCAATTTTTTCCAAAATAGTATCTATTTTTTCTAATTCCAAATCAATTATATCGTCCATAATTCTTTGTGCGTATCCTGTGTGTTCTTTGAACAAATCAAAATTAAATTTAGCTTCGAGAGTAAATGGTTTTTCCACATAGTTATACAAATTTAAAGCTAACAATCTACAACTATCGTGTGGACATAAAGGAATTTCTCCACAAGGATTTGTAGAAACAGTTTTGTAACCTTTATCAGAATAAGAATCTGGAACTGATTCATTAATTACTGTATCCCAAAATAAAATTCCTGGTTCCGCTGATTTCCATGCATTATGAACTATTTTTTTCCAAAGTCCACTTGCTTCAATTTCTTTTTTCACAGAGGGATTTTTTGAATTGATGGGAAATTGTTGAACATATTTTTTGCCTTCTTTTACCGATTTCATAAAATCATCATCTATTTTAACAGAAATATTTGCTCCTGTTACTTTTCCTTGTTCCATTTTAGCATCAATGAAGTCTTCAGAATCGGGGTGTTTGATTGGAATACTCAACATCAATGCCCCTCTTCTTCCATCCTGGGCAACTTCTCTTGTAGAATTAGAATATCTTTCCATAAATGGAACAACTCCCGTAGAAGTTAAAGCAGAATTCATAACTTTGCTTTTTTTCGGCCTTATATGTCCAAGGTCATGTCCAACTCCTCCTCTACGTTTCATCAACTGAACTTGCTCTTGATCCATTTTCATTATTCCCCCATATGAATCCGCAGGATTTTCATCTCCAATAACAAAACAATTTGATAAAGAAACAATTTGATAGTTATTTCCAATTCCTGACATTGGTCCCCCCTGGGGGATTATATATTTGAAATCTTTTATTAAGTCATAAACTTTTTCTTCACTCAAAGAATTTGGATATTTGGCTTCAACCCTGGAAATTTCTTTTGCTAATCTCTTATGCATTTCGTCGGGATTTTTTTCATAAATGTTTTCTTCTGAATCTTTAAGAGCATACTTATTCACCCAAACTTTTGCAGCCATTTCATCTCCTTTAAAATAATCTTTAGCAGATTCAAATGCTTGGTTAAATGTATAGATTTTATTTTCCAAATTTTTTTTCATTTTTTATCCTCGTATCTCAACTTTTTCAAAATATTTTTCAGCAATTTTTTTTAATTTTTCCAGTTTCTCTTTTGAAAAATCTTTTTCTTTTTTAAATTTTTCATCATTGAATTTTCCATTATTTACAAATCCTTGTAAACAATATTTTTTTGGTTTTTTTTCAAGCAATTCAACAATCCACTTGCCAAGTTGTTCTAATTCTTTTTCTGAATGTAAGCTATAAACAACTGTTGTTCTAAATTCATAATCTAATTCAGAATCTATAATTAATTTTATACTTTCCTCAATTTTTTTTAAATTTGTTTCTTTTCCAATTGTTTCAAAATATTTTTCTTTTTCATTTTTCAAATCCATTGCAACATAATCTATTAATTTTTCATCAATGAAGTCTTTCAATTTTTCTGGAAAACTTCCATTCGTGTCAATTTTAACAAAATATCCTTTCTCTTTTATTTTTTTTATAAAATTTTTATCTAATGTTAAAAAAGGTTCTCCCCCCGTAATGCAAACACCTTCTAATTTTCCTTTTCTTTTTTCTAAAAAATTTAAAATTTCTTTTTCATCTATATCTTGGACTTCTTCTTTAATAACCAATTCAGGATTATGGCAAAAACCACAACGAAAATTACATCCAAATAAAAATAAAGTGCATGCAATTTTTCCAGGGTAATCAATTAAAGTTGTTTTTTGGATACCTTTAATTTTCATCGCAGATATTGAAAGTCTTTCTGTCTTTCCATTCTTCCTGTTTTCCTTCATTCCATTGGTTAACTGGCCTGATAAATCCCACAACCCTGGAATAGATTTCACATTTTGTTCTCGACATTTTCCACCTCCTCGTTTAATTGAGAATTTCTAGGGTTTTCATCGAATCCTTTTTCTTTGTCACAAATAGGGCAATATTCGTGTTCTCCAGATAAATATCCATGGATGGGGCAAATAGAAAAAGTTGGAGAAATTGTAAAATATGGCAAATGATAGTTTTCAGCAATTTTTTTCACAATTAATTTAGCTTGTTCTTTTTGAATTCTTTCACCAATGAATCCATGCAAAACAGTTCCTCCAGTATACATGGTTTGCAAATCATCTTGCAAATCCAAAGCTTCAAAAATGTCATCTGTAAAAGAAACCGGCAATTGGGTAGAATTTGTGTAATATGGTTTAGCTTCAATTTTTCTAACTTTGTCTTCATTAGCAACAATTATTCTTCCAAATCTATCTTTATCTAATCTTGCAAATCTGTATCCAGTTCCTTCTCCAGGGGTTGCTTCAAGATTGTAAATGCTATTAGTTTCTTTTTGAAATTCTTCAAGTTTGTCCCTCATGTATTCCAAAACTTTCTTTGCAAATGCTTTTCCTTTTTCAGTTGTAATATTTTCTCCAGGCATAAAATTAACTATTGCTTCGTTCATACCTAAAAGTCCAATTGTAGAAAAATGATTTTTCCAATATTCTTCAAATCTTTTTTTAATATTTCTCAAATAAAATTTAGAATAAGGATATAAACCAATTTCGGTAAATCTCTCGACAGTTTTTCTTTTTATTTCTAAACTTTCTTTTGCAAGTTCCATCAGTATTCCAAGTCTTTCTAAAAAATCAATTTCGTTAATTGAAGTATATCCTAATCGGGGCATATTAATCGTGACAACTCCAATTGAGCCAGTTAAAGGGTTAGATCCAAATAAACCTCCCCCTCTTTTTCTCAATTCAGTTTGGTCTAATCTTAATCTACAACACATACTTCTTGCATCTTCGGGTTTCATGTCTGAATTAATAAAATTAGAAAAATAAGGAATACCATACTTTGCAGTCATCTCCCAAATTGCATCGTAATCTGGATTACCCCAATCAAAATCTTTTGTGATGTTATATGTAGGAATAGGAAAAGTAAATAATCTCCCCTTTGCATCTCCTTCAACCATTCCTTCTGCAAAAGCTTTATTTATCATTTTCATTTCTTCTTCAAATTCACCATATGTTTCTTTTTGAGGTTCACCTCCAATTATTACAGGCTCATTTTTCATATATTCTGGAACTTTCAAATCCATTGTGATGTTTGTAAAAGGAGTTTGAAAACCCACTCTTGTAGGAACAGCCAAATTGAACAAAAATTCTTGAATCGATTGTTTAACTTCTTTATATGTCAGATTATCATATTTGATAAAAGGTGCAAGAAGGGTATCAAAATTGGAAAATGCTTGGGCACCTGCACTTTCTCCTTGGAGTGTATAAAAGAAATTAACAATTTGTCCTAGTGCAGGTCTAAAGTGTTTTGGCGCTTTACAAGAAACTTTTCCAGGAACTCCTGTAAATCCTGTTAATAATAAATCTTTCAAATCCCATCCAACACAATAAGCTCCAAGAGTTCCTAAGTCATGAATATGCAAATCTCCTCGGTCATGAGCATTTCTAATGGCTTCAGGATAAACCCTTCTAGTCCAATAATTTTTGATTATTTTTTCAGTAATATAGTTATTCAATCCTTGTAAAGAATATCCCATGTTTGAATTTTCTTTAACCATCCAATCATTCAGAGAAATATAGTCATCAATAACTTCAATAGTATCAAAAAGCCCCTTGACATTTCTTAATTCTTCATGGCTCTTTCTATAAAGAATGTATGCTTTAGCAACTTTTGCATGTCCTTCTTCAATCAAAACTTTTTCAACGGTATTTTGAACTTCTTCAACATTTGGGATGAAATGTTCATGTTTTCCAGAGAAAATTATATTAATTATTTTTTGAGTTAATTCTTTAGGTTTTTCTTTGTCAGTGCCTCCAACAGCTTTTGCAGCTCTCCAAATAGCTTCAACTATTTTTTCTTCAACAAAAGGAACCACATTACCATCTCTTTTTCTTATTTTTTTAGTCATTTACAAACCCTCCAATTCTTCTTTAAAATCTTTTAAATCTTCAAATTCTCTATAAACTGATGCAAATCTTACATATGCAACTTTGTCCAATTTTTTTATTTTTTTCATCATAAGTGTTCCTATTTTTTGACTTTTAATTTCCTTTTTTCCAGTTTTTCTTATATGTTCTTCAATTTCTTGTGATATTTTATCAATTTTGTCTTTCGGAACAGGTCTTTTTTCAAATGCTCGGTCTAATCCTCTTTTGATTTTTTCTATATCAAATTTTTCCCTAGTTTCATTCTTCTTAATAACATAAATGTCTGCTTGGGCAACTTTTTCATATGTTGTAAATCTTTTTGAACAATTGAGACATTCACGCCTTCTTCTTGTTCCTTCCGGAGCTTCCCTTTTATTGGTAACTTTGGATTTTGTATCTCCACAAAATGGACAGTTCATTTTATTCTTTAATATACAACATCTTGTATTTTATACTATAATATATTACTACAAGCTGTATGTAATAATAATCTTTTAATTTTATTCTATATAAAACTTAATGACTATTTTTTGGGGACAAGAGAGGCTTATCAAAAAATTTAGTGACAATTCCTTTTGAAAAATAGTAAATGAGTTCTTTATGACTATTAAAATACTTCACGTTTTCTGTAAACCAATCTTTTTCCACAGGGTTATTCATCAAGTCCTTTGAAGTATAAACACTGTATCCTCTGTTTTTAGCTTCACTTGCAGTTTCTAAAACACAAGAGCTTCTATTGACTCCCGTAAAAATAATTTTATTAATTTTTTCTTTTTTTAATTCCAAGTCAAAGAGATTTTCCCCCTTTAGAAAATAATTTCCTTCTTCATAAGGTAAAAAATTTCCCCTGTTATCTTTTATTGCAAAAAATCCGTTATCACTATATTTTCTAATTCTCTTTGTTTTTGAATAATTACCTAATTCATTTTTTATTTCTTGAATTGTCATTATTTTTGGATCTCTATGGCTTCCCTCAATTTGATATTCCAAATAAAAAATTGGTAAATTATTTTCTTTTCCAAATTGAATTGTGTTCTTATGGGCTTCCATTAATTCATTAAAATTATTCATCATACATGACCTGAATCTATCTTGCATATCAACAATTACTATTCCCAAGTTTTTCATATTTTTTTAAAATAAAAATCTTTTAAAAATAATTATATTATTAAAAACAATGATTCAACAATCTTAAAAAGTCTTCATTCTCTTCTATTTTATGAAAAATAAATATGAATTGTTGGCACCAGCAGGAAGTTTTGAAACACTGAATGCCGCAGTAAATGCTGGAGCAGATGCAGTTTATTTCGGATTAAAACATTTTTCAATGAGGCATAATGCAAAAAATTTCACAATAAAAGATCTAGATAAAATAAATAAGATTTGCGGAAAAAAAGTAAAAAAATATTTAACTTTGAACACAATAATTTATGAAGGTGAATTGAAATCGTTAGAAGAAACAATAAAAAAAATTAAAGGAAAAGTGGATGCAATTATTTGTTGGGATTTATCTGTAATTAAATTATGTAAAAAATATAAAATTCCTTTTCATGTTTCAACACAAGCTTCAATTTCTAATTCAGAATCTGCAAAATTTTACAAAAAATTGGGAGCCGAAAGAATTGTTTTAGCGAGGGAATTAAATTTGAAACAAATAAAAGAAATAAAAAATAAGACAAAAATAAGTTTAGAAGCATTTTGTCATGGGGCAATGTGTGTTGCTGTTTCGGGGAGGTGTTTTATGTCACAACATTTATTTGGTCGTTCTGCAAACAGAGGAATGTGTACTCAACCTTGTCGTAGACAATATACTATAACCGATTCAGAAGGAAGACAATTAAATGTTGAGCCACATACAATAATGTCTGCAAAAGATTTATGCACTCTGCCTTTTATAGAAAAATTAAAAGATGCGGGAATAACTTCCTTTAAAATTGAAGGCAGGAATAGGGATGCAAGATATGTTGATGCTGTTGTTAAAATCTATAGGAAAGCATTAGATAAAAAATTAAATAAAAAAGAAATTGAAAATTTAATAAAAGAACTGAAAAAAGTTTATACAAAAGGTTTCTCTTCTGGATTTTATCTTGGAACTCCAACAAGTGATGATTTTTCAAATGTGGAACATTCTTCTGCAACTCACAAAAAAGAATTCCTTGGAAAAATAACACATTATTATCCTAAAGCAAGTGTTGGAACAGTTTATATCAATACTGGAAAAATTTCAGTAGGAGACAACATAATCATAACTGGAAAAACCACAGGAATAGAAAAAATGAAAATAGAAAGATTAGAAATAAAAAAGAAATCAGTTTCTTTAGCAAAAAAGGGAGAAGAAGTTGGAATTAAGTTCCCTTTTAGAGTAAGAAAAAATGACGATGTATATGTTGTTAAGGAAAACAAATAGTCTTCTTTTTATCTCCTCATTAATTTTTTATTTTAATAATCCTATGTTTTTAATAATTTTCCACATTAATTTATATTTTTAAAATTTATTGCACCACGTGCCTAAATTTTATTTTACTAATTCCGAACTTTGTTCGGTAAATAAAAAAAGAAATAAAAAAATAAAAAATAAAAAATAAAAATTAAACTTATTCTAACACAAAGTCAAAAGTTGTTGTACTTGGACAGAATTTTTCTTGTCCAGACTCATCCTTAAAATATGGTAGAACTTCAACACTTGTTGCATTTGCAAGATTAGTATCAACGTCTTCTGTTAATTTATCAAAAGGACCCAACATTGGTCCAAAATTAACCGATTCAGATGTATCTCCATCGGCATCAGAGAACCTTAATCTTGCTCCAACTTCACCATCTCCAGAAGGACTTCTTGAAAGAGTCACATTGTATACAGTTGCATCACTTCCTTGAACAACTTTTGTCGCACGAACATCAACATCCAAACATTTAGTGCTTGTTTCAATTGTACTAGAACTTTTACCCAAGAGGTTGTTTACAACTCCCCAAATAATTCCGACTGCAACTAGCACTAACAAAATAATGATTAGTGTTGTAACAACAGTAGACAAACCTTTATTATTTTTCATATCATCAACCTCCTTTTTGCTCTCTATTTAGCGTCAAGCTATAATAAACAATATAGAAAGTAGTATAAAAATGTTATTGTCTTTAATCCCTATTAAAATTATCTAACAATTCAAAAAAATCTTTAGAATTAATGGTTTTATCAACTTCTGAAAGTCCTATATGTTCGGCTAATTTCAAAAAAGCTTGAGCTTTGTAACCCCTTTTTCTCAGAGAAGCCAAAGTTGGCAATTTTTCATCGTCCCAACCAGAATAAATCCCTTTTTCAATTCCTTCTCTGAATTTAGAAGTAGAAAATTCCAACCCTTGAAAATGAATCCTTCCTAAAAAACCAGTCCAAGGAATTTGCTCATTAAAAATTTCAAAAATCATTTTTTGTCTTTGCGCATTATCTCGGTGGTCCTTTCCTCTGATTATATGCGTCATTCCTAAATCTATATCGTCCACTGCAACAGATAAGTTCATCAAAGGCCAAACACGATATTTTTTTCCTTGCCGAGGATGTTCATGCTCATTAATTCTAGCTAAAGGAAAGTCCCTCATTGCAGGATTTCTATGTTGCATTCCACCTTCATTCTCGGGAGTTTTAAATCTTAAAACAACTTCTCCCTCTTTGAATCCATTTTTATCCAACATTTTTTCCCAATCTTCAATATTTTTTTCAATCGATTTTTTTCTACAAGGACATTCTTTTTTTTCTTTAGCCAATTCTCTAAATTTATCTCCAGAACATTCACATACGTATGCTGCACCTTTTTCAATTAAGGCAACTGCATATCCATAATATAAATCCATTCTATCTGACTGGATTATAGTTTCTGAAATGCCTTGACTTAACCATTTCCCGTCTTCTTTCAACAAAATATAGCTTTCTGGATCAACATTTTCAGGATTTGTGTCTTCAATTCTTTGATAAAATTTACCTCCATATTTTTTAACATAATCAATACTCAATCCAGCAACAATTGCATGAGCTGCGTGCATTGGGCCACTTGCAGAAGGAGCAAACCTCATGACAACTCCCTTTTCCGAATTTGGTAATTCGGGCAATCCTTCCCGAACTTCCCTTTCAGAAGCGAATTCCTTGAATTTTTCAAATTCTTCTTTTTGTTTTTCTAAATCCAAAGATTCAATTCCTTTAATTATTTCTTGAATTTTAGGCATAACTTCCTTTACTTCAGATTTCTCAAGTCCCTCATTAAATAAAGCAGAAACAACGGCCCCAGGATTTGCCTTTCCTTTGTAAGCAATAGCATTCTTCAAAGCATATGCTTTAATTTTTTCATTTAAATTTTCAATCATAAGAATTTTTAGAATACAAAGTTTATTAATTTAATTAATATAATAAAAAGATTAACTAATAACCAACTCTTTGTTTATGTTCCAAAACTTCAATCTTTTGTTTAAGTTGGTAAATTTCATTTTCCATGTCTTCCATTCTTTTTGTCATGTCAATCAATCTTTTAGCAAGTTTTCTTTTTCTTTCATCAGGATTAACTGATTCAGTTTCTTCTGTATTAGAAACTGTCGAATTAGAAGAACTTCCTCCTCCAAAAAAACCTCCAAAAAAACCTCCTCCTGAATTACTTTGGTTATTAGAGGGATTTTCTTCAATTGGCTCCTCTTCCGAAAAAATATTTTGTTTAAAATTTTCAGCCTTTTTTTGCTGTTTTCTCATCCTTTCAGACAAATCAACATATCCTTTTTCCTTTTTCTTCCAAATAGCCATAAAATAAATAACAATTTAATCTTTTTAAGAATGTTGGTGGGAAATCCAATATTTTTTAAACATCTCTAACTATATTTTTTTATGGTAGTATCAATTCCCCAATTAATAGCAGCAATAAATCCTAATCTTTATTATGATACAGGAGAAAGTCCCGGGTCTGCATCACATAAAAAAAAAGTAACGCAATTTAAATCAACAATAAAAGAAAAAGGAATTTATGATGCTGCAAAAAATGCAAAACCCAAATGTGAATCAGAACACAAACTTGTTTATGATTCTCCAACAGAAACTCTTGAACCAATTTATTTTTTTATATTAGATTTAATGAATGATTTTGGATTAAAACCAGAAAAGCTTCTAGATAATTTTGTTTCAAGTCCAGGTTCACAACACTTTGGGGAAATGGGGCAAAGAATATCAATTATGCAACAACAAGGAGCAAAATTAATGGGGGACATCAATACAGTGTTGAGAAGTATCTTAAATTTAATTTATGATTTAAGAGAATTTAAAATCAGATTACGATCATATGAAGATTTAAAAAATCCAAATAAAAAACAACAAGCACTTTTAAGTTTAAAACAAATTTGGATGGATAAAGTTGATGTAAATAAAGGAAATTCTTCCATTAAAGCAATGGCCTTGGGTCAAGCAGGATTCAATACTTTAATTGATGCATTTCTTGCAGTAAATGATGAGAAAGAAATAGATAAGTTAGATTTAAATCAAATTGTAAAAAGAATTCTAAGACCAAGATTACATGAATTCAATGTTTGGATAAAAGAATCTGAAGGAGAATTAAGAAAAAGGTTTGAAATTGAAAAGACTTATCTAAAAAGTCAAGTGAATTCTTTGAAACTTTATTCTCGTTGGGCAAAGCCATACATGAAAGCTGCACAAGAGTTAGAAATGTCAGATTCTGGGAGAAATCCTGCCCTTGTAAAAATGTTTAATTCTTTAATTTTAGAATTAACTCTTTTGGGAAAAAGAAAAGTGAGTTCAACATATCCTCAAAAATACAAACAAAAAAGAGATTACTATTTATGCGTATTAGTTGATTTCAATTTTAGAGGAATTCCAAATAGAACTCAACAAGGATATGTAGTTGGAGGAAGAGCAGAGGTAGTTTTTAGAAGTTATGCATTAAATTCAGAAGAGTTAAAAAAATTAAATGAAGAATTAGACAAATCAGATTTATCCGATGCACTAAGTTTAATAGAAGGAACAACAACTGAAAGTTTAGAAACTTTAGAAGAAGACATTAAAGAATTTATTGAAGACAAAGAAGAAAAAAAAGAAGAAAAGAAAAAACCAAAAGATACATCAAATCCTTTTTTAGCTCTTTTTGGTTTTTACAACGAGAAAGA
>CAYQDG010000002.1:0-7543 GCA_964416245.1 Candidatus Woesearchaeota archaeon
GAATAGTGTCTCAGATTCCCTCTCAGGGCTTCTCCGCTAAGAGCCCTTACGGATCAACGGCTTGGTGGGCCATTACCCCGCCAACAACCTAATCCACCGCAGCCCCATCCTTAGGCTCGAATTTGAAGATAAAATCATTCCAGTATTTTATCTCTATCAGATATTAGCCTCAGTTTCCCGAGGGTATGTCTGACCTAAGGGTAGGTTAGCTACGTGTTACTGAGCAGTTCGCCTTTCAACTTCCGAAGAAACTAAAAAAACTTGCATGTCTAAGTGCAAATCAGAGAGCCGCAGCCGCCAGCAGGATCAACTGGAATTAACAATTTCATCAATTTCCTTTAGAATTAAATTCAAGAAATTTCAATTGCGCAATTTCTTTGTAAGAAAGAAATCACTTCACACAAATCCTAACTATTGGCTATTTATTGACTACAAACATATGATTAAAACTATAAAATCATTTTAAGATGACCTTAATTAATTATAGAATTACACGACTGCTTCTACATACATCATACCTTATATGTGAGCATACATTTTCTTAAGGCACTCATCTTAGTTAAATATACAATTGAAATTAATCAATTGTATTTATTTCAAAAATTTTGTATTTATAAATGTTTCTGTGATAAAAAATATCCAATTTTAATAATAGAATTAATATACTTCTTTTTCTTTAAAATAATATGCCTCTAAAAAAATATAAAGAAAAAAGAAAATTTAAAAAAACCTCCGAACCCGTCGGCAAAGAAAGAAAAAAAAGAAAATCAAAAAATATTTATGTAATTCAAAAACATTCAGCTTCACATTTACATTATGATTTACGTTTAGAATTTAATGGTGTTCTAAAATCGTGGGTAATTCCAAAACTTCCTCCAAAAAGAAAAAACCTAAAACGTTTAGCGATTCAAACTGAAGATCATCCAATAGAATACGCAAAATTTGAAGGAATAATTCCTGAAGGAAATTACGGGGCAGGAAAAGTAGAAATTTGGGACAAAGGAAAATTTGAATTAATTGAAAAAGATAAAAATACAATTGTAATTAATATCGAGGGAAAAAAACTAAATGGTGAATACTGTTTAGTTAGAACAAAGTTCCAAGGCAAAGAAAACAATTGGATATTTTTCAGACGGTGATTTATTTTGCTTCTTCGTAAGCTTTTTTTATTTTTTCAGCAAGAGAACTCCACCATTCTTCCCACCCTTTCTCTCCTACAATGATATCTTTTGCAATACAAATTCTTGGTCTTCCTTGCATACCTATATCGGAAGAAACAAATAAATCTTTTTCTTTTTTCAAATTTTTTTCAACTTGCGTGTATAAATCATCTTCACCTTCTGGCATACGAAAAATAACAAATGCTACTCTTTCTTTACTTTTCCCCTCGTCAGTAGATTTTATTTCAACTCCACTAGAATTTAATTCTTCAAGCCATTCATTTTTTAAATTTTTATCAACTTCAATTCCCCTCCAAATTTTTTTAGGAGAATTTGTTCTTCCTCTCAAAGGTTCTTCGGGATTTTTACCATAAACAGTTTTGTATGCCAAAGTAGGCGCATTAACTTTATACCCTCTTTTTTTATACATAATTCCATCAAATTTATTTTCCATAGTTTAACTAATTTAAATTACATTATAAACTTTTCATGAATATATTCAAAAAAAATCATTATTTTTTCAAGTATTTACTTTCTTTTAATTGGTTGATTTCAGCAATTTTTTTCATGACAGAACTATCTTTCATGCCTTCTCCAATTAAACTATAACATCTATCTAAAATTTGGGCTTTTTCATCCCATCCAATAATTTTTTCAACAACTGGATCATAAAATCCTCTCTTTGCCATATATCCATTTCCTCCGGTTGGATCATATTTTGGAATTTGTGTTCCTCGTACAGAGCTTGCTTTTCCAATCATCTGAACAAAAGGATTTACTGGGGGTTTACCTGAATCTAAAAACATCATCTTTCCATTTTGTGCAGCCATTCCTTCGTGGTGCCGATCGGAAGTATTCATATATGCAGCATTATCCTTTGTTCTAACCATTTGCCTTATTGGTCCATCTATTTCTGTTTTTCCACTCCAAGCCTTATGGGTCACAACAAATGGAATAAGCCTGTCTTCAACTCCCGGAAAATCAAACATATCATAACTGAAACTTTGTCCTGCTGTTGAACCATAACCAATTTTTAACTTTCCATTGGATTCATAAAATCTTTCTGCATCTAGTAATTTTTTAACTATATCTCCCTCACTTTGCCTATCTCCTGATGCTTGGTGGTGATTACCCATTCCAACAAATAATTCTGTTCCTTTGTTCATTAATTCATTAAATAAATCTTTTTCATAATGAATAAAATCATCTGTTTGTCCTTCAAGTTTAAATGTAACAATTCCATCTAACATTTCTTGAGTAAAAATATCTCGGTGTTTCATTATTTCTTTTTCAGAATAACCTTTTTTTAGTAATTCATTAGTTAAAAAATTCAATTCTTTTCTATAATTTATTCCACTTGTCCAAGTTCCAAGTTTTCTTGCAGCATAGCTTCTAAATTCTTGATCCCCATTAAACGCTTCTGTTATTATCCCAGCTTTCATAGAATTAACTCCTTCTGATTGCAATGCTGCTTGTTGAGAGGCCCGAATACCTTCTTCTAAGGTAAATCTTCCTGGCATTGACCATTCACCGAAATGTAAATCATTTGCATTAAAAATATTATAAAATTCTGGTCTCACTTTATTATAAATTCCTTCTAATTCCTCTTTTGTATTCATTAATAATTTTTTGTGTTTCTCCCTGTATTCTTTTGTTCCTTTTCTATTTACTTTTTCTTCCAATTCACAAATTTTATCTTCTAATTCATTAACTCTTTCACCATATTTTTTTCCTATTTTTGCATAAAATTTATCATTAAAGAAAATTTGTTCTTGACTTAAATCAGGATGATCAATTAAAATTGTATTACCTGCAGTGTCTCCGCCTTTGTCTGCTCTTTTAGCATACCATGTTCCAGTATTTCCTTTTGCCATTAGGTCATAAAGTTTTTCATAATCATGTCTTGTAGGAAGTTTTAAGAAAGTAGTTAGTTCTTTGTCATAATTATTTTTTCCTTTAACCCTCGAGGGAGCAATTCTAAATTTTGTTTGAGTTAAAAAACCTTCAGCAGAATGACTTGTGAAATAAATATCTGAAAAAGCGTGTTCTTTTTTATTAAATTCTTCGTGAGTTTTTGGTTTTTTCTTTTCATCTTGAATTCTTTTTGACAAAATTTTTTCTTGGAAACTTTGAATTTCAGCAAAACCGCCTTTTATTGGCTCATTACTTCTTTCAACATTTGTTTGAGGAAATGAAGTCATAATGGTCCCGATTGGAGTTTTTAACCTTTCTTCTTCAGACATTTTATCCCAATCAATTTGATATTGTGGATCTGGTATATGAACAGAAATTATTTTATCTGTATGCAAATGAATTTTGTGATCTTTGTTTGTTAATTTTTTGAGTTCTGGAATTAATATTTTTTCATACAATGCTTTGTACTTTTCTTTTTTTACCATTTGCATAACTTTAGCATCCGTCGGTTTTATTGCAATATGTCCAGTGAACCAAGAAGGTCCTTGTGTTCTTTCTCTAATCAAAGCATTTTCAAATCTTTCTGCTTCATGTATTTTATCCTCAAGAGTTGAAATTTTCATAGATTTTTTTTCTAAATTTTCTGTCTGTTTCTCTTTATAATCTTTTATTTTTTTGAATGTTGTCAATTCTTGATAATCCAATATTGCTGTATCAAAAATTGAATCGAACATTTCTGTAGATTTCCCAAGAGTTTGTTCGTATTTTTTCTTTATTGATTTTTTCAATTTTTCAACTCTTTTTGCAGGTTCTCCTTTTTGAGTAAAGAAATAACTATCTTTAATTTTTCTAAATTCTTCTCCTTTTTCAGGAAAAGAGCCTTCATCAAATTCGTTTCTTTGATTATTAATATGTAAATAAATTTTGTCCGACAATAATTTATTAACAAGATTTTTACTATTTTCTTGTTTCAATTCATCTAAACTATCTCTCCATTCTGGTAAATCTTGGTTTGCTTTTTGCATTTCCCTATTTGTTATTCTTCTTTGAGCAACCAATGTACTTTCAATTTCTTTCATGTTTGCAAAATCACTTGCTCCAAAATACCAATGAATATCAACATGTTCTGGGATGTTCTTATACATATCTTTTATTTCATGAGCAACACTTTTAGCGGCCTCTTCAAAAGAATCAATTGTATTGACAACATATTTTTCTAAGTTGTTCCAATCTTTTTCAGATAATTCATGGTCTTCAATTTCTAATGTTTTTTTTATACTTTCAAATTCCTCAACATCTGTTGGTTTTCCAGTTTTATTTGTTCCCGTTAAAAGAGCTCTTTGATGCTTAGCTTTTCCATAAATTTCAATTATTTCTGGCAGTATACCATCTTGAACTGAATAACTATTCAACATTTCATCAATTCCAAGAGATTGACGTATTATTTTTTCACCCTGAAAAGCATCATTATTTGAAATTAGTGTCCCTGTAGATAGTAAAGCATTAAACATATGGACTCTTGGAACTCTATAATCCCCCATTTTTTCATCCCACCTTAATTTATGTTGGTTTCCTAATGCATGAATATATGCATGGTCTTTATCCCAAAGCCCATTTCCTGTTGGCAAATTTTCTTTTTTTGGAATGCTCCATTTTTCTCCAATATTTTTTAAATCTTTATCAAGTTCTTTTTCTGGAATTTTTAGTCTTTTAGAAAGCATATTCAATGTTGGAACAGGCAAATTTAAAGGATTTCCAGTAACATATATGTTTCCGGTATCTCTAGGAGACATTTCTTCAATTGTTTTTAGAATTTCTCTTTCTTTGGGCGTTATTAATAATCTTTGTTCTAAAACTCTCGGAATTTTTCCCCTTTTTTTCTCGCCCATGCTCTATAAAAATTTCTTTCCTTTTTAAAGAAATATCTTCTCCAAAATATAGTAACAAATCACATACAAAATGTTGTATGATTATTTGGAATAATCTAAGTTCTGTTTTTATTTAAAATATTTTTTATTTACTGAAAAATTTTTTAACTTTTCTTCTATTGGGATTGTCTTAAAATTTATTCCTTTATTTTGGATGTATTCATCTATTAGATAATTTCTTATTTCATCTATTTTTCCTTTTTTTATTATTTCTTCATCATTCTTTTTTCCAAACAAGAAAACTGCTCTAGGATTTTTTTGGTTTTTTTCCTCAAATATTTTGTAAACTAATCCATCTTTGGATTTTTTGTCTGAATCATTTATCTTTAATTTGCCTTTGCTCCAATTTTTTTCTGGGAATTTTTGATAATTGACATTTAAATAAATTCCTTTAGCGTCAAAAAGAATGTTTTTAACAGTTTTGAATTTTTTATTTTCAAAATATTTTAGATATGCTTTAAAGGGCATTACTTCATTAAAAAGTTCATAAAAATCTTGCCCATCATATTTTATCCAAAGTTCATCAGAGTCAGAATTAATGAAACGTCTATAAATTTTTTTTTCATTCATATCTTTTCTAAGATTTTATAGTTAAAAAATATTACTATAATATACTAGTTGTTATTTTTTAACAAAAAACACATTTTTTTGATAAAATAATTAAGAATTAAACAAAGTCGCTTGGACATTTATTCTTGGTCTTCTTCTGTCCACCATTCCATTTCAGGAACTACAGAGGTGTCTTTGCCTTTAGCTTTCAAATATCCTTTAGCTAAAAGATAATAGATTAATCCAATTGATTTTCCACTTTTGTTGTTACCAATAATAACTTGATTGGCACCATGTGCAAAATTATTAGTTCCACAAATCATTAAAACATTTTTCTTAACATCCAATGTATCTTTTAAAGCATTCTTGTCTAACCAATGATCTGTAATAATTGTTAATTCAGTTTCTAAAAAATCTTCTAATTCAGTGTTTGTCATAACTCCTGCAGGATATTTTTTTGTAAAAGCCCTAATTCCAGTAATTTCTTCAAATTTCTTTGCAACTTTCCAACCAGATTGTCTTTTACAAACTAAAATAACATCTTCGGGTTCAAATTTAGATAAATATTCGATTCCTTCTTTTAATTTTTCATCAATTAAATCAGTATTAAAAATTGCCAATCCATCGGCTCTTCTTCTATAAACAAATTTTTTCATATCAGGAGTTACAACTCTTGTTCCTAAATAAATTCCAGTTTTAACATAATCTTCTAAATCAATAAGCATATCACTTTTCTTTTTAACTTTAACTTCCTCTTTCATGCTTTCAATATCTGCAGAACCTTCAAACTTTTCTTTAAGTTTTTTGGCTTTTTCTAATAATGCCTTTTTTTTGTCTTCAACAGAAGTCTCTTTCTTCTTTTCTTTAACATCTTCCATTGAAGGCTTAGCTTCAGGAGTTGTTTCTAAAGATTCAGCCTCAGCAGCTTTTTCAAGTTCTTTTCCAGTTAATTTTTCTTTACCCTCAACTTCTTCAATCGGGGGTACACCTTTAGGTGCTGGAACTTTTTGAATTTCTTTTTTTTCCTTTGCCATGATGAATTACAATAAAATTAGTTTATAAAAGTTTCCGTAGGAAAATTTATACGTTGAACTTTGGTGAAGCATAAAAACCTTTTTTTCAAAAGGTTTTACGTAGGAAATTTGGTTCTTTGTATATGAAATTTATTATAGAAATAATCTAAATATTAAAAGAAGTGTTCATAAATTCATAAAATGATTTACTTTCTTCAGAACTCATTGGCCTCGTGTATGATTCGCCACACCTTTTACAATTAACATATGTTCCATGGTTGCCAGTAGAAATAACAGATTCTTTATGCCCTTTCTCTTCACAAACAAGTCTTTTATAATCATCTTTTGCAAAACTCAAAGCAATTCGCTTTTCTATCATTAAAAATTCTTTTTCATTTTTATATGGATTCAAAAGAGTCTTACCCTTTTTAACTATTCCATTAAATTTATCATATTTTTGTTGTTGTGCTTCATTCAAAGAAACATTTGGAGTTAATTTTAGTTTTATAATTTCTTTTTTCAAATTAAAAATCTTTTTTTTAGATTCTTTTTGCTTTAATGTCAAATCACTTAAATCTTTCATAAAGAATAAAATTTTAATTACTTTTTATTTCTTTCCTAAACTTTTCTCAATCTCTTCAAGTCTTTTAATTTTAACTTCCCGAACATCTCCAGTAATTCCACATTTAATGAAATCAGCCTCGAAACCAAATGCCAAATCAGCTAAAATACTTTCCATTGTTTCTCCACTTCTATGAGAAAAAACCATTTTAATATTATTTTTCTTTGCAAGTTCACTAACTCTTTTAACATCAATTAAAGAACCATTTTGATTAGGTTTCATAATTAAAGCATTAATTGCTTTTATTTCAATTGCTTTTTCCAGCCTTTTATAATTTGTAACTGTCAAATCATCTCCAACAATCATGCATCTATCTCCAACCAATCCCAACAATTTTTTATGAGTTTCAAAATCTTC
>CAYQDG010000002.1:7643-17223 GCA_964416245.1 Candidatus Woesearchaeota archaeon
AATTTTGAATGCAATCCTCCTCCAATACAATTTCCAACTAATCTTGGAATTATTTTCGCATTTGGATTAATTATTTGCCAAATTTCTTTTTTTTGTTCTTTAGAAATTGCTTTCAATGCAGCAGATTCAAGAGCAAATAAAGTATTTGCACCAATATGTCCTTTAGTAACATCTTCAATTCTTCTCAAATCATCAAACTTTTCCAAATGTTCTTGAGAAAAATAATCAGATATTTTTTCTAAATTTTCAATGTCTCCTTCAATTGTTTTTTTATAAGATTTGGCTTCATGCTTTCCTTTAGATTTTCCATTTGGAGCTGAAGCTTTGAACTTTCCCACATCTGTATCAATAGAAACCTCGATAGTAAAATCTCCCCTAGAATCTTTTATCTTTTTACCTTTCACACTCTCAATAATCATAATTAAAAAAAGTAATATTGGTTAATAAAAGTTTGGAATATCATTTTAGAACTTGATATTTCCATTTGTAAAATTCATGTAAAGAAGAATTTTTTTTATTTAGGGGATTAATTATTATTTTTCTAACACTAGATTTTTTTAGTTGTCCAGAAATATATTTATTAAACATTTTTTCTCCCATTGTATATCCTTGTATGTGGGCACCATTTTCAAATTCTTCATCATTCCTATTAGCTATTTTTTTTAATCCATAGATAAATTTTTCAACATCTCCTTCTTCTGGAAGAAAATCTGGTATTTTTTTGAATTGATTTTTCCTTGAAGAATAAATTAATTTTGAGGAAAAATATCCAATCATTTCTGCTAAAGATTTAAGGCAAAAAAATTCTTCTTTTGTTTCCCCCTTATATTCTATATTGGAGAAATGCATGTAATGTCCTACTTCTTCGGCAATTTTATAATTTTCCAAATCAGCTATAAAAATTATTCCCGGAGGGTAAAAAGTAAATCCTTCTTTACTTTTTTTTATTTTTTTAATATGATTAGTATATTCTTTAGTCATTCCAGTTTTATAAACATCAAAATTCTTTCCAACATAATAAACTTCAGGAATTTCTCCAATTTCAATTTCTAATTCATTTTCTAATTCAAATAAAATATCTATTGTTTTTTCTTCAACTTTTTTTTGCAACGAATAACCCATTATAAAAAAAATTTATCAAACTATAAAAATAAATCTATACTAAAAAATAATTATTGATCATCAGAACTATTTTCGTCTTCTTCATCGTCCGGATTAGCAAGTTTCATAATTTCCCCTTCTTCAATTATTTCTTTTTCTAATTCTTCTTCTTTATCTTCTTTAACATTGTCTTTAATCTTTGGAGTCTTTGCTCTTTTCAAAGCACCATCTTTCCTTTTAGGTAAAGGCTGTTTAATTGAAATAGGTAAAACATCTGAATTAAATTCTATTTCTGCAATCTTTAAAGCATCAAAATTAATTTTTTCTAAATCTTCTGCAGAAATTTTTATTAGAAGAGGAGCATTCATTGCAATTTGAAGAGCTCTAGCACCTAAAATTCTTGCTCTTTCATATTTAGTAAAATTTTTTGACTCCATTTTTCTCAATAATAATTAAGGGTTTCCTCTTTTAAAACTTTCGTTTACTCTTTCAGGGCATTGTCAATTTTTGAATCAATTTCCTCGCTAACTTTTGCTGAAATTTCAAAAACTTTTTTAATTTCATCAATTTCTAAAGCTCGACTATTGCTTTTTTGTAAAGAAGAAATTGTACCTTTACAAGAACCCATAGTTACTCTTGTTTCACTTAAATCTTCTTCTTCTCTTGTAGGATCAACAATCAAAGATTTTCCAATTTTATGAACGCTAATTGCTACCGGAACGTGATCTGTCAAAGGTAAACCTTCTTCACTAGGTTCATCATACAATACTTTATCATTTTCTAAATCATACTTAGGTATTTTCGCAATTTTCATTGCAGCTATTGCACCAATTGTTGCAGCATCCATCAAATTTCCATCGTCATTGATAGAATAAACATCAACAAAAACAGTCCAAACTTTTTCTCCTTCTTTAATGCATAATTTTTCAAAATCAACAAAACCTGATTCTCTCAAACCTCTATCAGTAACTCTTGCCCATTCAATAGCTTCAATTTTTGGAGGACCAGATTCAAATCTTGGAGAACTCAAAGGCAACATTTCAGCAGTAACCATTAAATTACCTTTATCTGGACTGTCTGCATAAGGTTCCGAAGGAGCCATCTTAACCCCAACGATGACTTCTGTTTTACCTAATTTTACTCTAACACTTCCCTCTGCTTTTACTGAAACATTTTTTTCAATAGTCAATTCTCTAAATTCTTCGGGAGTTCTTCCATCAAATCTTTTTCCTTCTTCCAAATATTTTTTTATTCTTTCACCAGTAACTTTCGAAGTAGTTCGTATCTTGTCCATTTTATTTTTTTGCCTCCATGTCAACAGCATCCTTCAATGCTTTTTTTTGTATTTCATAAATTTCTTCACAAGATTCTTTAGCTAAATCTACTGATTCTTGTAATTGTTTAACTCCAATTTTTCCATCAAGTTGCATATGTGTAACTTTTCCAGATGAAGTCATTGAAATAGGGATGTCTGTTGGACCTTCTCCTTCTTCAAAATCTTCTTCTTCTTTAGTTAAGTCAACAACTAAAGTTTTGTCTAATTTTCCAACAGAAACACTTGAAACCAAATCTTTCATTGGAACTCCAGCATGAGCTAATGCTAAAGAAGCTGCATTAATTCCAGCACATCTAGTTCCAGCATCAGCCTGGATTATATTTATATGAACATCAATAACTTGGCTAGGATATTTATCCAACATAACTGAGGGTTCTAAAGCCCATTTTGTAATTTCAGAAATTTCCATTGCTCTTCTATTTCTTCCAGGTCTAATTCTTTCATCAACTGAAAAACTAATCATATTATATTCACATCTAATTTGCCCTGTAGCAGGATCTTGTTTGTGCTGAGGATGCATTTTCTTAGGACCATAAACAGCCGCAATAGCAATAGTTTTTCCAGTTCTAAACATTGCACTACCATCGGCAGCTGGAACAACTCCAACTTTCGCTTCAGTTTCTCTCATCTCTTTTATTCCTCTTCCGTCAGGTCTTTGGAACAAATTTTTTGAATTTGTTTCAGATACAATCTTTGATTTTACCTTGAATTCCGCCATTTTATTTTTTGTTCTCCTCAAACCATTTAGTTATTTCATCAGTCAACCCTGATATAAAAGATTTTTCACAAACATGTAAAATTGCTCTTTTAGCAAATAATTCATCATCAATAGTTGGACCTTTGATTAAAACTGCTCCGTTTTGTCCTACTGTAATATCTGAACCAGTATTCTCTTTAATTAATTTTATCATACTTCCTTCTTTTCCAATAACTCTTGGAACTTTATTCGGATTAATTTCAAAAACAAGCCCTTCTTCCACTTTTCCAAAACCTCTTGATTTAACAGATAAATCAATTCCTCTTTTATTTATTACCCAAATTTTTGCAATAATAATATCGCCAATATCAAAAACTTCATCCATTGCATCTTTATTAACAAATCTTGGGACTTCATTAATTGATAAAAATGCAGAATCAGCAGCACCAATATCTACCATCCAACCTGCAGAATTAATATTCTCAACTTTTCCAATAACAACATTTCCTCTCCTAGGAAAATAAACTCCAGACAAAGGAATAACTTTTATCAAATTATTTTGTTCTTCAGCTAAGCCATATTTTAAGGCAAAAATCTTTCCGTCTCTTTTCTCAGTTGAATCTCCTGGAAGATAATCATCTCCCTCGATAATAATTTCTCCTGGAATAACTACTTTTCTCTCCATCTTAATTTGTTGTTAAAAACCCTTTAAAAATATTTGTATTTAATTCTTTATTCTTCTTTAACATCTTCTGTTGTAACTGAACCATGTGTTATAGAATTAAGTTTGTCATAAAAATCCATTATTAATCCTGCAGGAACTTTAACGACTACTTCTAAACTGCCGTCGTTCAGCCAATTCTCCTTTTCTTTATATTGTTGAATAAGACCATAGACTTTTCCTGTTTGTAATGCTGGAACATGGATTTTGACTTTTTTTGTTTCAATTTTAATTGGAATTATTTTCGCAATTTGTTCTAAAATATCTTGTATCTGATTTTCAACTGGAACATTTTTTATGTTTACATGTGCTTCTTCCAAAGCAGATCTAATTCTTTCATTTGAAATAGGGTTTCCACTTTGCGGATCAATAGCGTTTCTTGCCAAGAAATCAACAACTTGTTTAATTTGTTTTTCTTTTTCTTCACTTCTATGTTCTTGATCAACTAAAACATCTCCTTGCTTAACAATAATTTTTCCAATTTCATCAACATTTGTTGTTTTAAAAGCAATTTCTAAATCATCGTTTGAAGCTACATTCCCTTTTTTAATATCATTAAATATTCTATCTCCTTCAACAATTAAATAATCAGATTCCCCTTTTTTGACTTTCAAAGCATCGTCCATATTTACAAGAATTTCAAAATGGATCCCATTTTTATCTATTCTTGCAATAGTTTGCCCAGGTGCAAATTCTGTTTTTCTCTCACTCATTTGAATTCTTCAATCTCCTTTCCATCCAACCTTTTAATTATTTCATCTTTGTTTTCAATATATGCAACTTCTAATCTCTCAATATTAAATTTGTCTCCCTGAACATCTTTCATTATGCCTAATGCCAACTTTATTCCTTTTTTCAAATCTAAATTAGCTTTATATTTTTCTCTTAATTTTTCTTTTATTTTCAAATCATTTTCCCCAATTGCATTCGCATAATATTCAAAATAATTTCCAGTAATGTCACTTGTGAACAACCTTCCCTTTCCATCTTGAGTTCCTGCAACAATTAATGAAACTCCAAAAGGTCTTGCTCCACCATATTGAGTAAATTGTTGTTTAACATTAGAAATTTCCTTAATTACAACTTCTGGTTCAATTGGTGAATCATAAGTAACTCTATGTTGTTGAGAAAGAATCTGTGCTTTATCAATCAAAACTCTTGCATCAGAAATTATTCCCGCAACACTCGAAATTATATGAGAATCAATTTCATAAACTTTTTGAGCAGACGCAGGAACAATTAATTCATCTTCATTTCTTTTATCAGCTAAAATAAAAACTCCATCGGAACAAACTAACCCTATGCTAGCACTTCCCAATCTAACAGTTTTTTCAGCATATTCAACTTGTAATAGATGTCCTTCTGGGCTGAACATAGTTGCAGCTCGGTCATATCCCATTTGTTGGTGTTGAATGTCTATTGGCATTTCCATTTTAGAATTTCCTATAAAGAATTTAATTTGTCCAGATTTAAAAGGTTTTTGGAGTTATTTTTCCAATCCCTTCAAAGTTCCGCTTACTCTAATTATTTGAATTTTTTCTTTCCATAAAACAAAACTTGCTCTAACTTTATCTAAACTTTTTCTATTAATTGAAATTATGTTATTTTTAATAAAAGTAGGTGAAGCTTCAGCTAAACCCAAGTTACCAATAAAATCTTTTATTGCCAAATTAATGTTCTTTTTCAAATTATTTCCTTCCAACAATAAATATCTCTTTTTTTCTTTATGTGATGGAATTAAACTCTTCATATACTAAAAAGAAAACAGAAGTTTATATTTCTAACTAATAAAATATTCTCACAAAATTATTTAAACTGTTTTTATTTTGGTTAGTTATGGAAATTTGTACAGTTGGAGGATTTGAAGAGGTCGGTAAGAATATGACCGCTGTAAAAATAGGTGATGACGTGTTTTTGTTTGATTGTGGTTTTTATTTACCAGGAGTTATAGAACTACAAGAAGAAAATCAAATCGGATATACAAAAAGGAGCCTTAGAAGAGTTGGCGGGATACCAGATGATAGAAAATTAGATGAATTAGGTTGGACAAAAAAAGTAAAAGCAATCTTTTTATCTCATGCACATTTGGACCATGTGGCAGGAATTCCGTTTTTAATTGATAGATATCCAAACGCAATAATTTATGGAACTCCTTTTACTATAAGGGTTCTAGAATCTTTGGTAGAAGATGCAAAAATTGTAATGACAAATGAAGTTAAAGTTGTAAAATCAAATTCAACACATAAAATTCCTGGAGTTTCACAAGATATTCAAGTAGAATTTGTTCATACAACACATTCCACAATAGATTCAACTTTTATTACGCTACACACTCCAGAAGGTAGTTTCTTTTACGCTCTAGATTATAAATTTGATGATACACCTACAATGGGGAATCCCCCTAATTATTCAAGATTAGAAGAAATTGGGAAAAACAAAGTAAAAGTTGCAATAATAAATACTCTTTATGCAGGAAAAGATGATTCTAATCTAAGTGAGAAAGACGCAGATAATATGTTAAAAGAAGCCTTTTCAAAAGTAAAAGACAAAAATTCTGCATTTTTTGTAACAACTTTTTCTTCGCACATAGAAAGACTTACCAATATTGTGAAACATGCAAAAAAAACTGGAAGAGAAATTATTTTTCTTGGAAGGAGCATGGCAAAATATGTTGATTGTGCAGTAAAGGTTGGAAAATGCCCTTTTAGAAATCAAATAAAAATAATGAAATATCGTAGACAAATAAATTCTATTTTGAAAAAAGTTGAAGCAAACAGGGGAAAATATCTAATTGTTTGTACAGGTCACCAAGGAGAAAAAGATTCAATCCTAGATAGAATTTCAAAAGGGGAAACTCCTTTTAGATTTAGAGGAGGAGATCATTTAATCTTTTCTTCTTCAGTAATTCCTACAGAAGTTAATATAGAAGCAAGAAAAAAACTAGATGAAAAATTAGAAAAGATAGGAGTTAATTTACAAACAAATGTCCATGTTCATGGTCATGGAAGTAAAGAAAGCAAAAAGAAATTAATTAATTTAGTTAAACCGAAAATAATAATTCCTTCTCATGGAACAAGGGAACAAGAAGAGGAATTAATCTGTGTTGCAAAAGAGATGGGATATAAATTAGGAGAAACTTCTTATTTAGTAAAGAATGGAGATGTTTTGAAGCTTTAAATTTTTAAAACAACATTTTTTAAATAACAATTTCTTTTATAATTCATGGAAAAAAAAGAGGAAAAGCCTGTCGAAAAAAAGTCTTCTGTGATTCCTAATCGAGAAATTCTTGGAGGACTTCGTGCTGCAATCGCAAGAGGTTCCAGCCTAAAAGATGCAATGATGAGTTTCTATCAATCAGGTTATGATAAAACAGAAATTGAACAAGCAGCAAGGGTTTATGTAGAGTTACAGAAATCTCCAGAAGAAATTGTAAAAAAAGAAGAAGGTAAAGAAAAACCAAAAGAAAAAAAAGAAAAGAAAAAGGAAGAAAAGAAAAAAGAAGTTGTTGCAAAACCCTTAAAAAAAGAAGAAAAAAAAGAAGAAAAACCAAAAGAAAAAAAGAAAGAAAAACCTTCAGAAAATGAATCTAAAAAAAAAGAGCCTCCAAAGGTAGTTCAAAGAGTTTCTAATTATGATTTAGAAAAAAAACCAAAACCTCCAAAAGGAAAAGCGGTAACAATTATTCTTATTCTTTTATTGTTATTTTTGTTAGGAGCATTAGCGGCAGTGTTTTTATTTAAAGATGAATTGGTTAGGTTTTTCAATAGTTTTTTTAGTTAAAATGTCACTTATTTATTCTCCAAAAGAAGATTCTTATTTATTGAAAGAAGTTTTAGAAAAAGAAGTTCCCAATTTATTAAAACAAAATTCAAATTTAAAAGTTTTAGAAATTGGAATTGGTTCAGGAATTCAGTTAAAAGCATTGGAAAAAATTGGAGTAAAAAGAGAGAATATTTTTGGTGCAGATATTAATATTGATGCTGTCAAACAATGCCAAAAAATGGAGTTTCATTGCATAAAATCCAATTTATTTGAAAATATAAATGAAAAATATGATTTAATAATTTTTAATCCGCCTTATTTGCCAAAAACAAAAAACGAAGATGAAGAGTCAGAATTAATAACTACTGGGGGAAAATTTGGTTCAGAAATTATAAATAAATTTTTAGAAAAAGCAAAAAAGTCTCTAAAAGAAAAAGGAAAAATTTTCTTGCTAGTTTCTTCTTTGACAAAAGAAATTAATTGGTTTAATTATAAAAAAGAATTATTGGGAGAGAAAAAACTATTTTTTGAAAAACTTGAAACTTGGGAACTATCTTTGTAAAAATATTTTTCCACAAACTAATTAAAAACTATTTTTTATATCTAATTATGTTCAAAGAAATTTTAATACTTGCAGGAATTATGCTTTTGCCCTTTATTGAAATAAGGTTAGCAATTCCCGTTGGAATTTTAACTGGGGTAATGAATTTACCCTTTGGTATTAGTTTGAAAGGTTTTGGTTTTCCTCCTTTGTTTGTTTTTTTATTGGCTTCTATAATGGGTTTTGTGTTGGCATTTCTTGTAAGAAATTTTTTGTTCACATTCGATAAATCACTACAAAAATCAAGAGTTGGGAAAAGATATATAAAATTATTACATAAGGCACAAAGAAAAATTCATCCATATGTGGAAAAATATGGTCTGTGGGGATTAGCCATCTATATTTCATTACCTTTTCCGGGAAGCGGAATTTATTCTGGAAGTATAGCTGGTTATGTTATAGGGATGGAAAAAACAAGATTTTATTTAGCAGCATTAATCGGTTCAACTTTAGCTTCAACAGTTGTAACCAGTTTAGTTGTTTTGGGAATGAGTTTTTTTGTTTAGAATTATTCACTTCCGGTCACACCAAGATTTTTTCTTCTTACATAAATCTTTCAATTGCCAATGTTTATCGACAATTGATGGCCTTTTTTCTTTGTAAAAAATACCCGTATAAATTTTATCATTTTTTTTGATTTTATTATAGTCCCAACTTGAAGCTAATTTCATTGCTTTATTAAAATTTTTAACATCATGACTTTTTGGAATTTGTTTAATAATTTCTTTATATCCTTTATGTGGATGAAAAATAATACAGGGTTGTAAAATTTCAATAAATTTGAAACCTTTATGTTTACTAGCTTCTTTTAAAACTTTTTCAACTTCTTTAACATCAGCAAAAACTCTTGCTACAAATGAAGCATTGGAATTTAAAACCAATTTTATTGGATTCAAAGGCTTAACAACAACACCTTCTGGAGTAGTTTTATCAGTAAAACCTTGTTCAGTAACTCCTGTGGGCTGACCAACAGTCAAAGCAAAAACTTGGTTATTGTGGACAACGCAAGTCATATCAACATTTTCTCTAGCTGCATGAATTAAATGGCTAATGCCCTCATTATAACATCCTCCATCTCCAATAAAAGCATGAACATCTAAATTTGGATTTCCCATTTTTACTCCTAAAGCAGTAGGCAACTCCCGCCCATGCAAAGTATTCAATCCATTCAAATTAATATAATCAAAAATTTTCCCTTGACAACCAATTCCCGAAACAATCGCCAAATCTTCTTTCTTATCTCCTTTTTCCAACCTTTTAGCAAAATAATTTTTCACGCCTGAAAGTATCTGATAATTAAAACATCCCGGACACCAGGTCATTTCAGTTCCTGTTTCTAAAGTTTTCTTTGCGTTTTTCATT
>CAYQDG010000002.1:17323-45957 GCA_964416245.1 Candidatus Woesearchaeota archaeon
AACCTCCCCTTCAATTCAACATGAAGTTCATCACATAAGAAAGGACGAGCATCATATCTTAATATTTTCTCATCAATCTTCACTCCAGTTTTTTCTCTGATAACATCACAAAGTTGTCCAGTAGCATTATTTTCAACAGAAACAATTTTCTTTTTTCCTTTCAACAATGATTCAACTTTTTTTGGGAAAGGTTCAATGTACAATATTTGAATTGCACAAACATCCATTCCTTCAATTGCATCTAAAATAGCACCTTTTGTGGATCCCCAGAACACAATACAATTCTTTGAATTTTTTTTACCATAAACTTTGTAACCCTCAAATTTTTCACATTCTTTTTGCAACATTTCTCCTTTTTTCTTACGAGCTTCAACATTTCCTTTAACAATTTCAGCTTCTTCAGTTCCACTTCCAGTAACAGGATTTTGCTCATAAGAATTATAGCGGCCAAATTTAGTCAAATGTTCAACTTTTGTAATTTTTGGTTTTCTTTCATTGGTATAATAACTTTCTGCTAAATGTTTATCAGAAATTAAAATTCCTGGAACTCCAAATTTCTGAGTTAAATAAAATATTTGTGAAGTAATTTCTTCGGCTTCAATCGGGTCCCCTGGAGCTAAAACTAATCTAGAAAATTCTCCATGTCCAGAATGTCTAGCAAGATGCAAATCTCCCTGAAGATTATATGTAGCAACTCCAGAAGCAGGACCAGCCCTTTGAGCCAAATAAAATACCAAAGGAATTCTTGCCATTCCACACATCGAGAGAGCCTCAGTCATCAAACAAAAGCCTCCTCCAGATGTTCCAACCATTGTCTTTGCACCAGTAATAGCACAACCAGCTCCAGCATTACCCACAGCAACCTCGTTTTCCAATTCTAAAACCAAATGTCCATGTTTTTTCTGCCTTTGAGCTAATTCCCCTAAAACCGCAGTAGCAGGAGTCATAGGATAAGCAAAATAACAATCAATTCCAGATTTAATAGAACCTTCAGAAACAGCAATACTTCCCGAGGAAAAACTTCTTTTCACTTTCTTAACTTTAGGAATTTTAAAATTATTTTCAGCTTCAGAATATCCCTTTTTTGCTACAATTAAATTTGATTCATATCTTTTTAATTTTTTTAACCTTTTATCTAATAATTTAAAATCTAGTCCGAGCGCCTTATACATTTTTCCTGCAAAATACATGTTTTCTCCTTTTCCCTCGATAATAACTCCGCCTTTTTTTAAATTCTTTTTATGTTTTTCAATAGTTGTTTTATCTAATGCAACAATAACGTCATATTTGGATTCATGAGAATGAACTGGTTTATCAGAAAAAGTTAAAACATTAAAAGAATGTCCTCCACGAATTAAACTTTGGTAATCTCTATAATAAAAAACATAATAACCTTCTTCAGCCAAACTTTCAGCTAAAATGTGAGTCAAGATGTTAGCTCCTTGTCCAGCTTTACCACCAAAAAGAATAGTATATTTCATATGTTCTTAATTTATTCACTTTATTTAATTAAGGACACCCGAAGGGTGACCGTTTCTATGTTTAAGAGGGAGTGGATAATTTTGTAAAACAAAATTTGACTTAATCAACCTCTAAAAGAAAAAGAACCTTTATTATTATAAATGTTATGGAGAATTGAATAAAATTACTTTAAATTTCCAACAAACTTCTTCAATTTATTTTCTAAATTTTCTTTCCTAAACGGTTTATTATATTCAATTAATTTATCTTTAACATAGTTCTCTTCTCCTTTCACAGCATATCTCTGGATTTCAGCCAAATATTTGTCTCTTTTAGAATTATTGGAATAATCAATTGCCATTTTGGAAGTATATTTAGAGATAAAATCATTTTGACTAAAATTATTAATTGCAGCAATTTTTTTCATAATCCTCTTTGATTCAGGTTTTCCATAATAATTTTTTAACACATTAAAACTATCTTCAAAAATTTTTTCATTATTCCAATAAGCTATTTTTTCCAGTCTGTCGATTTCAAAAGAAATATCTTTTTCTGAAGCAAAATCCATTAATTCATTATATATTTCTTCATTTTCCACCCATGATGCAAGTTGACCTAATTCCTGGATAGATTTTTTACTTGAATTTTTTCCCGCTTTCAAAATTTTTTCAAAATTATCTTTGTTCCCTTTAAACATTATTATGTTTGCAAGCCCTTTTATTTTTTCATACCTATCTTTATAATCAAAACTTTCTGAAAGTAAAGCAATGTCTTCCATAGCTTCTTTTTTTTGGATTTTTTTTGCTGTTTGTTTTATTGCATAAAGGGTTGGAGAAAGTCCTCTTTTTGTTTGCAATTCTCTGATAACTGAATGAACATAGTCACTTTTCCATCCATCAATTATTTCAAGAAAAGGTTTTTCTAATAAATCATTTTTAAGATTATTTAAGCTGTAAAATATTAATTCTTTACCTTCCAAATTTTTATATTTTTTAAAAACATCCTCTAATAAAGTAAGATCATTCATTTCATTAGAAATATTTTTCAATTGTTTAGAAACCCTGTGAACATCTATGTGTCCGACGTAATTACTCATTATACGTAAAGCATGAGCTCCTTGGTTAAAATCATCTTCACCAATTATCCTTCCCGTTTGTTCAAGTACAGATTTTAATCCCTTTGTTCCATAATGCGGGTCTAATTCTTTAAGAATTTCTTTTCCAAAAGGTTTATCATTCAAAATTTTCCAAATAATTTCCTTTGCTTCATTCCGGTTAGAAATTTCTTCTATTGCTTTAGAAAAGTTTCCTTTTCTAGCTAAAGCTAATAATTTTTCGTCTTTATTTTCAATAGAGATTTCTTCTAAATCTTGCATAAATCTTTTCTTTTCCATTTTATTTTTCTTAAGCACTTTTCTTCGATGAATAGGTTTATAAAACTTGCGTGCAGAAATTCATAAATTTTGGATAATTAATCAGCACAACTCAACAATTTTTATATACTCAATCAATCTTTTCTTGATATGGTAAAATTTGCACATTTAGCTGACGCGCATCTGGGAGGATGGAGACAAGGACCAATGCAAGAATTAAATTTCAAGTCATTTCAAAAAGCTATAGAAATTTCAATAGAAAATAAAATAGAATTTATGTTAATTGCAGGTGATTTATTTGATTCAGCATATCCTCCAATAGAAACATTGAAGGAAACTTTTGCAGAATTTAGAAAATTAAAAGAAGCTAAAATTCCCATTTTTATTATTGCAGGTTCCCATGATTATTCAGTTTCAGGGAAATCTTTTTTGGATGTTTTAGAAAAGGCAGGTTTTTGTAAAAATGTTTATGATGCAGAAATAACAGAAGACACAATTTTATTAAATCCTACAACCCACGAGGGAATTGCAATTTATGGTTATCCTGGCAAAAAATCTGGTTTAGAAATTAAAGATATAAAAAAGTTAAAATTAAATGAAGCCCCCGGAATGTTCAAAATCCTAATGCTCCATACAACTTTGGACAAAGTTAGAGGCGTTTTACCAATAGATTATGTAAATTCGGATGATTTACCTGAAGCAAATTATTATGCTTTGGGACATATTCATGTTGATTTTAGATATAAAAATTTAGTTTATCCAGGACCAATTTTTCCAAATAACTTTTCTGAATTGGAGACTTTAGAAAATGGAAGTTTTTATCTTGTAGATACTGAATTAGGGAACCCGTTCGAAAAAGTAGAATTAAAATTAAAAGAAATAGAGTCTTTAGATATTGTAGTAAAAAATACTCAAACTGCAACAGATGAAATAATTTATGAATTAAAAAAGAGAAATCTAAAAGATAAAATAGTCCTCTTAAGACTTTCAGGAAAATTAGAAAATCAAAAAACTTCCGATATAAAATTAGAAAAAATTGAAAATTTTTGTTTTGAAAATGGAGCTTATTTTGTTTTAAAAAATACTCATGACTTGAAAACAAATGATTTCGAATTAAATATGGAAGTAAAGAATCAAGAAAATTTAGAGGAAGAGACAATAAAACAATATTCGGATGAAAATCCTTCAAAATTCAATCAATTAATTCCAAAATTAATGAATATTCTTTCAATAGAAAAACAGGAAGGAGAAACTATTGATTCATTTAACACAAGATTATTAGATGAGTCAAAAAGGGCCTTGGATTTAGAATGATATTACAAAAAATAAAATTAGAAAATATAAGAAGCTATGAAAATGAAGAAGTTTCCTTTAATCCAGGTTCTACACTTCTCGCAGGAGATATTGGTTCTGGAAAAACAACAGTTCTTTTAGCAATCGAATTTGGATTATTTGGTTTACAACCAGGTCAAAGAGGTTCATCTCTTTTGAGGAATGGAAAAGGAGAAGGCAAAATAATTTTGGAATTTAAAGTGGGGGAAAAAAATATAATTGTTGAAAGAAGTTTGAAAAGAGGAAAAACAGTTTCTCAAGATTATGCTTCAATAGACATTGATGGAAAAAAAGAAGAACTTTCAGTTACAGAATTAAAACAAAAAATCTTAAATTTATTAAACTATCCAAAAGAATTTTCAAAAAAACAAAACACGCTTTACAAATTTACAGTTTATACGCCCCAAGAAGAAATGAAACAAATAATCTTGGAAGATCCAGAGACTAGAGTTAATACATTGAGACATGTTTTTGGGATTGATAAATATAGAACCATTTTGGAAAATGTCAGTGTTTTAAGACTAAAACTAAGAGAAGAAAAAAGAGCAATGGAAGGAGCAACTTCTACCTTAGATGAAGATTTAATACTAAAAGAAAAAAAAGAAAAAAATCTTGAAGAGATGAAAAAGAAACTTCTAAATTTAGAAAATGATTTCACAACAAAAAAAGAAAAAAGAAAAGAAAAGGAAAAAGAAAAGGAAGAAGTAGCAAAATTAATTGAAGGAAAAGCAGAATTAAAAGCCAAACTTGGCCAAACTAGCGGGATTTTGCATTCAAAAAATGAAATGTTTAACAACCATAACAAAACAATTGAATTGTTAAAAAAAGAAATACAAGAATTTCAATTATTGAATTTTAATCCTTTAGAATTTCAAGAAATAGAGGATAAAATTTTGAAAAATAAAAAACAAATTGAAAAACTTTCTGAATTAAATTTAGAAATCAATTCACAAATTGCAACTCTAAATATGAAAATTTCTGATTGTGAAAATTTAGCAAAAAAAATGCAAAATCTTGAAGTTTGTCCGACTTGTAGGCAAGAAGTAGATGCAGTTTATCGTGCAAACGTATTAAATAAAAATCATAACGAAGTGAGTCAATCAAAAACAAAAATACAGGACTTAGAAATAGAAAAAAAGAATATTTCAGAAAAGATAAAAGAACTAGAAATATCAAATAATTTTTTTGATAAAAAATTAACAGATTTAAGAATATTAAAAATGAAATCAGAAACAATAAATGAAAAAAAATTAAAATTAGAAGAGTTAAACAAAGAGACTTCTTCTTTTGAATCAGATATTAAATTATTAAAAAATCAAATAGAAACAATAAAGTCCGAACTACTTTCTTTATCAAAATATGATATAATTTTTGAGGATAAATCAAGAGAATTAACACTTTTATTAAGGGAAGAAAGGATAGCAGACATAAAATTAGCTGAATCAAAAAAAGAAATAGAAATGCTTGAAAAAGCAGTAGAAGAATTAAGTGAGAGAATAAATAAAATAAATGAATTAAAAAAGAAATTAGATTACACATCAGAATTAGAAATGTGGTTAAATAAAAAATTTATTCCTGTGGTTTCTTTTATTGAAAGAAATGTTATGATTTCTTTAAGAAATGAATTTTCAAAATTATTTTCAGAGTGGTTTTCAATACTTGTTCCAGGAGAATTTAATGTTAGACTTTCTGAAAATTTTACACCAATTATAGAACAACAAGATTACGAAATAGACTATACATATCTTTCAGGGGGAGAAAGAACAGCCATAGCTTTAGCATATCGTTTAGCATTGAATCAAGTAATAAATTCATTGATGAGCAAAATCAAAACAAAAGAATTGGTAATTTTAGACGAACCAACTGATGGATTTTCAGATCAACAATTAGATAAAATGAGAGAAGTTTTAGATCAATTGAATGTAAAACAATTAATTATCGTATCACACGAACAAAAAATAGAAAGTTTTGTAGAAAATGTAATCAAGTTCAAAAAAGAATATGGGGTTAGTTATAAAGAATGAAATTTCTTCTACAAGAATTAAATCCTTCCTAACTTTTCGGCCAAGTTTTCAGCTTCGATTAATCTGTTTTCTAAATTATTCAATCCTTTTTCCCAAAATTCTTTTTTGGAAATATCTATATCCATGTCTAGAAACAATTCCTTTGGAGATTTTGAACTTCCCGCCGAAAGAAATTCTTTAACGTTTTCTATAAATTCAGGATTTTCTTTAACTTTTTCTTGCATAGCTTTTGAAATTAATGTTCCAGAAGCATAACTATAAACATAAAATGGCCTTCTGAAATGTCCAACATACATCCACCAATTATCTGCCTTAGAACAATCAACTGCTTCTCCCATATATCTTGAAAGATTATCTTTAAACAATTTACCAATTTTTTCATTTGACAAATAACTTTCTTTTCTAAAATTTTTATGTAAATCTTTTTCAAAATTATAAAATGCAATTTGTCTTTGTATTGAATTAATATTTCCTTCTAAGCTTTGAATTAATATTCCCAGTTTTTCTTCTTCATTTGATTTTTCCAATAATTCATCTAAAACAAAATCTTCCATAAATGTGGAGGCAACTTCTGCAGTTGATAAGGGAGTTCCAAAGTTCAATTCATTTTGTTTTTTCATTAATTCATTATTTATTCCATGACCTACTTCGTGAGCAATTGTGGTAACATCATTTAAAGTTCCAGCATGATTCAATAAAATATAAACTGGTTTTTTTGTCCCAAAATAAACACAAAATGCTCCTCCCTCTTTGCCTTTTTTTGGAAATGCATCTATTCTTCCTTCTTCAGAAAATTTAGAAAATATTAGCTCAAACTCTGGATCTAAATTTCCTAAAACTTTCCGAACTAAATTAACAGATTCTTTGTATTCAAAATTAGATTCAATTTTTCCAAAATCAATTCCCCTTTCAGAATAATCCAATTTATCCATCTTAAGTAATTTAGATTTTAATTTATAGTATCTTTGTGAAATATCAAATCTTTTTGTCACAGTTTCAATTAAGCTATCTACAACTTTGCTTTCCATATCATCAGATAAATGTCTTGCAGAATCCGGTCTTGGATATCCTCTTAATTCATCATTAATTTCTTTATTTCTAAGGATTGCATTTATTTCTGCTTCAGTGGAAATTTTTTGTTTTTCTAAAATAGATTCAAATGCTACTTTAGCTTTGTATCGGACTTCTTTATTTTTGCTTTTCATTAAACTAATCAAATCTGGATATGTCTTTTTTTCTAAAGAACCGTCTTCCATTAATGTTTCTCTTTCTTCACTCAATAATAAACGATTAGTCAAATCTTCCCAGGAACTATGCGCGGGTCCAGATTTTAAACTTAAAATTTTTTCTTCTTTTTCACTTAATAGATATTTACTTTTTTTGAAAATTTTTTTAAGGTGATTTTTGTAAGGAAGAAGCCCCCCATAATTTAGAAATTCTTCATGTTTTTCTTTAGAAATATTTGCAATATTTAATCCAAAAAATCTGATTTCATCATTTATTTTTTCATAAAATTTATCTGCATTTCTTTCCTTTGAAATAATTTCAATGTTGTTTGAATCTTTTGCCTTTTTTAACCAATAATAACATTCTTCTTTTGTCTGGCCATAGTCCCTTAAAAATTTTTCATAATCATTTAATGCTTCAAGTAAAACTTTCGGGTTTTCTAAATAATCTTTTCTTTCTTTCCACTTAGACACAAATCCACTTGTTGCAATTTCACAATTTTTTCTTTCTTTTTCAAAATTAGTTTCTAAATCTGTATAATCCCATTCCGTTTTCATAAAAGATTAAATCATTTTTCGTTTAAAAGAATTTAGATATTAACAGAAACTTTTATAAATTCTCACATCTCCAAAATAGTATTACATCTAAATTATTCTAGTATTTAGAAAATGGACGAAGATATAAAGAAAAATATTATGAAAACAGGAACCACAATTTTAGGAATTGTTTGTAAAGACGGAGTTGTAATGGCTTCAGATAGACAAGTGAGCTTAGGACAAAGTATTGTTGGTAAAAAGAATTTTCAAAAAACAATGCTAGCAACACCTTATTTGGCAATATCTGTGTGTGGAACTGCTTCGGATGCACAAAGATTGGTAAAACTAATTTCGGCAGAATTAAAACTAAAAGAATTAAGATCAAAAACTAGACCAACAATAAAACAAGCTGCAAATCTTGCTGCAACAATGTCTTTTTCAAATATTCGGCAGCCTTCTATGATTCCCAGCACTGTAGGATTATTAATGGCTGGTTTTGATAAAGATGGAAAAGTAGAGTTATATACAATTGGAATGGATGGAACTGTAGATATTGTTGAAGACTATGATGCAAGTGTTGGTTCAGGAATGCCTTATGTTTTAGGATTATTGGAAAGACAGTATAAAAAAGACTTAACTGTTGAAGAGGGAATCGAATTAGCCAAAGAATCTTTAAAATCTTCAACACAAAGAGACACGGCTTCTGGATATGGGTTGGATGTTTTTGCAATAACTGAAGATGAAATTAAAAAAGTGGTTTCTCAAACAATTGAGCCAAATTACAAAGATCAATAGGATTTATATTTTAAACTAAAATGTTAGAAATTTTGAAAAATATTACAGATAGATTGCCTGGTTTAGTAAGCGAGGCTAATTTTGAAGGAGCAAATATTGTGCTATATACAAAAAATGAAAACTTTTTTGTAGAAGGTGAAACAAGAATAAAAAATATTGTGAATGATATTAAAAAAAGAATAGAATTAAGAGCAGATACAAAAATTCTAATAGACAAAGAAATAGTTGAAAAGAAAATAAAAGAAATAGTCCCAGAAGAAGCAGAAATTACAGATATTCTTTTTGATTTACATAGAAGCATTGTAACTATTGAAGCAAAAAAACCTGGTTTGGTTATAGGAAAGCAAGGTTCAATTTTAGATGAAATAAAAAGGCAAACTTTGTGGGCCCCACAAGTCCAAAGATCTGCAGCAATAAAATCAAAAATAACAGATAATATTAGAAGTGTTTTGTATGCAAAAAATAGAGATAGAAGAAAATTTTTACATGAAGTTGGAGAAAAAATTTATTCTGGTTGGACACAAGAAAAATCTACTGGTTGGGCAAGACTTACAGTTTTGGGAGGAGGAAGACAAGTTGGAAGAAGTTGTTTTTTACTTCAAACAGAAAATTCAAAAATACTCCTAGATTGTGGAATTGATGTTGCAAGTTCTGGAGAAGACAAATTTCCCGTATTCAATATCCCAGAATTTGATATTTCTCAAATAGATGCAGTTATTCTTTCTCATGCACATTTAGATCATTCTGGTTTATTGCCTTATTTGTATAAAATGGGCTACAAAGGCCCAACTTACATGACTGCTCCAACAAGAGATATCTCCTCGTTATTGGCGATGGATTTTATTGGAGTTTCATATAAACAAGCTTCAGCACCACTGTTTTCTTCTACAGATGTTTCAGAAATGGTAAAAAAAACTATTTGCTTAAATTATGGCGAAGTAACTGATGTAACTCCGGATGTTAGAATAACTTTGTATAATGCAGGACATGTTTTGGGTTCAGCTCAAGTTCACATAAACATAGGAAATGGGTCACACAATTTTGTTTATTCAGGGGATATGAAATATGGGAAAACAAGATTATTAGATCAAGCAGTAAACAAATTCCCAAGAGTAGAATCAATTCAAATAGAATCAACATATGGGGGAAAAAATGATGTCCTGCCTTCAAGAAAAGATACCGAAGAAAAGTTTTTATCGATGGTAAAAGAAACAATAGAGAAGGGTGGAAAAGTTTTGCTTCCAGAATTGGGACTAGGACATGCTCAAGAAACTTTATTGAGGGTAGAAGAAGCAATAAGAACAGGGGAGTTGCCCAATGTTCCAATGTATGTAGATGGAATGATTTGGGATATCAACGCAATACATACGGCTTATCCAGATTTTTTATCTTCAAATATAAGGAACCAGATTTTTCAAGACAACAATCCTTTTACTTCAACAGTTTTCAAAAGAGTTGGGTCTCCTCACGAAAGAAAAGAAGTAATTGAGGGTGGGCCCTGCATAGTGATTGCAACTTCCGGTATGCTTGTCGGGGGAGCGTCTGTAGAATATATGAAACATTTTGCAGAAAATGAAAATAATCTTTTGATTTTATCTTGTTATCAGGGTCCGGGATCAGTAGGTAGGCAACTTCAAGAAGGAGCAAGAAAAATAACAATTGAAGAGGAAGGGACAACAAAAACTTTAGATGTAAATATGAGAGTAGAATTAGTGAATGGTCTTTCTCCTCACTCTGGAAGAAATGAATTAATGAACTATGTTCGAAATATGAATCCAAGACCAAAAAGGATAATAGTTAACCATGGAGAAGTTTCAAAATCATTAGATTTAGCCTCTTCACTTTACAAAGCTAATAGGGTTGAAACAACTGTTCCAAGAGGATTAGAAACTTTAAGATTAAGATAATAAATAAAAAATTAAAATTTTATTTTTTTAAAAATTCTTTAAACTTGTTCCAGGCAATCTTTCTATGAGAAATTTCATTTTTTTGTTCCTTAGACATTTGCCCGAAAGTTTTCTTTTTTCCATCTGGTCTAAAAACAGGATCAAAACCGAAACCATTTTTTCCTGCAGGCCTTACAATTTTTCCTTTAATGTCTCCTGTAAAAAAATTAAAATGACTGCCATCAAAATAACAAATAACACAACGAACAACACATGTTTTTTCTTTATAATTTTTAACTAATTCATAAATTCCTTTTGGACCGATTGAAGAAACCATATTTTTTACTAAGGGACCTGGAAAACTATTCAAACATTCCAAGTAAAATCCCACGTCTTCTACAATCACTGGGCTTTTTATTGCATTATAAGCTATTTTTGCTTTTTCTTTTACAATTTTATATATATCTTCTGATTGAATTTCTTCAAGGTTCATTTTTAAAAAATTCAAATCAATTCCCAAAATTTTTTGGGCTTCTTCAAATTTATTTTCATTTCCAGTTACTAAATAAACATTTTCCATAATAAAACAATTTTTTATGCATTTATAAGAATTGTTTCAATGGAACATACATTTTAAAAATAAAAAAGATTTCTTTATTTTAGGTGATTAAATGAAACATAATACAAAAATAACAATTTTGATTCTTTCAATGTTTTTATTAACACAATTTATTGGACTTTATGTAGTAGATACTTATTCAACACAAAGAGTTCTTGATGGAGAAATTCACAAAGTTAATGCTACAAAAATTTTACCTTATGGTATGGAAATTCCAGAGGCAGAAGAAGAAAAAGATTATACTACAAATTTCACTTCAATTTTGATTTCCTTTGTAATAGCAATCGCAATTTTATTTTTATTGACCAGATTTAGAGCAAAATATGTTTTGAAAACTTGGTTTTTCTTAGTAACAATTTTAGCATTGGGAATAAGCTTTACTTCCCTACTGCCTTCAATACAATATGCCTCCATAATTGCTTTAGTAATCGCAATACCTTTAGCAGTGGGAAAAATTTATGGGAGAAATTTTTTAGCACATAATATTTCAGAGCTTTTAATTTATCCGGGTATTGCTGCAGTTTTTGTTCCACTTCTAAATTTAACTTCAATAATAATTTTACTTGTTCTAATCTCACTTTATGATATGTGGGCAGTTTGGAAATCCAAAATAATGCAAAAAATGGCTAAATTTCAAATGAATGAGCTCAAGGTTTTTGGAGGATTTTATATTCCCTATGCTTCAAAAAAAGAAAGGATAAAAATAAAAAAGGTTAAAGAAAAAATAAAAAACAAAAAAATGACAAAAGAAGAAGCAAACAAAAAATCTTTCAAAATTAATGTTGCAATTTTGGGAGGGGGCGATATAATTTTTCCAATAATAACTGCGGGAGTTATTCTTAAAACATGGGGAGTTTGGCCTGCAATTTCAATAATTTTTGGGGCATTAGTTGGATTGGGGTTCTTACTTATCTTTTCAAATAAAAAGAAATTTTATCCTGCAATGCCTTTTATTTCATCAGGTATTTTTTTAGCAATGTTAATTAGTTGGATTTTTATTTAGGTTCTTTTCTTCCAAATCCAACCGGTTTTTTTTCTAATATTTTTAAATTTTGAGAATACTCTTGGCATTTTCTTTCTAAATCCTTTTTTGTTAACTTATCATTTATTTGTTGCAAACAACCAGGAGGAATTACATATAAAGGATTTTCCGGCACTTTAATCAAATCATATTCATTTTCTTTCATTCCAATTGTAGGATTCATCCTAAAATAAGAATAATCTTGGCCATCTAATCGGATATAATTCAATTTTCCTCCCATGCTAACTGCTTCACCATTTTGATTAACAAACTGTATTTCCACCCACTTACCTTCCAAATTTTTTTCAATTTCTTCCATAAAATAAAATGTTTTCTTTAGTTAAAAACAATTTCTATGGTATAGAATATAATTATGTCACCCCTGAAGAAAAACAACATAATAGAAACTTTTATAAAGTAACTATTGTGTAGTAACTATATGTTAGTAAAAAACGAATTAATAGCAAAAATCAAAGATTATTTTGATTTGAACATTTATGAAACTAAAGTATGGTTAGCTTTACTAGGTAAAGGTTCTGCTTCAGCAGGGGAAATAGCTACTTTGTCGGGGGTTCCTCGTTCAAGAACTTATGATGTTTTAGAATCTCTTGAAAAAAAGGGTTTTGCAATAGTAAAAATAGGAAAACCTGTAAAATACTTGGGAGTTAAACCAAAAACCATTCTTGAAAAATTAAAAAATAATGTAAGAAATCAAGCAGAAGAAAAAGTTCAAAATTTATCTAAAGTTACTATAACAAACGAATTTAAACAATTAGAAGAATTATATAATGTGGGAATAAATCCTGTAAAAAGAGAGGATTTATCTGCTTCAATAAAAGGGAGATCAACAATTTCTACCCATCTTAAAGAAATAATTGATTCTGCAAAAAAAGAAGTAATCGTTTGCATGAATGCAGAAGAAATGGAATTAAAAGAAAAATTATTTGCAGAGACATTTAATTCATTAAAGAAAAAAGGAATTGAAGTTAAAGTTGCTCTTTTTGGAAATCCAGAAATAGTAAAAAAATTATCCAAATTAATGAATTTAGAAATTATCCCAGTAAAAGTAGAAGGTAAATTTTTCATTATTGATAGAAAAGAAGTTTTGTTTTATATTTCAAAAGAAACAACAAAAGATGATCATGCAATTTGGTTAAACTCTGAATTTTTTTCAGAAGCTTTTGCAGGTTTATTTGATATGGCATTACAATAATATTAATAAATAAAATTTTTCTAAAATATTAAATGAAACTCGAGAAAAAACCTGTTGAAGAGAGAAAATCATTTATTAGAGCTATTTCTCCAAAAGACAATTTAACTTCAAGAATTATGACTGCAGTTATAACAGGACAAATTTCTGGACAATTATTTGGAGCATACATGCCCTGGTTAATTGTGGGTTTTGATGGATTAATACGTAAAAAGCCTTTTTCTTGGACAAACTTAAGAGATTATGCAATATATAAAACAAGTGCAGCATTAATGAATCCCCAAGAAATTGAATCTACTTGGAATTTTGCAAAAGAAAAATATCAAATATTTGAACCCTATTTAGAAAATATTTTAACCAATTATTTTTAAGTTTGAAATATACATTTCTTTGATTTTTCGTTTGTTTTTTGTTGCCCAGACTGGGAAAAACTCTCTTGCAGAAAAATTAATCTTTTTCTTCGAATAAATTTTACCATCACTAATAAAAGTTTTTGCATGTTCTTTTTTAAATTTTTCAATATTCTTTTCATCTTCAATTTTTGGACCATTAAAAATAATTTCTTTTTTTGCATTCAAAACAAAATAACAAAGTCCCTCTTGTTCTCCCAAATAATCAAAGCCAAAATTAATAATCTCAAAAAATTTAGAAAATTCATCTTTTAGATGTTTAGAAAATTTTAACAATTTGGTTCCTGCAATATCTCCTTTTTGTTTTTTTGTTTTTATTTTTATTAAGATAAACTCCTGGTCTTCCTTTTCTGCTTTTTCTTTTATTTGTTTAAAATTAATTTTTTTTATTCTAAAAGATTCGATTGAAGGTTTTTTCAAAAATTCCTTTGCAGCTATTTTAAATTTTTCAAAAGTTTCATAAGAGAGTGCGGCTAAAACATTTCTTCTTTTGAATGTAGGATCAATTAATATTATTGGGGACTCCAACTTAGAACTATTTATATCTAACAAGATTCTTTTTTTATTTTTGTATTTTTTTTCTATATCAATTATCAATTTTTCCTTTTTTTTCTTAGATAATTCCTTCAAAAATTTAACAAAACTTCCATAATAATAAATAAGTAATTCTAATGAATATCCAGAAAATCCCTGGATGTAGCTTTCCGCTCCATAAGTTTTAGAAGCATAACAAAATGCTTTAGCTATTTTTATTTCATTAAGAATTTTTTGCGATTTTATTTTTTTATTTATATATTTTACATGAGAATAAGATAAATCGGTTATGTTTTTTGCTTCATCAATTTTATCAATTTTTCTTACCGGGATAATTTCTAATTGAAACCAAGAGTTTATTTTCACCCTAAAATAATCTCTAGAGCCATGAACTGTTGAAAGTCCTTTTTTCCATCTCAAAATTTTTTTTGTTAATTTAGTTAAAGAAGTATCTGGGTACTTTTGACTAAATCTAAAATAAATATCTGTATCGTAAATCCTTTTTTTTATTAAAGTTTTCTTAGCAAAACTCCCTCCAACATAAATTTCAACATTTAATCCAAGTTTTTTTATTCTTTTATTAATTTTTTTTATGAAATCATCGACTTTTTTTCCCATAAAAATTAATTTTTCTTCACTAGGTGAAATTTCTTTGGAAACTTTTTTTAAAATCGGTTCATATTTTTTTTCCATATTATAAAAATAAATTTGCAGTTTATAATCATTCCTTTTTTTCTTTAGGATTAATTTTTCCTAAGTCGATTAGGTATTTACCTTCTTCAAGTTTGTAAACTAATGGTTGCTTTTGATTGAATAAATTGGCTAAATCAATTTCAAATTTTCCTTCTCCTGTAACCCTTATACTTTCAAAATCCAAGATTACTGGTGCATCGTCTTTTTCAATACCTGCAATTTTTCTAATATCTTTTTCAATTTGTTTCTTTTCTTCATCTGGAATTTCAATAACTTTTTCTTTTAATTTTTCAAGTTGTTCTTCTCGCACATAAAAGAAAAATCTACTCCCGCATTCTTTGCATCCTTCTAAGAGTTCTCGACTAGCGATAGGAATAATTCTAGAACATTTAACACATTGGTGTGGCATATTTAAATTAAGAAAAAGGCTTATTTAAATTTATTTGCCTAAAATCAATTCAATTTTTTTTGGATCTTGTTTTATCTCTTTAACAACTGTTGCAGGACCAATTATTGTGATTGCTCCCAAATCTGCTCCAGAAAGGGTTGTTACAATTCTTTGTTTAAATTTTTCAAATAAACCATCTGGTGCCCCTCCAGAGCCAATTACTGCTAGTTCTACACCTTTAAAATCTTTAACATGACCAATCATGGCCATTGTGTCTTCAATCAATCTAGTTTCTTCTTCTGGTTTTAATCTTCCTTGTAAAATTAAAATGCTATTTCCAAAAACAATTTTTAATATTTTTTTTATTCTTTCAGTGCTTCCCAAATGTTTTATTTCCTGGTAAGGCATAAATTGTATTGCAAATCCTTTGATTTTTTTCACTCTCTTTTTTTTAGCCATCTTGATTATTTCACCTTTTTTGAAAGTTTAAAAATTGATTCATAAAATTCTTCTAAATTTTTACCGTATTTTGCACTTATTCCTACAACCTCATATTCTGGGAACGCTTCTTCAATTTTTTTAACATTTGCTTTTTTCAAATCAGATTTATTTGCAACTACCAATACTGGTATTTTTCTGGCCACCAAATTTCCGATTATTGTAATATTAACTTGGTTATAGGGATTCTCTGTAGAATCCAAAACAACAACAACTAAATCCATATCGTCCAACCATTTTATTGATTCAATAATTCCCTGTGTCGCTTCCTTTGCTCGAGATTTTGCATCTTTTTTCTTCACCTTATATTTTAAAAAATCTTCATAATCAACTTTTGTTGTTATCCCAGGAGTATCAATCATCTTAAAAATCATTGATTTTCCTTTATATTTTATTTCAACTTTTTCTTTAAATTGAACATGCCTTGTTTCATGTGGAACTTTAGAAACAGAACCAATTTCTTCTCCCGTAAAATCTTTACAAATTCTATTTGCAAGGCTAGTCTTTCCAGCGTTAGGAGGACCGTAGAATCCTAATTTTATATTTTTTTTATTTCTAAAAATATTGTTCAAAACTTTCTTAAAAAAATTTGTAAAAATTTTAATAGCCATGTTCTAGTTTGGTTAATATCCTTTATTAAATTTTGTGTCTTTTTGTTGTTGTTTTGCTTGTTCTTCTTTTTCTTTTTCTTCTTTTTCCTTTCTTTCCAATAATTTTTTTATCGGTAATTCATACATTCCTGTTCTTTTTCCTACATATTTCTTCAAAGCATAAGTAATTTGTTCATTATTCCATCCGGCTTTCTTCAATGTTTCTCTAATTTCAGAATCTTCAACATCATTATCTTTTGCATTATGAATGTATGTCGCAACATTATATAACTGATTTCTTTCGTTAAATAAATATTTTTCATATTTTGTTTTATACCATTGTTGCAAGAAAATATAGGCTATTATTCCAATAATGAAAAGTAGAACCAAAATTGCAATTAAAATAGCAAAACGATTTTCTTCTTCAACTTCTTCAACTTCTTCAACAAGAACTTTTTCAAGTTGTGGAGAGATGAATATTGGGAGAGTTGTAAAATCAAAAGCTTCTGTTGTAGAAAATTCTAGTGTTGTAGATTCAGTCATGGGCAGATAATAATATCCCGGTGTTTCTTCAAGGGAAATATTTCCCTCGAAATTTAATCCATCTATTTTTTTTATAATAAAATAAAAATCTTCGCTTTGTGAATAAATTGGATTAATTGTAATTTCAAAAGTTCTAAAAAAAGTTTCTAATTCTGAATCCCATTTAATTAAAATATTATTCATAGAAATTTTAGAATTTATGTTTTGTTGTTGCCAAAATAAGATGGAATTTGCAGTATCTTCTGTATTGTTAATTTGGGTCTCTTCAATTGTCTCTAAAACATTTAAGTTAATGTTACCTTTTTGAGAGTAAAAAGAAACTTTATTTGTTGGTATTTGAACAATTGTTTGGGGTAACCTCATTGAAAATAAGTCGTCAATAATAATCTTGTATTCTTCATCCGTACTGGCTATTCCAAAATCATCTTTGATATAACTTAAATTTGTTTCAATTTCCTCAATATTTATCTTTCTATTAAACTCGTCTTTTTCAAAAGTTTCCAATTTTAAAAGATCGTTTTTCAATTTTTCAATTTTAGATTCTAATTCATCTATTTTGGTTTGTATCATTTCTTCAGGGGAACCAACTTCAACTTCAAAAGATTTTGAAAATTCTTCGCCTCCAATGGTTGTTGAAATAACATTTAAGTCATATGTCCCAACAGAAGTATAAACGTGACTTTTTCTATTTCCCTTGCTCGTTTCTAAAGTACTATTATCTCCAAAATCCCATTTATACCCAGAGAAATTAAATTCAGGATTAAAATTAATTTCAAAAGTTATAGGAAAATTTGCTGCAGCAGTCAAAGGATGCAAATTTATTGAAATTTTTTGAATTATTATGTCTTGATCAAAAATTGGTTCTTCATCTTCATCAAATTCAAGAGTATAAGATATTTTTCCCTCCTCAGAAGGTAGTTGAAAAAGGTTGTTTAAGTACAATTTTTGTGAAACAGAATTAATTTCCGCAGGTTTTTTCTCAAATTGGAAAAGTTTTTCTTTCGTTTGAGAACCAATTGTAGAATCGTAATCTAAATAAATAGAATTTAAAGTGATTTCTTGATTTTGAAAAGAAGTAATTTTAAAAGGAACATAACAATCATTTGAGGAACAATCTAAACTCCCATATTCGTTTTCTATATATTCTTTAATTAAATCTCCAAGAGTGTAATCGCTTCCAGATATTTCATTAGAAATTTCCATAGTTCCAATTGGTCCATAATTTATTTTTTTGACTCCAATCGAATATGCTGCATTTTCATTACTCGAAATTCCCCCATAAGATCCACAGTTTTTTTCTTGGTTAGAAGAAGAATATCCATAAATTTCATAATTCCCTAAATTATCTTCTGAATTAAGACAAACATAATAATCTTCTTTTTCTGCAACAGAATGATTGATTTCACAAGAAAGAAAATTACCTTCGGTTTCTATTTTAGTTTCATTAATTAAACAATCGTCAAGAAAAATACCATAAGTGGATTCATAAAGCTCCATTGTTATATTCGCTTCTCCTTCAGTTTTCTTTTTCAAATAAGCTCCAACCATAAATCCCGGTGCTTCATTAAACTCAATTCTTTGACAAAAAGTTTCATTTCTTATTTCAATCATTTGTGGATCTTCGTTGCCATCAAAACATCCATAATTTATTTCTTCAGAAACGTCTTGGCCTTTTTTTGTGTTTCCCATATCGACTTCTCCATCATCAAAAAAATCAATTTTTATTTGACTTTCATTGGATTCTGTTGCATCACTAGAAAGATTAAAACTAAAAGATTCAATCCATTGAATATCCTCCTCAAAAACTAATCCAACATATATTTCATCGCTTTCATCCAATTGAAATGTCTTTTCTTGCCATTCTCCGCTCCCTTTTACAAAACTGCTTTCACAATTTCCCCCCTTACAAGAATAAACAAAATTAGAATTTTTTTCTAAAACTTCTTTTAATGTAAATTCATTTCCCAATGAATCGTTAAATAAGGAGTCCAAAGATTGATTTTCAAAAGACACTTGAATATATCCAGAAAAAAAACCATCTTGAGGATAAAACGTTCCAAATGAAGAATCGGATATTTCATATCCTGCACTTGCTAGTCCTAATAATAAAAAAAGTCCCACGAAAATAGTATATTTTTTCATTTTCACCTCTTGAAAACAAAAAGAATTCGGGATTTATAAAGATTTATTTCTTTTCATTTACCCAATAACAACAATTAAAGGTTTTAATTTTGCAACTTTCAAACTAATTCCCAAATCATGGACAACATTTACAACTTCATCTATATTTTTGTAGGCCAAAGTATTTTCATCAGCCAAAGATTGACGACTTCCAGATTTTACTATTATTTTTTTATTTTCTAATTCCTTGTCAATTTCTTTTAAATCTCTTTTTCCAGATTTAGAACGAGACATCGCCCGTCCAGCCCCATGGACAGAAGAACCAAAAGTTAATTCTTCAGCTTTTTTTGTTCCAACAAGGACATAGGAAGAAGTTCCCATGGAACCTGGAATTAACACTGGCTGTCCAACTTCTCTGTAAGTTTTAGGAATTTCTTCTCGACCAGGACCAAAGCTACGCGTGGCTCCTTTTCTATGAACACAAACTTTCTGTGCTTTTCCTCCAATTTCAAATTCTTCAAACTTTGCAATATTGTGACAAACATCATAAACAACATCAATTTTAATATTTGGAAAATAATTTTTTAAGTCTTCACGCACCCAGTGTGTAATTAATTGTTTGTTCGCAAAAGCAAAGTTAGCTGCACAAGCCATTGCAGAAAAATAGTCTTTACCCAATTCACTTTTGATGGGAGCATTAATCAATTCTCTGTCTGGAAGGTTCTTAATTCCATATTCTTTTTCCATTTTTTTAATATAATCACTTGCAACTTGATGGCCAAGTCCACGAGAGCCACAATGAATCAATATCACAATTTGATTTTTAGAAAGTCCAAATTTTTTTGCAACATTTTCATCAAAAATTTCATCTACAACTAAAACGTCCAAAAAATGGTTTCCTGCTCCGAGTGTTCCCAATTGTCCGATTCCTCTTTTTTTTGCTCTATCACTAACTTTAGAAGAATTTCCCCCCACAATACAACCTTCCTCTTCCATATGCAAATAATCTTCTTTTTTTCCATAACCCATTTCAATAAATTTTTGTGCTCCCCCTTCAAGAATTTCATCCAATTGTTTTTTATTTAATTGAAAAGGGCTTCCTCGACCAACTCCCGAAGGAATTTTTCTTTGCAAACTTTGAGCAATTTTTTCTTTTATTGGTTCCAAATCCTTAATTGTCAAATTTGTACGAAGTAACCTAACACTACAATTTATATCATATCCAACTCCCCCTGGCGAAATAATTCCTTGTTCCATATCAAAAGCAGCTACTCCTCCAATAGGAAATCCATAACCTTGGTGACAGTCCGAAAGAGCAATCGATTTTCCAATTATTCCAGGCAACTCAGAAACATTTTTCACCTGTTCCAATGTTTTATCTTTCTTAATCATATTAATAATATTGTCAGAAGCATAAACAATTCCCGGGACATTCATTTTACCTTCTTTTGGAATTTCATAAACATTCTCTTTAATTTTTTTTATTTTCATGTTCAAAGAAAAATTATTAAATATATAATTCTTTTCATAATTTTATGAGTAAAAAACGATACAACTTATCAAACATATCAAAGGAATTTGACGAATTAGTAGAAGTAAAAAATTCATTAACTTCACCTATCGAATCAACTATTTTGTCTTTTGGATTTTTTCCAAAAAATTTGAAAAATAAAATAAAAAAACTTTCTTCATTATCCGAAGTTCAATATTTTGCAGTAACAAATGCGGCCGATGCAATAAAAATTTACGTAAAGAATGAAATTGGAAATGAAATTTATAATAGAAATAAAATGAGTTATTTTATATCAAGAAAAATAGAGAAAATTTGTGATAATTTTTTTATTGATTAAACATCTAAAACCACATGTGCAGTCCATTTATCTTTTTCTTTTTTAACAAACATTGAATTATAAGTCACAGCTTTAACATGCGACACAATTTCATAATTTTTAGCATCATCACCAGAAAATTCACATTTCAACTTAAAATTTTTTTCATCTATCTCAATTTTTAATATTTTAGATAAAATAAAATTTTCAGAATCAAACAGGATTAAAAATTCTTCCAAAAAATTGTATAACAAATTTTCTAAGTCATTTCCTTTAATTTCAAATTTTTTTATTTTTTTCTCTAAAATTTTATTTTTTGAAATGGATTCAACAAAAGCATAAAGGCAATTTGAAAAAACTTCTTCTAATGACTTTCCTTGAGCTTCAAATTCAACGTCTGCTGTGTGTTCAATAAATTGGTATTTCATAGTCAATAAAATTGTTTCATCTTTTTATATTTCACTCATAACAAACAAATTTAACTTTTTTAGGAGAATATATATGTTTGTTGCAAGTTATCAAAATATCTTTTGTATAAACTTCATAATTTCCTTCGATTTCAACTTCACAAGGATCTTCTGGTAAACAAATATTCAAAAAACAACTATCTTCAAATTCTTCGTGAATTAGGTGATTTAAGTCGCTAAGCCAAAACCCATCACTAGAATTTACAGGTAATGTTTCTTCTTCAGTCATCAAAATATCTTCCCTATACTCTTCATTAAGTTGAATTCTTCTCAAAAAATCTCCTTGCATTTGATTCATTATTTTTCCCTTTTCTTCTTTAACATCTTGACCAGTTATAATAATCAACAAAACAGTTGTTAATAATAAAATAGCCAAAAAAGCTTCTGCAATTTTTATCCATCCTTTTTTATTTTTTACCATACTCTAATAAGAAACCTCCCGGTTTTTTCTCTCGCATGACTATCCAAATAACTAATATAAAAACTCCTTGCAAAAACTTCCCTTTTCAATTCTTCATTAAATTCTGAACTCCCTATTTTTGTTTCGTTTTCATAATTAAATTCTAAATGAAAATCTACATTTCCTCCTATCCCAAATTCTTCTTTCAACAAACTATAATTGTTAGCCATCTTTTCAATCAAAGAAATAATTTTTTTTTCTAAAATACGTTCCTCTTTAAAAATACTATCTACCCCAATTAATTTACAATTTGTACCATTAAATTCTTCAGTATTTTCAAAAGAAGTTTCGGAATAATATATTTTAATAAACCCCATGGAAGGGTTAATTTTTGTTAAATCTCCTTCAATCGTAGAACCTATTTCTTCATCTAATTCTTGTCCAATAACAATTGAATTAATTTCAGAAAAATCGTTCTCAGGATTAGAAATTTCATAACAGTCTTCCCCAGTTAGTAATTCAAAATTCGAAATTCTTGTCACATAAATTTCTTCTGAAACATCATCTAAAATTTTTTCTTGAATATCTTGGAAAATATTTTCATTTTCTCTTCTAGTTTTAATGGGTGAACCTACTATTGTATAAACAAAAATTAAAAAAATAATAAACAATGTAAAAGACAAAACCATTCCAACATGCGAACCTTTTTTATTTTTCATTTTAACCAAAAATTACATTTGCTATTGTGGAAATCATAAAAGATAAAACCATCAATGCAAAAGAATGTTTAACTCCTGCTTTAACATTTCCTTCAGCTAATTTACCAATAGTTAATCCTGTAAAAAATCCCTGAACTAAAATTAAATATAAAAAAGCATTTGAAATTTGTTCTTGTTCAACTTCTGCTCCTCCTCCGCTCCCTAGGCCTCCCCCCCCAAATCCTAAACTTCCCCCAATATCTCCCATTCCAGAAACCATTGGAATAATTTGGAATTGCATAATTAGAATTATAACTATGAAAACTAAAAATATAATGTAACCCTGAACAACCAATGTTGAAATTGAAGCTTTCCTTTCTTTCTTTAATTTATCTGCCATATTAACAGCTCCAGCAACAGATTCAAGTATTTCTCCGATGTCTCCCCCTGCTCTTTCTGCCTGACCAATCAAAGTCAAGGCTCTTGAAATAGAATTATTATTAACATCATCTGCAAAAAATCTTAATGCTTTGTTCAAAGGAATTCCTATGGAGATTTGGTTTGCTAATTTTTTTACATGGATTGTTAGATGCCCATAGTTCTTTTCAGCCATATTAATTATACTTTTACTAATTGGAGTTCCAGTCTTTACACTTTCAACAAGGTTTCTTGCAAATTCTAAAAACATTTCTTCTTTTTCTTCTTCAATGGTGTTTTCTCTATTTATTCTAAGAATTATCGGTAAAACCCCAATCAAAATTCCGACTCCTGCAAAAATTGGAAAGTTTTCTCTATCGAAAACAAAATATGAAACTGCAATTAATGCCAATGCAATTCCCGCTCCAATTAAATCTTTATCTTTTAATTCAATTCCCATTATTTATTCCTCTTTATTTGTAAAAATGTTAGGAAGATAATATTTATAATAACTACTCCCAATATAATCATTAAAGCAATAGACATAATACTCATAGCAATTCCTAACCCACTAATTTTCATAATCATCATCAAAAGCATTAAAATCATTGGAGCAGCAATAACTAAACTAATGTAAATATCCATGAAAGTTTCTGCTGCTTTTGCAGCTTTTTGTTGTTCTAATCTATGGTTGAATAAAAGAGTTTCAGCTCTTTTTTCAAAAAACTTAGGTAAATCACCTCCAGAGTTAATTGTTGTAACTAACCCATTTAATAATTCAGATAATTTTTTGCTGGGACTGTTTTTTGAAGTATTTTTCATTGCACTAACTAAGTCATAACCATACAAATTAATTTCATTAATCATTTTTTTAAATTCTTTTTCTAGAGCAGGATATTCTTTTGTCGAAATAATAATTTCAAAAATTTTTATTGGATTAATCATGGATCCAGAAATTGCCGACATGTGTATGGTAGCAAAAGGTAATTCTGTATCAATATTAAATTCAGCTGCTTTTTTTTCAAGTGATGGATAAACATACATTGTAAAAAAAGTACCAATTGGAACTACAAATAAAATCCAAAAAACTTTAAAAAATCGAACATCAACACTCTCTGTTGCACGAGTAATTATAGGAATCATCGCACCGAAATTAAAGAAAAGAAAAAACAAAAATAAAAATGCAGCAACAATACCCGAAAGTAAAGTAGTCATTAAAATAACGGAAACATAACCCACGGGAGTAAAATCCAAGTTAGCTTTAATCAATTGATTTTCCATAGATTTAAAAGAATCTTTTCCCAATAATTTTCTTGAAATATTTGAAAAAAGTAAACTTGAAATTTTAGAATAATTGGATGTTTTTTTAACTTCCTTTTTTTCTTTCTTTTTCTCTTCTGCTTTTTTCAATTTTCTTAAAGTTTCTTTTTCTAATTCTTTGGGCAAAATTTCTTTCATAGAATAAGTTTGACCTCCAATACTTTTCATTCTTTTTTCTGCCAGCAAATCATCTTCACTTTTTTCTTCTTCTTCTTCTAATTCTTCCCCTTCTTGAGAAAATACAAAATCTTTTAGTTTTTTCCTAAATTTTTCATTCAACCTTTTCAAATTTTCTTCAAGTTTTTTTATTTGAGAATTAATTAATATTTTTTCTTCTTCTAGAGAAACTTCTAAATCATTTTTTAATTTTTCAATTTCTCCAATGGTTTTTTTTTGTTCTTGAATGATTCTTTCCAAAGTTTTGAATTTATCTTCTTTTGAAATCATTTGATTAAGTTTCCAATTTGGTTATTTATTTTTATTGTTTCTTTTTTCAAATCGCTAAACTTTTTTGGTTCGTTGTCTTCCTTTGCTTTATTCAATTCTTTTAATTTGTCATTCAAAGAATTCAATAACTGTTTTACAAATAATATATTTTCTTCTTTCATTTTTTAATTATGCAATATTAAATTTTCTTAAAATACTTTCAGGTTTTTTGTAATATTCATTTATGATTTCTTGAACTTGAGTAAACTTGAATATCTTCTGTTGAAACATTTTATACAATAATTCAGCTCTTCTTCTGAATTCTTGAGCAAGTTCTTCTTGAGTTTCACCATATCTTTCTTGTATTTTTTTAAAAAGCTTACTTCCTTTTTTAAAATAAAATCTATCTTCAGTCGCATTCCACTTAAATGGAGTGTTTGTAAGTGCAATTCCTTCGGAATCAACATTGACAATTTCCACAATTTCTCTTAATTTTCTTGTTTCTTGATTATTTACAATTGCATGAGTCATAATACACATACTATCAAGAACATTCAAAAGAGAAGGAGATAATTCAATTGGAGGAGTTTCCAGTCTTTTAATAACTGTTTCTATAGAATCTGCGTGAATTGTAGCAATTGAAGAATGTCCTGATGCCATTCCTTGAAACAAAACAGAGGCTTCTTTTCCTCTAACTTCTCCCACAATCACATAATCTGGGTTCTGCCTAAAAGAAGCTTTTAATAAATCATATAAATCTATTTCTCCCATTTTTCCAACACCTGTTGCAGAACGAGAAACACTTGGTAACCAGTTATCTCTGGGCAAATTTAATTCACGAGTATCTTCAATAGTAACAACTCTGGACTCAGGCGGAATAAAGAAAGCTATAGCATTCAATAAAGTTGTTTTACCCGAAGCTGTTCCCCCTACAACCAATAAATTCATTTTGTATTCAACTAACATCCACAAATATGCAAGCATTTCTGGACTCATTGTATTGAAACTAATAAGTTGAGGAGGAGTCCAAGGAGTCTTAGTAAATTTACGGATAGTGAATGTTGGCCCCCTACTTGTTATATCTTTTGTATAGGTGGCATTAACCCTGGATCCGTCTGGAAGAGAACCGTCCAAAATTGGTTTTGCATAAGAAATATATTTTCCACACCTTTGGGCCAATTTTTCTACAAAACTTTCTAATTTTTCATTGCTTCTAAAAATCAAGTTTGTTTTCAAATTTCTAAAAACTCTGTGAACAATATATATGGGAGTGTTTGCTCCATTACATTCTATATCTTCAACAAAATAATCTCTTAAAAGAGGTTCTGCTTCATTGAATCCAATGAAATCCCTGCACAAATAATAATAAATTTTTTTGTAAGATTCATAACTCAGATTTATTCCTAATTCAATAGCCAATAATTTCAATCTTCTATCAATGTATTCAAATAAAGTTTCATTTCCCTGCCCAATTATCTCTTTAAAATTAATCATACTCCTCATAGCTGAAACAATTTGTTCTTTGTATTTTTCTTCTTCTTTTGATAAAAGAGGCTCTTCAATTTCATAGACAATTTCATATTCTTTTGGATCCCAATAAATGTGAACATAAGTAAAAGGAGAAATTAAACAATATCTGACATCTATTTTTGTTTTATCTTGGACTTTTTTTAGTGGAGGAATTCTAGGGGTAAAATCAATTGCAACTTGCGGGTAATCCAATATTCCTATTTTTTTTGCCATTATCCCAATTGAAAGTCAATATTTAAATTTTGACCTATCTCTGCCCCCTTGTTTGTTATGTATAATATGTGGGGAGTTGGAGATTTTGATAAGATTTTATTTTCTTTTTTTTCAAAATAGGTAATATTGTACTCATCAAAATAATTTTTTTTAATTGTAACTAAATAAAATTTTCCTTTTTCTTCAGTTAAAATTTCAAGGCCCCCTTCCTGGATTACTGTTCCGGGTTGGCTGTATAAATGGTTTCCCTCCAAAGAAAATTCAATAGAATTATTTTCAGAATTAATTTTGACATTGCCCCTTTTTATACTCATTTCAATTTTTCTTTTATTTCCAACTCCTTGATCATCTATTTCAGAAATAACAGAATCTATTTGTTTAATTATGGTAATTGATTGGTCTATTGCTGCTTGATCTTGCAACTCTTCAACCTTTGGTTTAACAAATGACAAGACAAGTCCAATTAATACAAAAGCAACTAAGGTATATGTAACCGTTTCAATCCAAACTTGCCCTCTTTTTTTCACAAAAATCACCTCTATCTTAAAAGAAATTCTTAATTTAAATAGTTAATGTATTAATTACAAATGTCAATGTTTGGGAGGGAATCAACAACGTCACATCGGTATCCACTAACTTTTGGAGCGATTTCTATTTTTTCTGGAACGTTTTCAATGTTTGTAACATAATAAGTTTTACCTCCTTCTTTTGAAGGTAAGCTAACTCCTGTCTCGTTTGAAGGATACTTTGTTATTCCTTCTAATACCTCAGATTTATTAGTTAATTCAAAAGTTTTGGAATCTGATTCTGAGGAAATTGAAATTAATAAGGATTCAACATCAACCTCTCCAATAGAAATTGAAACTTGCATTCTAGAATTAGCTAAATCATAACAAGTATATTTATTGTTTATTGTTATTTTTTCAAAAAGCCCATAACAAGCACCAGTTCTGTCTAATCTGTCTTCTACTAAATTTTGAACGGTTGCCCAAACTCCTGCAACAATTGCGACAGTTAATAATATTAAAATTACTGCAGATACAACTTGGGAAAGCCCCTTTTTATTTTTCATTTTAATTAATCGATGCATAAACTCCATGTCTTTCTTCACAAGTATATGCTTCTTTTTTCTCTTCAGCAGTTTCACCAACTAAGACAGGAATTAACAAGAGTTCATCTCCAGAATCAACTTGTCCTGCATATGTTCCTCCTTGAAGTAATCCAGTTTCAGGCCAGTTTTCTTCTAATATTTCTGTAGAATAAGATCCATCGGAAGTAATTTTTGCTTTAACACGATAAATAGGAACATTTCCAGAATTTGATATATAAACATATCCTCCAGAATATTCTGCCTCCATTTTAACTTCATCACAGAATAATTTAATATTTCTTCCATCAAACTTAGTTATTGCTTCTTCTGTTATTCCTCTAAACCACAAAAATACTATCAGTCCTATAACGATAACAATAGCAATTAATAAAACGGTTGCAATAACTGGAGACAATCCTCTTTTTCCTTTCATATTGTTTTTAATATTTCACCATTTTTAAATTTAGTTACAAATTAACAATTTATTTTTTCTGAAATTTTTCCAGAACTACAAGTTACAAATCTCATTTTTTCATCTTGTTCTTGAAATCTTGCCGGAATAATTTCAATTAATTCAACATTATTTGGAATATCTTGAAAAATAAATTGAGGATTCATTCCAGGTTGAATAGTGTTTTCTGATCCAAGAACCAAAAGAACAGAATTTTGATATTTTATTCCATTTTCAGGGATGTCTAATAGATATTGTGTCATATCAATTGTTGCAATTTTTTGATCAGTATTATTAGATGCATGAATAAAAAAACCTGCATAATTAAATTTACCATTATTTTTCAAACTTATATTTAATTGATTGCCTGAACAACTATAATCTTGAAGAACAATTGAAACACCTGTTGGACAATCAAGGGGATCTTTTGGTACATAAGTCTTCAAATAATTGTAAACAATAACGCCCATTATGATTCCGAATGTAATTAATAAAACATAACCAATCATTGCACTCACCGCTTTTTTGTTTTT
>CAYQDG010000002.1:46057-50681 GCA_964416245.1 Candidatus Woesearchaeota archaeon
TTATCTTCTCCAATTTTTGCAATGTAATCTTTTGAAAAATTAGTAAAGATTGATAATTCTTCTTCATCAGTTGAAGGATGCATTGAAAGATAATCAAATAAATATCTTTTTTCTATTTTTAGTTCTTGAGATAAATCATTCAAACTAAAAATTTCTGTTCTTTTGCTATAGTTTGCAACTGTTGCAAAACCTAAAAATATTGAAATTACAATCATGATTGAGACCAAGTAGAATTGTGCTTTTTTATTTAACATTTTCACCTCTAATAAAATTGTAGGCAGAGCAGTTAGCTCAAAATTTCTAAGCGAGCTACCTCCACAAAACCTCTTCTTTGCAACCCGCTAAGCACCCAAAAATTTGTTTAGGGCTGCTAGGGTTCCCCCTCCTGACCCGATTCGCAAACTCTGGATCAAAGCGGACAAAGCGTCAACAGATTCATGAAGACTCGATTAGTCCTTTATCACACCTGCTCGTCGTCTACCTTAAAGCCCAGTTGTACGAAGGAAAGGGGCTAGCTTTCCGACCAAGCCTACAAAAATATTGAGTAATTTCACTATATAAGATTAACTAATTTTTTTCTTATACCAAAATAACAAAGCAAAGAAAACTACTAAAAGGATTGTTGGAAAAAGTAATAGATTGGGTTCTTTGTCTTCGGCATTAATAAAATTTCCAGTCATTTTTATAAAATCTTTTCCTTCTAAACTAACATTTGTCCAGATTCCAATTTGTAAAGGTTTACCCTGAATTCTATATAACAAAACTCCATGATAATTTCCTGTGTTTTTTCCTCTTAAACAAATTTCTATTTCTTCACTTTTTTCAATTGTCAATTTTTTAAGAAATTTAACTTTCAAATTTAATTCTTCCGAATCCAAATTATGTTCATGTAAAATTCTTTTAGAATATCCTTCTTTCGCCCATTTTATTTTTCCAGTCACATTCTCAGTCCCATTAACTTTTATTCTTATTTTATTACAAAGTTCCTCTCCTACTTCTCCTTCAAAATTTAATTGAGGAGGAGAAATTGACAATGTCGCTGCATTTATGGAATAAATAAAAAAAATAAAAAAAATAAAAAATAAATTTTTAGAAACCATTTTATTGTTGAGTTGCAGTAAAAAGAACTGTAGCTTCGTGGTTTTCCATTGTTTTGTTGATTTCTTCTGAATATTGAGTCAAATCAAGCCAAGCATACATCTGTTGATTTTTTTCTCCTCCAGGAATATTGGGCCTTGAAACTTCCACGTTGAAAACTCCAATTCTTGTCATTTCTGGATTTGTTTTAACTGTATCAAATTTCAAATTTTTGAAAATTGCTCCATTATAGCTTTCATTTAAACTTGGAGTTACTCGTATATCTGTTGTCCCAGAATTTATTAATTCGAATCCTTGATCTTCTGATAAATATCCTGCTGCAATATCATTAAAAACAATCCTATCTGGAACAGAAATACTAATCTCAGTTTCTAAAACATTCACAGAAAAAATTGTCTCTTCAGTTGGTTGTGCACTTGCAAATGCAGCTCCAAAAAGAACAAAACCAAAAACCATTAAGCTCAAAATTTTTTTATTCATTTCAAATTACCTCCTTTCACTTGTATTTCAAGGGAAGAATCCCTCGGAACCAGCCAGAATTATAAAAAATAATTTTTTTAAAATTTCTATCAATTTTTTTAGAATAAAATTTTTCTATAATTATCCAAAATTTTGCACAGGTTATATATTAGCTAATTGTTTGATAATCCAAATTTTTCATCAAATCCGTCTCTATACATAAATCCTGTTTTTTTCAAATATTGAATTTTTCCATTAAAAATTTTTTGAGCTAAATCTCTATTCTTTTCTTTAAGTTCTTCTATTTTTTTGTCATGTTCTAAACATTCAAAATAATATGTTTTCATGTTTTCATAACTTGAAATAATTTCAGAAATATTTTTTTCTATATTTTTTTTGGTTTCCGAGTTAGAAATATTTTCTAAATGATTTTTCATTTTTTTCATTTTTGAATAAAATTCTTTTTGTCCTTGTTCAGAAAATTTATCTTCAAATTTTTTATAATCGCTCATTTTAATTTTTGCACAAACTTGTTTTAAAATTATTTTTTACAAAATAACTAGATAACTCATAAAATTCTCCTTGAGTCTTTTCAATTTCTTCTCCAATTAAATTCAATTCATGCGACAAAATATTTTTATCATGCTTTCCTTCCCAATATTTTCCATATAATTGACATCTTTTCTTGTTCAGTTGACAAATTTCTAGAAAATTATTTTCTATAGATTCTTTATCTTTGTAAGACAAATTAAATGCTCTAAATTCTTCTTTAATTTTATTTTTTGTTTCATAAAATTTTTTCATTTTTCCATTCAATGAATTAAATTCTTTGATTTTTTTTAAATCTAAATTTTTTTCAATAGCCATAAAAAAATTACAAAAAAGATATTTATTAATATTTATATTGTCAACGCGATATATCAAAATAGAAGTTTTTTGAAAATCCTATCCTTTCTTTATTTAGATAGTCAGCAATATCAAAATTATATGTTATGTGTTCAATATCTTGTTGAACAAATAAAAAATCCTCTGCAGTTTCTCCGACCATTCCAATCAATTCATCCAGTTCTCTTTCCATCTCTTTTGCATTTATTGAATCCCCTTTTCTATAGAAATGATTTATGCTTTCTTCTGTCGCAAACAAATCATTGCATAATTGAAAATAATTTTCATATATTCGATTAAAACCTTTAAATTTTTCAAAATATTTTTTCTTTTTCAGAGGAGGAATATTTTCGAGTTTTTTTACAAAATCAATTTTTTTCTTTTTCCATTCAAAAACTTCTTTGTTCCAATTTCTAAATTTATCTTTATCCATAAAAAATCAAGAAATTGTTTATTTATAACAATTATTATCTTCAATAACTATCAAAAATAACCAACTTATTTTTTGAATCTCTCACAAATATTGAATCTCCTGAAGAAGTCCAAACATAATTTTCTTCCCAGTCTTCTGTTCTCAACTCTATTTCTTCAAATTTTTCTAAAATAAAATAATTAAAAACATATTTTTTCCTTCCTTCATCTTTGACAGACCAACCAGCCAAATTAATATTTTGATTACAAATATTTTTCAAAACAACAATTTGATTTTTTATATTCCAATCCTCTAAAACAACACATCCATCTAAACTTTTTTCACATAGCCTAACATTTTCATCTAAACATTCACTCCAGGCTTCTACAAATTTATAGTAATATTCATCTTTCCCAGAAGGAAAATAATAATTAGAGTAGCCTCTCCGAACACTTTCCAAATTAATATTTTTAGAGTTCAAAAAAATATATCCTAACTTTCGCCCATACCTATCAGTTTTGTCTTTGCCAAAATAAATTTTAACACTTTCATTCAATATGTTTTTCTCCAAAAATTTTTTTGCTTCTAAATAACCAATTTCTCCTTTTTCAGGAGAATTAATCCCTAATAATCTCGTTGAAGTTCCATTAATAATAACAGTGTCTCCATCGACAACTCTTTCAACAATTCCAATCTCATAATCTTCAAAAGTTTTAATTAAAAAAGAATCAATAAGATTATAATTCAATGTAAAAATTAAAACAATTAATAAAATCAGAAGAATTTTTTCCTGTTTCATTTTAGATGTTGTCCAAAGGGCTTTTTACATTTTTTATAGATGCTTGTGATATTTGAGTATAGATTTGAGTTGTTTTAATAGAAGAATGCCCAAGTAATTTTTGAATAATCCTTAAATCAGTTCCACTTTCCAACAAATGCGTAGCATAAGAGTGTCTAAGTAAATGAGGATAAACTCTTTTTTTTATTTTAGATTTAATCTGCGCATTTTTCAAAATTGCCTGAATACTTTTAATTGTTAATTTTCCTCCCCTTTGCGATTCAAATAAATATTTAGAATTTCCTAATTTAGAAAAATGTTCCAATTCTTCAATTATCGAAGAAGGCAGTTTAACAAATCTATCTTTCTTCCCTTTCCCCAATTTTATTTTAATTAAATTCTCTTCAAAATTAATTTCTGATTTTTTTAAATTAACAATTTCACTAACACGAAGACCAGTTCCATAAATTATTTTAATAATTAATTTATGCTTTGGATTTTTTGTTACCTTAACCAATTTCCTAATCTCTTCAATAGTTAAAATATCTGGAAGAGTTTTATTTTTCTTGGGTTTAATCAAATCAATTTTTTCATGTAAAACATTTTCAAAAAAGAATTTTAATATTGCAACAATTTGACAAACAGAAGAAGGATTCTTTTTATTTTTCAATTGCAAAAAAACATAATCTTCAGCTACATTTTCATTTAATCCTCTTTTTTTAGAAAATTCTAAAAAATTGTTTACTCCATAAATATATGATTTTATAGTTTTCCTAGAATAATTCCTCAATTTTAATTCTCTCTCTAGCTTCAACAAAAGTCCATGCATCAGAAATTGAATAAATCTCAAATTAATTAACTTATGTGGAGAATAGGATAAATAGACTTACTATTCTATTCTAACTCAAAATGCCTAATTAATTAGACATTTTGGGTAGTTAGTTTCAATCAGAAGTTGGCTCGTTATGTTCATCCAATAATTTTTCCAATTC
>CAYQDG010000003.1:0-33391 GCA_964416245.1 Candidatus Woesearchaeota archaeon
TCGGTCGGGGCGTTTTTATTCAACAAAAATCCATTCATAAAAAGATTTATAATATTTATTTTATTGTTTATTATATGAAGAGGTGGAAAGCTAATTATGTTATTGATGTCCTTTTGATTTTGTGTTTGATTTTTGTTTCTGTTACTGGATTGGTTTTGATGTTTGGATTTACTTCGGGGGAACCAGGGGTTGGTAGAAATATTTCTTTTATGGGCACAGGAAAGGGTAGTTGGTTACCTTGGCATAGTATTTTTGGTTTGGGGATGATTATTTTGATGTTTGTTCATTTGATTTTGCATTGGGATTTTATGCGGGATCAATTTAAAGAATTTTTTTCAAAAGAAAATGAAGAACAAGAAAAAGTAAAAAAGAAAGCGGGTGAAATTGATTCTGATGAAAAAGAAAATTGAGAAAGGAAAATATTATTTTTTGAAAGTTAATGTTTTTGGAAGGGAAATTGAATATGGAGGGGAAATTGTTTCTTTGGATGAAAGAGAGTTTGGGTTGAGAACCGAGGAAGCTTGTAATTTGAGGTTTAATTTGAAAGATTTAATTTATTTTAAGAAAATTGAGAAACCAAAAAAAGATTTGAAAATTGTTGTTAGGAAAAAAATTGGCAAAGAAGGATTAAAAAAATCTGAGAAACCTAAATTTTAAAAAAAATGAGGGAAGAAACCGAAATTCCTACCCTCAAGCTTAACCGAAGTCAAGCGTCTAACCGAAGTTAGATATTTATTATAATAACTTTGAGTTTAAATACCTTTGTATTCTGTTTTGATAATTTATTTTATTATCCCCTTAATTCTTTGTATGTAAGAATCCCAAGTATTTTCTTTTGTTACTTTTTCTTTTGCTTTTTTTATTATTTCTTCGGTTTCATTCTTGTCTGTTTTTAGTTTAATGTAGGAATTAAAAATTTCTTCTTTATTTTTTGAAGAGCCAATTGAATAAGGGCTTTTACAAGTTATTGTGGGTAATTCAAGGTACATTGCATCTATTACTGATTTTGAATATAATTCTTCGGTAACCATTGGTTGAATTAAAACATTTGCAAGATAATAATATTTGTAAAATTCTGTTTTTTCTTCTTCTGTGGTTTTATTAATCCATGGTATTGAAATTATATCTTTTATATTTTTTGAATTTTCGATTTTTCTATCGTTTCCCAATAAAATTAGTTTTGAATCTTTGTTGTATTTTTTTATTTCATCGAATGCTTCAACTAATGGAATAGAACCTTTTTTCTTATAAAAATTTCCGCAGTATAAAATTATGTTTTCAGAATTTATTTTTTCTTTTAAATCTAAACCTTTCTTTTTTGATTTATTTAAAATATTTTGGTTTTCTAATTCTGAATCAACTACATTTTCAAAAACATGTATGGGTTTTTTTATTTCCATTATTTCTAAAACTTTTTTGTGGTTTTTTGAGATTGTGAATAAATAATCTACTTTATTCATTGCATTTAATTGGGATTTTTCTCTTTGATTTAATTTTGTATTGAGAATTTCTAAATATTTTTCTTCTGGAAGTTTTTTTTCTAAAAATAATTCTTTTTCTTTTTGACTCATATAAAAATAAGGAATGATTGCATGCAAATTATAAATTATTTTTGAAGAAGGATTTTTTGAAATTTTTTCAAGTAATCCTTCATTTTCCCAAGTGTGAGATTGCAAATGAAAGATTGCTTCCCTATTTTCAATTGTTTTCCAATCAATTTCTTTTTTTGTTTTATTTAAAAAAAGTTCATTTATTTTTGAATTCCACCAATGAGAAAAATAACTTGTTTTGATTTGATTATTTTTTAAATTTCTAAATAGTTGCCAAGAATGTTCAAATGCTCCACTGTTTCTCCTTTCAAAACCTAAAATGTTGTGATTCAATTTATGCGGCTCTTTTTTGTTTGTTTAATTTTAAATAACTTGCAAGTTCGTCAGCTATTTTTACATGGTTATAATTTTTTTCTACTGCTTCTTTGTTTTGTTCTAAAACGTTTTTAGCATAATTTCTTCTTTCATTTATTTGCAATTTATCTATTGTTTCACACATTAATTTTTTATCGGAAAGGATTTGATCTAAATTTTTTATTCTTTTTTTGTATATTGGGCCATCCACTAGTATGTCTTCGTCGTACAAATGTCTTAAATCTAGGCCATTTTTGTTAAAATCTGGAATTACATGTTCAATATGTCTGCCTATCAATGCTGTTTCTGAAATCCATGGTTCTACAAACATGTATCCGAACCCTTCTTTTACGCTTGTTGATAATGCTAAATCTGCTATGTGGTATAAGTTTCCAATGTTTAGGTTTTCCCCATCTATTACTTCAGAAATTTCTCCAAGAGTTGAAGGGATTTTGTGTTTTTTTGCTAAAGCTTCCAAGTTTTTTTGATATTGAATTTGAAAAAAGTTATTGGGTTCGTTTTTCTTTATACTTGTTGTTACAAGAAGTCGATATTTATCGTCAGTTGATTCATTTAATAATTTTGTAATCATTAAAGATTCTTCTATGTTTTTTCTATCTACGATTCTATTTGGAACTGCAATTATTTTTTCGTTTGGTAAAACCATACCTAATTTTTCCAAATTTTCTCTTAATTCATTGTCTTTTTTTTGATTATTTTTATAAAAATTTTCACAAATTACTGAGTTTTTTAAAATATCTACATTTATTCCATATTCTTTTTCTAATTGTTTTTTTGTGGGTTCAACTAAAGTTGTATGTTTTATGTTTTTTGATAAGGGGTTAACATTTTTTAAATTCAAATCAACATCATGGTGTCTGTAAACTACTTGTCCAGGGAAATTTTCTACAAATTTTTTGTATTCTTGTGGGGCAATTGGAAATTCTTCTAAATTTCTGAAGGGGTTTTCAATTATGACTGCATCTAAATCTCTTGTTTTATCCATTAAATTTTTTGCAAATTCTCCATTCATTTTTACATTTCTTTTTTCATATTTGGAGAAAGTTTTTTCTGAATCTCTATCCGAAATAAATACTGGTTCTAAATCTGGATAAAGTTCTAAAAGCCCTTCGAGGTTATTGTTTATTACAGTATTTACTCCGCTAGAACTTTCATTCCAAAGATAATGGATTATTCCGATTTTTGTCATTTTTTTATGTTTTTTATAAACTTTTCTTTAATTTTGTTGTCATTTAATTGTTATTGCCGAAAATAGTAACCTGTAATATATAAAGCTATCGTGATTATTTTTTCGTTACAACTTTATTTTTGGATATATATTAAAAAAATTATACTATTATAGAGCATATAGGTTTATTTTTGGATCTTACAAGAAATTTATTTTTTGTTTGATTGTGAGACATGGGTTGAAATTAATTGATATTGGATAAATAAATTGTAAAAGACTTTGTTGAAAATCTTCCATCCATGGCCCCAGCCAACCAATTGAAACACAGTGTTCCCCAGATAGCTAATTAATTGAATGTTAATTGTTATTATTGCTAGGGACCTTTTCAACAAAGTTGTATAAGAATAAATTTTTCATCAAAAAGACTATTAAACCTAAAACTCTTTTTTCTTTTATGGTTCAATATACATATTCGTCCCATAGGACGAGACATATAGAAAAAATTAGAAAGCAAAGGGTCAAATATCCCGAGGTTGCAAAAAACATAGTGAATACTTCTGATATTATTTTGGAAGTTTTGGATGCTAGGTTTGTTGATGAGACTAGAAATAAAGAATTGGAAAAAGAAGTGGAGAAACAAGAGAAGAAAATAATTTATGTTTTGAATAAATCTGATTTGGTTAAACCTGCAAGATTGAATGAAATAAAAAAAGAAGTATTTCCTCATGCAATTGTTTCTTGCACAAAAAGAAAAGGTATTAGAAATTTGAGAGATTTGGTTAAAAGGATTGCTGGAACAATTGAAAAAAAGGAGAGAAGGGAAATTTTGAAAGACAAAGTTGTTGTTGGTGAAGGAAATAAAATTAAAGTTGGAGTTATTGGTTATCCTAATACTGGAAAGAGTTCTCTTTTGAATATTTTATCTGGGAAAAGTGCTGCAGGTGTTGGGGCGGAAGCGGGTTTTACTAGAAATATACAAAAAATTAGGTTGTCCGAAGATATTGTTTTAATTGATTCTCCGGGGGTTATTCCGGAAGATCAATATTCTGAAGTGGACAAAGAAAAAATTGCGCATCATACTTTGGCTGGAGGAAAAAGTTGGACACAAGTTAAAGAACCGGAGATGGTAGTTCATGGTTTGATGAAGAAATACGGAGAGGTTTTGAATAAGTTTTATGGAAGTGATTGCGAGGATTCTGAAGAATTAATTGAATTTGTTGGAAGGGAAAGAGGTTTTTTGAAAAAAGGTGGAGAAGTTAATGAAGATCAAGCTGCAAGGGATATTTTAAAGGATTGGCAGGAAGGGGAAATTAAGGTTTAGGCTTTTTTGTTTTTAAACAAATAATTTATTTATTCCTACTCCAACAAAATAAGTTATTATGATTACAATTATTGCTATGAATAAGTGTTCGAATATGTGGTTGATTGGTTTTTGTCCGTTGTTTTTTGATACTAGATAAGTGAAGATTGATAAAAGAATTAATCCCAAAATTACGTTTATTATTATTGCTTTGTTTAAATCTGTTAAAATAATTGGTATTATGAAAATTAATGCTGTTAAAAATTTTGTTGAGAATGCAGAAATTGTGCTTCTCATGACATTTTTTTTAGAGTTTCCTGCTGATTCTTCTGAAATGTGAATTCCAAAAGCGTCTGAAAATGCATCAGCAATTGCGATTGTTATTATTCCTCCTAAAACTGCTAATTTTGAATGTGTTCCGGAAAACAATCCTGTCATTAAACCTAATGTTGTGATTATTCCTGACGTGATTCCAAAACCTAATCCTCTTTTTACAGATTTTTTCATGGTTGAGGAAAGGAAGATGATTATAAAAGTTTAACCATATAAGTTTCTTCTAAATCATAACCTAATTTTTTGTAGTATTCTCGGACACCAATTCCACTGATAACTTTAATTTTTTTATATTTGTTTTTCAAAGCAATCTTTTCTGATTCTTGGATTAATTGTTTCCCTATTCCTTTGTGTTGGGAAATGAGTCCTTTTTCTCCTAATTTTAGACTTTGGCCATAAACATGGATTTCCCTTATCATTGCCTCTGCTTTTGAAAGTCTTAGTCTTAGTAACCCGAAGAGGATGTCATTTTTGTTTACAATTTCCAAAAAATATTCTGTTCCTTCTGAAGCTTTGTATTTTGTTTTTTTTAATTTTAAATCTAAATTTACTTCTCCTCTTTGAAGTGCAAAACCAATTTCTCTATATCTAATTTCTTTTAGTTTCGTTTTCTTTTTTCTTAATTCTTTTTCTATTTCATTTCTTAAATCAATTCTTTTTGTTCCTGCAACTAAATATTCGGTTGGAATTTCTCTCATTACTCTCATTATTCTTGCATATCTTGGAACTATTTTTATCATTTCTAAGAGAACTTTTTCTGTTTGTTCTTTTGTGTAGGGTTCGTATTTTCCTTTCCAGTACATTTTTTCTAAAACTGAACCGGGCATAACTTGACAAGGATATAATTTTACTTGGTCGGGTTTGAATTTTGGATCTTTGAATATTTTTTTGAATAATTTTAAATCTTTTTTTATTGAACTTCCCGGGAGTCCTGGCATTATGTGATAACCAATTTTGAAACCCGCTTCTTTTAGTGTTTTTGTTGCCGTTACAACATCTTTTACTTTATGCCCTCTTTTAACTTTTTTGTAGATTTCATCGTCTATTATTTGAACACCCAATTCAACTCTTGTTACTCCCCATTCTCGCATTCTACTTATGAATTGCGTACAAACATCTGGACGAGTTTCAATACAAAGTGCGACTGCTCTGTGTCTTCCAGTTTCATTTATCTTTTGTGCTTCTTTTAGAGTTTTTGATTTTTTTCCATTCAATCCATCATATAATCCTTTCACAAATTCATATTGGAATTCTTTTGGATATTCTAAAAAAGTTCCTCCCATAATTATTAATTCTATTTTTTCTGTGGGATGATTCATACCCTTGAACGCTTTGATTCTTGCTCTTACTTGCTTGTAGGAATCATAGTCTAGTGAAGAAGCTCTTAGAACAACTGGACTTTTTGGAGTATAGCTTTGTGGAACATTTAAATTTGGGCAGTAAATGCAACTTCCATGCTTGCATTTTCTTGGAGGGAGCATAACTGCTACAGGAGTTATTCCTGAAATTGTTTTTGTTGGTTTTTTTATTTTTTTCATAGAAATATTGGGGTTTTTTGTTATATAAAATTATTCAAATAATATTTTTTCTAAAGATTTTGTATCTCCTATTGGAATAGTATAAGTCGGTTTTAATTTTAGATTTTCTACATTTTTTTCGTTTCCTTTTTCTGTCCCATTCATATAGATTGTGTCCATTCCGGCTTTTTGACCTGCGAGTATATCTTCCCAAGAGTTTCCAATCATAACACATTTTTTGGGGTTGGCTTTTGTTCTTTCTATGAATTTATCAATTAAATAAGTTGAAGGTTTATTTATGTATTCAGTTATGTGGCCCTCATCTAGTAAATTATTTCCAGTAAATTTTATTATTTTTCCATTTAAATATTTTTTTGGAATAAAATGTTTTGAATCTTCAATTATCTTTGAAACTTCTTCTTCCCCACTGAAAAATAAATCTTCTTTGAAATAATCTAATATTCCATATGCTTTGAAGCAAGTTGTTGGTAATCCATTATCTGTAATTATTGCTTTTTTTTCTTTTGGAATTTTTTTTAGAAGTTCTTTCATTCCGGGAGCTAATCCATGGTAATGGGTTGTAAATTTATCTAATAGAATAGTATCGTCTTTATCGAATAGATAGAAATCATATTTGAGTTTTTTTTCTCCCATTCTCGTATTGTTGGTGTTTATTCTTTATATAATTTTATGTGATTAATTTAATAAAGATGCGACTTTTATTTCATAAACCTTATAACCTTCATTTTATCTTTTATTTTATGGAAAATCAGGAAAAAGTTTGGGATAAGATTGCAGGAGAGTGGAATGAATTCAAAAAAATTCCTTCTGAGAATAGTCGTAAGTTTTTAGAAAATTGTAGGGGAAATGTTTTGGATTTAGGAGGAGGAAGTGGGAGACATTTAATAAAGATTAAGAGCGGAAAATATTATTTGCAAGATATTTCTTCTGAAATGATTAGTTTGGCTGAAAAAAAAGCTAAAGATTTGAAAATTGATTTTGAAGGGATCCATTCTTCTATGGATAAAATTCCGTTTTCTGATGGATTTTTTGATTATGCTATTTGTGTTTCTGCTTTGCATTGTGTTAAGGGAGAAGAGGTTAGGAAAAAAGCGATTGAAGAGTTGTTTAGAGTTTTGAAAAAGGGTGCTCGGGCATATATTGGAGTTTGGAATGCAAAATCTAAAAGATTTATTCGTAAGACAAGAAAGGGAGAAAAAGAATTAATGATTGGTTGGACAGATAAAGGAGAGAGATATTATTATTTATTTGATGAAGAAGAAGTTCATTCTTTGTTTGAGTCTGTTGGTTTTAAAGTTATTTCAATACATAATAGTGAGATGATGATTAATTTTATAGTTCAGAAGTAGTTTCTTTCTTTTTTAATTGACTTGAAACATAATCAGTGAATTTTTCATAAGCTTCCATTAAATTATTTTTTAATGTTATATATTCATGAGAATAATGAATTTTATTTTTTTGTTGCAATTCTTCTATCATTTCTAAATCTTTTTTTATTTCATTGCAAGTTTTGGTTAGAAAAACTCTTGAATCAAAAGCTAATTGTTTGGGCCTATATCTGTCTTTTTTTACAATTTCTGTTAATTTTGATTTATCCATTTTTTCTGTATTTTTTTAATTCTTTATATGCAGATTCTAGTAGTTCATCATTGGTCATTTCATTTAAAAGTTTTTCGTAGTTTGTTTTTTTTAATTGGAATCCCCCGGTTCTTAGTTCCCAATTAAGACAAGCTTTTGTTCCGTCGGGCTGTTCTATTAATAAATCTTCATCTAAATTTTGTTCGGATGTTTCTGGATTGTCTAAAAGATATTCTAGTTCACTATTTGAATAGGTTTTCATTAGAAAATGAAATAGTTTCCATTTATATTTTTTTGCATGGGAATTTATTTAAAGAATATTTTATTTTTTTATTATGTTAAATAAAGAAATAATTACAGCATATAGAAAAATAAAAAATTTGGGTTTTTCTAAAAAAGAAGCTTATCAAATTTTTAGGAAAAATATTTCTTGTGTTGATTATATTTGTGAGAATTATCTTTTTTTGAATAAGGCTTTGGACAAAGTTTCTAATATGAAATTGAGAAGGGGTGATTTATGTTCGAAATTGGAAAAACAAGTTAGGGAAGAAAAAAAAGATATTATTTTTGAAACTTTTGAAGAAAATCCTTATGAATTTTTATAATCACACTTATTTTTGAGAAATGCTAAATAAGATAATTTAATAAAATATTATTTCTTGTTTATTTTATGTCAGAAGGGTTTATTGAAGAAAGAGGTATTGAACCTATGAATATCTTAATAGCGTTTTTAATTGGGATTGGTGCTGCCTTATTTGTAATTGGTTCCATTGGTTCTTTTGGTTTAGAGGGAGGAGCAGTTACTTTTTTGATGATTGCAGTTATTATTGTTTATTTGATTGTGGCTTTTGCTCTGTTAGTTCCAAGAAAGCATTTGACCAAATTACCTGAACCAGGTGTTATCGAAAGGGAAGTTGTAAGAGAAGTTGAGAAACCAGTAGATAGGATAATTGAAAAGCCTATTGAAAAAATTGTTGAGAAACCAGTTGAAAAAATTGTTGAAAAAGAAATTTTGCATCCAGTTTCTGTTGAAAGAACTAGAGAGAAGAAATCTAAGTATGTTGGATCAAAATATAACGAAAAATATCATTTGAGGAGTTGTAGATTTGCAGGAGTTATTAAGAAAAAATATTTGGTTGAAGAGGATGACAAGAAATATTTCAAACTTAGAGGTTATGAACCTTGTAAAGTTTGTTGTCCCGATAAAAAATGAAATTTTATTCGCCCTGCAAAATTATTAGAAATGAGAAAAAACAAATTTACAAAGATTTGAGAAGTTTTGATTTTAGTGAATATGAAAGTAGGAAAATTTTGTTGGATATTTATTCCTTGAAAGGAGAATTTTTGTTTAAACCAGCTAGATTGGGAATGATGATTTGGTTGAGAAAAAAAGATTGGGTGGGAAAAGAAGGATTTGAAAGTTGTTTGGAAAATTTAGTTGGTTAAGGAAGTTGGTTTTATTTCATAAAGAGTTGATATACTAAAATTTCGAACGTGGTTCTAGAAATTTTAAAAGATAGTTAATGTTGAGAATTTTAATTGATGGGTTTTTAGAATTATTGAATAAGATTATATTTGAAGGTAAAAAACTATTTTTTCTTTTTCATTATTTTTAACATATCAAAGAAAGATTTTTTTTCAAAATGAGTTATTTTGTTTTCTGATATATCTATGTGAACTTTTAGTAAAGCCATGTTTGACAAGAAAACCGTTGTCACAAGATAATCTTTTCCTTCTAATTTTTGCAGACTAAAAAGTAATTTTTTCATTTTTCCCTTGATTGTTTGGTTTTCAATTTCCTTTAAAATCATTTTTTCATAATCGTTTAAATCAAATTCATAATTCATGGATAGTTTTTCAAAAGGTCGCGTGTCAAAATTTTCCACATTTACAAATTCTATTGGACCATCCATTTTGAAAGAATACATTTTTTTATGTTTTGGTAACCAAAAATCAAAGTGAACTGTGTTGTTGTCTTTTTCCCTATCTAAAACGAAGAATCCTGAGCAAGGATATGCATCTGGGTTTTCTTTTTTGAATTTTTGGTATTCATCCGAATTGATTAGTTTTTCATAATAAAATTGAAATTTCATGTTAAAAATAAATTGAAGGGGTTTATAAGAATTATCTTATTTTTGCACTAAGGAATTTTTTTATTTTGTCTGTTTCCATATCTATATTTTGATGTAGTTTTCCGATTAGTCCTTTTTTTGATACTTCACACCTATAACCATTTTCAAAATTTATGTTTGGAGTTATCGTGTTTTCTGAATCGTCTATTGTTGCTTTTTGATATTTTATGAAAGATAATTGTGGAAAGGGAATTAAATTATTTTTAATTTGCAAATATGTACCATTTAATTTTTCGAAGTAATTGATCTTGTTTTTTATTTCGTTTATTTGTGGCAGATTTTTTTTAAGATAGTTTATCATTTCTGAACTATCAATTTTTATAAATTTCATCATAAATCCTCAAATTTTATTTCTCCATCAATTAAGTCGTCTAGAATATATCTTAATGCTTCTATTTTTACTCTTTTTTGTTCTGTTGTATTTCTGTCTCTTATTGTAACTGTTTTGTTGTTAAGTGTTTCGTCGTCAATTGTAATACAGAAGGGTGTCCCGATTTCGTCATTTCTTGCATATCTTCTTCCGACTGAACCGGATTTGTCATAAATAACATTGAATTTCTTTTTTAGTTTTTTGAATATTTCTTCTGCAATGTTTTCAAATTCTGGTTTTTTAACTATTGGGAATATTGCAGCTTTTATTGGGGCCAATTTTGGATTTAGTTTTAAAATTATTTTTCCTTTTTCTCCAACTGAATATGCTTCATACAAGAAAACTAATAATGCTCTTTCAACTCCAAAACTTGGTTCACAAACTACGTGAGGCAAGAATTTTTCTTTTGTTTCTTCGTCGAAAACTTTTAAATTCTCTTTTGAGAATTTTTCATGTTGTTTTAAATCGTAGTCTTCTCTATCTGCAATTCCCTGTAGTTCTTTCCATCCGAAAGGAAAGTTATATTCTATGTCCCAAGTGTCAGTTGAGTAGTGGGCTAATTCTTCTTTGTAATGTTGTCTTATTCTAAAATTATCTAATTTTGCTCCGAGTGATTGAAACCAAAGCAATCCTTGTCCGAGCCAATATGCATGCCAATCTTTTTTGATTATTTTGTTTTTATGTGCTTCTTTTAGAGACATTTTTTTTGGTCCTTCGTTTGTTTTTTGATCTTTTTCAGAATAAACTAAAACTTCTATATCTGGAATTTCATGGGGGCATTTTTGTCCTGGTTTTATGAAATATTCCATTTCCATTTGTTCAAATTCTCTGCATCTGAATAAAAAATTTCTTGGTGCAATTTCGTTTCTGAAGGATTTTCCTATTTGAGCAATTCCGCAGGGGAGTTTCATTCTTGCTCCTTCAAAAACTGCTTTGAAATTTGTGAAAATCATTTGTGCTGTTTCTGGTCTTAAGTACCCGAAGCCATCTTCTCCAATGTTTGTTTTAAACATTAATTCAAAATCTTTTGCGGTTTGAACATCATATTCTCCTCCGCAATTACAATTGACTTTTCCTAATTCGTTTTTGTCAACTTTTCCGGGTTTTTTACATTTTTTACATGTTACAAATACATCTGAAAAATTGTCAACATGTCCTGATGCTTTCCAAACTTCTGGATGTGTTATTATTGCCCCATCTATTCCTTCAACATCTGCTCTATGTCTTACATGAAAATCCCACCAAGATTTTTTTAGATTGCTTTTTAGTTCTGAACCTAAGAATAAATAATCCCAAAAACCTGCAAACCCCCCATAAATTTCTCCGGTTTTTGTTATGAATCCTTTTCTTTTACAAAATGTTGCCATTTCGTCAATTGTTAAATTGGCATTTGTCATGAGAAATAAAGGTTTGAAGTATTTATAAGATTTAGGGGTTTTAGGTTATTCTATATTTTGAATTATAATAATCGTTAAAAAGGGAGAATGTTGTTTATTTATATGAATGCGTTTTCAGTCCTACTATATTCGAGCATGGCTTTTGCAGTTGTTTTAGTTTCACTATTTTTAATTTATGGATTACATGTTTTTTCTAAAAAGAAAAGCAAACAAAAAAATTCTAAAGTTGAGATTAAAGAAATTGTTAATAAGAAAAAGATTGAGGAAAAAGAAGCTGTTAAAAATACAAAGAAAAATTTGATTAATTCTTTGGGTTTTCCTTTTATGTTGTTTATACTTTTATGGTTGTTTTTTATTTTTGAAGTGAAGATTGTTGATTTTGTTAGGGGTTTTGCAATAGAATTGGCTCCAATTGATTATGTTAATTTGTTCATAATTCTGGGGTTGATTTTTGTTATAAATGGCCTTGCTCTTGATATAAAATCTGAAAAAAGGAATAAATTGGCATCATTTGTTTGGATACTTCACGGATTAGTTTTTTCCTTGGTTGCTTTGTTTTATGAGTTAATGAATATGACTCATATATTTGTTTTTGGAATAACTCTGAATTGGTTGGTGACTCTTTTGGTCTTTTGGGAAGCAGCTATTTTGATAAACATTTTTGTTTGTTATAAGAAGGGGTTTTAGATAATTTTTTAAGTATAACCTCTTATTAATTATTATGTCTAATGGGGAAAAAAATATTTAGAAAAGAAATTTCCATAAATCTTTTTGGTTTTGGTTACTTCCCATTTTATTTTGCATTTCATTATTAATTATTGTTTTTCATAATAATTTTTTTAATTTTATTTCTTTTCTTGGTCTTTTTTCAATTACACTAGGTTCTGTTTTTGCCTTAAGGCCAGGAATTAGAAAAATTTTGAATGAAGCTCATAAGAATTTAACTGGAAAAATTATATCTAAATCAAAAGAAATAGAATCTAATGAAAATTCTACTATATTCGCATTTTTTTATATTATGCAAGGTTTTGTTTTACTCTTATTTAATTCATTATTGGATTTCTTTTTTATTATTGAAAATTGGGTTTGGTTAGTGTTAATAGAATTAATTCTGTTATTTTTTACGTATATTATTTTCAAAAAAAATTTAAAATTATTATAGTTTTTTTCCAATTTCTTGATTCAACTTCTCAATAAAATCTTCAAGTTTCATTTTCTCAATTTCTTTTTGGTCTCTAGTTTTTATAGCTATTATTTTGTCTTTTGCTTCATCTTCTCCGATAGTTATCATGTAGTTGAATCTTTCAATTGAAGCTTCACGGACTTTTTTACCGATTGATTCGTTTCTTTCGTCTAATTCTACTCTAAATCCTTCTTCGAAAAGTTTATTGTAAATTTCTTTTGCATATTCTTTTACTTCATCATTCATTGTCATAATTTTAATTTGATTTGGTGAAAGCCAGAGGGGGAATTTACCATCGCATTGTTCTGTTATTATTCCCAAGAATCTTTCTAGTGAACCATATATTGCTCTATGCAGCATTACTGGTCTTTTTTCTTCACCTTTTTCATCTTGATATTTTAAATCAAATCTTCTTGGTAATGACATATCAAATTGTATTGTTGAACATTGCCATGTTCTACCTAATGAATCTTTTAAATGATAATCAATTTTTGCACCATAGAATGCTCCATCCCCTTCATTTATTTTGTAATTCATTTTTTTCTTTTTTAGAACATTTTCTAAAGATTTTTCTGCAAAATCCCATTCTTCATCTGTTCCTACTCTTTTTTCTGGTCTTGTTGAAAGTTCAACATGATCTATTTCTAAGTTAAATGTGTCCAATATTTCCTTTGTTAAGTCCATAACTTTTCCTACCTCTTCTTCTGCTTGTTCTCTTGTACAGAATACATGTGCATCATCTTGGACAAATTGAATAACTCTAAATAAACCAGATAAAACTCCCGAAAGTTCTACTCTGTGTGTCCAACCCAATTCACTAACTTTTAAGGGGAAATCTTTGTAGGATTTTGGAGAAGTTTTGTATACTAACATTCCTCCTGGACAATTCATGGGTTTTACTAAAAAATCTCTTCCTTCATATTGTGTTTTAAAATTATTTTCTGAATATTTTGACCAATGTCCTGAAATTTCCCATAGTTTTCTATCCATTACTTGAGGAGTTGAAATTTCTTCATACCCTTTTTTTCTATGCAATTCCCTCCAATATTCAATTAATTTATTTTTTATGTGCAAACCTTTGTCATGCCAGAAAACCATTCCTGGAGCTACAGAATTAAAGCTCCAAAGATCCATTTTTTTCCCAATTATCCTATGGTCATTATCTGCTAATTTTGAAGTATCTAGTTTTGATTTTGATATTTCATGTAATAATTTTTTTCTTTCTTCTTCTGTTAAGTCTTCAATTATTTCTTCATTTCCTGAAATGATTTCTCTAGATAATTCTGATAAGGGGTGGCCTTTAACTTTGAGTTCGAATGATTTATAGTATCCAAAAGGGGCTCTTTTTACTTGGTAACCTTCATTTTTCAATTGTTTTTCTGCTGATTTTAAAAGTTCTGTTGCAGTTTTTGGTTTTCCTAATTCTTTTGATAAATGAGCATAAGGATAAAGAACAATATTTTTTGTATTTACTTTTTCTGCAATGTCTTTTATGTTTTCAATGTATTCGTCTAAAATTTCTAAAGAATCATTTTTTTCAACTGCAGTCAAAACAACCAATGCTTCTTCTGCTTTTGTTTTTTTGATTTCTTCTTCTGGCAAATTTTCCATAGATTTTAATGCTTTTTTTAATCCTTGCCATTCAATATAATCTACATGTAAATTTAATGTTTTCATAAAATATGTAAAGTTAAAGATTTTATAAAATTATGGATGATAAATATTGACTACTTTTCATATATCTTTAAATAAAATTGATGATTGTTTTTTGGATGGGGAAAATTAATGGGTTGATGAAGAAAGTTTTGATTGGGGGGATGGTATTTTTTAATTCTTGGATAGCTCATGCTCCTGAAACGTTTGTTGAAAAAAATCCAAATCAATTCAAAACAATTGTATTGGATCCAGGTCATAGTGATTACTATCGTGGGAAAGGATACGTAAATGAAGCAAAATATAATTTAAAGGTTGCTTTGAATTTAAAAGAAAAATTTGAGAAGGAAGGATATGGGGTTTTTTTAACCAGAAAGGATGGGAAAAATGTTAATGATCGATTGAGAAAAAATGGTGATTTGAATGGGGATGGGAGGATAAACCTTGAAGATGAGATTTTGGCAAGGAATAACTTTTCAAAATATTATGATGCAGATTTATTTTTATCCCTACATTTTGATTATGTAAAAAGCGATACTTCTTCAAAAACCCAAATAATTTATTATGGTCTTTCTGATAAAAAAAATTTAATTGATAGAAAAAAGAATTTTTCAAAGTATGAAAATTTAAATTATTTTAATCGTGAGTCTGCAGATTTTGCAAGAGATTTGAGCGTTTTTTATCGTAGAAAAGGAATTAAAACTGAAAATTATGCTGCAGATTTGGGCGTTTTGTTTTTTAATCAAGCAGATAAGGCTGTTCTTATTGAATTAGATAATTTATATAATTCTCGAATAAGAAAAAAGGTTGAAACAGAAAAAGGAATTGAAGAATATGCAAATAATTTATTTGAATGTTTGATTGGATATGAAAGAGAAAAGAAAGGTGGATTAAGCTTTGAAGATAAATTTGTCAACTAGTTTTTCAGCTTTTTCTCTTCTTTTTTGGTGTTCTTTTAAAAGTTCATTTATTTTATCTATTAGTATTTTTTTTACTTCTCCTGAAAGAAGTTCGCCTTTTCTATATTTTTTATAAATTTCTTCTAATTTGCTATCATCTTCTTCAAAATATTTTAACCATTGGCATGCAACATCAATTTCAACATTTCCGCCTTTTTTTCTATGCTCTTCAACTGTGTCTTGTCCACCACTGAATGCATATTTGTTTATTTTTTTCTTCACTTGATTTGGTTTATCTGTCATGAGAATTGCTTTCTCGGAATCTGAAGAGGACATTTTTCCTTCCATTCCAGTTAAAGGGGGCATGAATTTTGCATGAATTATTGCAGGTTTTTTATGTCCTAATTTTTCTACAACGTCTCTTGATAATCTAAAATGAACATCTTGGTCTATTCCTAAAGGTATTAAGCAAGGTTGGTTTTTTCCAGAAATTATGTTTGGCAAAAAGACTGGCACGGTTTGCATTGCTGTATAAAAAATGCTTCCAATGTTATTGGTATCTGTAAAACCAAATGCTGCTTTTATTGAGGAGAATGTAATTTTCTTTGCAACTTTTACGGCTTCTGGATATAAGATTCCTGCGTGTTTTGTATTAATTAAAAAGTGAGTTTTTTTTGGATTAAAATCAAGTGCTATTATATCTAACATGTTTTCATGTGTCCATTTTTGAATTTCTTCCCAAGATTTATTTTTGTATAAAAATTTTTCGTCATCTGTAAATTGAAACCATAATTCTAGGTCAAATTTTTCTTGAAGCCATTTAACAAATAACCAAATTCCTATATGTCCTAAATGAATTGGACCTGACGGTCCGCAACCAGTGTAGAGAAATCCTTTGTTTCCTTTGTCATATTCATCTAAAAATTGTTTTAAGTCTCTGTGTGTAAAAAAAATTTCTCTTTTTAGATAAGGGTGAACTTCTCCTGCTATTTTTTCTATCCTTTTTATTAAAAAATTATCTATTTTTTTTACTCCGAATTCTTTGATTAATTTGTCATAATCTACTTTTCCTTTTATTTCATAAGGATTAACTTTATTCACCATATTTTCTGAATGTAAATATTCTATTTAAAGATTGTCTTTAGAGCACCACATATTTTATAAATAATTTATTCTTTCTTTTATTAAATATAATCGAGAATAAAATGAATAAAATATTTAATTTGGTTTTTATTGGAATTTTTTTAGTTTCAGTAGTTTCTGCAGGCGTTTCCATAGAAGAAGGTCCAAAAGAAATTTATAATTTTGGAGATTATGTTGAATTCACTCTTCATGTTTCCCCAAATGGTTATTTTGAAAATTTATTAGTTTTGAAGATGGCTTGTGGAGTTAATCAAGTTGAAATCTATCGGGAATTTATAATAACTGAAACTGAAATTGAAAAAGAAATAAAGGTTCCTTTAGTGAAAAGTTTTATTGGTGAGTCGAAAGGTTCCTGTGTTATTAAAAGTGTTATTTCAGGACAAGAAGAAACTATTTCTAACAAATTTAAAATTTCAGATTTTATAAAAATTGAACCAGATTATTTTGAAAGAAGTGTTTTTCCTGGAGAAAATTTGCAAATTTATGGAAATGCTATAAAAGAAAATGGTGAAAGTGTTGAAGGAGTTATTGAAGTCAATTCTAGTTTTGGAGATTCAAATATTTTTAAATCAGGAGTTGTTGAAAATGGGGAATTTAATTTAACCATTTCTGTCCCTGAAAAATATAGGGCAGGAGAACAAAGTTTGGGATTTTATGTTTATGAAAAAGATAAAAAAGGAAATATAATTAATGAAGGGAAAGTTTTTGATAAATTTCATGTTAAACAAGTTCCCACAAATTTGGAGATTTTTTTAGAAGAAAGTAAAATTGTTCCAGGAAAGGATTTGAGTTTTATTGTTTATTTGCATGACCAGACTGGAGAAAAAATAGATTCAGATGTTTATGTTGCTATAAAAAATGGAAAAGGAGAGATTTTTGAGAGGATTGAAACTGAAACAGGAATTGAAAATAATTATTTTATATTAGGAAATGAATCTCCTTCTATTTGGTCGATTTCTGCTTATGCGGAAGAAATAATTAATTCTGTTGATTTGGAAATTTTAGAAAACAAAAAAATAGATTTTGATTTTATGAATGAAACCCTGATTGTAGAAAATAAAGGAAATGTTTTGTATAATGAAAGTTTGAATATTACTATTGGAGATAAATTGGTTGAAATTCCTATTTATTTGAAAGTTGGTGAAGAAGAAAAATATACAATTTCTGCTCCGAATGGTGAATATGATGTTAGCGTTGGCGATTTTCATGAAAGAGCTCTTTTAACAGGTAATGCAATCAAGGTTCAAAGAATTTCTGATTTTAATCTTAGTTATGTAAAAGTTATTGCGTGGATTTTTATCATTTTAATTTTGGCTTTTGTTGCAAATGTAATTTTTAAGAAAGGTTACAAAAAAACTTTTTTTGGAAGAACAAGAAAAAGAAAAAAAGAAAATGTTTTACCTAAAAGAGAGAACACTGTGAAGAAAGGAATTATTAATCCTAAAACTAAAACTGAGTTATCTTTGTCTATTACTGGAACTAAACAAAATGCAATTGTTGGATGTATTTCTTTGAAGAATTATGAGGAAATTAAATCTGGGGAAGGAAATGTTCGAGAAACTTTTGAAAAAATAACTTCTTTTATAGAATCCCAGAAGGGATTAATTTACAAAAATAATAATCATTTATTTTTTATTTTGGCCCCTGTATTTACAAAAACTTTTAAGAATGAAGAGATGGCTTTGGAAATTTCAAATGAAATAGTTAAAGAATTAAAACTTCATAATAAAAAATTCAAGAAAAAAGTAAAGTTTGGGATTAGTCTTAATTATGGAACAATTGTTACAAAAGTTGGAGTTCATTCTAATCAATTTATGAGTATGGGCACTTTGATGACGGATGCAAAGAAGATGGCAAATGTTTCAATTGGGGATGTTTATTTGGGAGAAAAAGTTCGAGAAAAACTTGGTTCTAAAGTTAAGGCTGAAGTTAAACAAATTGGTTCTTTGAAATTTTATCAAATTAAAGAATTGAATTCTGGTAAAAAAGATTACTCTCCTTTTTTGAAAGGTTTTATGGAAAGGCAACAAAAGGAAAGGATTGCTAAAGAAAATGCAAAAAGAAAAGAGGAAAATAATAAAAAACAAGAGAAAAAAGTAGAAGAGGAAAAAATTGAAGATTCTTTGGATAATTTAGTTGATGATGACAATAATTGATGAATTTAAATTCAGAATCAATATTTTTAGTTAATGTTTATGACAACACGGATTAAGTTTAAATTTATTGAAATATATTTCAAAATATAATTAAGGCGAATAATTTTTGGGAGAATTATTTATCAGAGTTATTTAATTCTTTTTCTACTGTGTCTTTGATATCTTTTTTCTTTTGTTTTTTTATTTCTTTTTTCACAATCTTTTTTATCTCTTCTTTTGTTAAATCATCTTCTTCATTTTTTTCTGATTCGTTTTCTGTTGGAGGAATTTCCCCTTTTTTGTCTTCTTTTTTTTCAAATATCCATCTAAAAATTTTTGTTATTTTGAATCCGATATTAAAAAACTCAAAAGCTAAACCCACCAAGAGAATGATTGAACCAATTATTAACATTGTTAAGAATACATTGTATGATCTTGTGAAGAAGAGTGAAAATATTTCTGTTAATTTTCCTTCTGGAAGTAATGTGAATAACCAATCAATTTTTCTAAAGGGAATTGAAGAAACAATCATTAAAGCTCCTGTTATTGTCAAAGCTGATTTTTTTGATTCTATGAAGATTACTAGGAGTGTGAATAAAATAATTGAACTTATGAGAGTTAAGTAAAATTTTGATTTCCAATAATCTCTTGCGGTCTCAGAAATTAATACAAAAACTGTATCTGTATTTTTTATACAATCCCAGTATTCGCAATTGTAATCTTTATAGTAAATGTTTTTTATTGATTTTTGAACCCCATATTCTAAAACTTTTTCTGGTCCTTGTTTTATTATTTGGCAAGGAATCTCTAGGTTTAATCCTTGTTCGCTTAAATTAAATAATTCTTCGTTTTGGCAATTAATTAGCATTAAGTTGTAATTTTCAGAAAGTGTTTTATTAATTTTCATATCTTCAATTAGTTCTGTAGCAAAATTGTTTAGGTTGGGTTCTAATGTTTCATATTCTAATGACCAGGATACAGTTAGAAATGCATTTCCTAAAAATATTGATAGAAACAACAATGAACTAAAAAATATAACTGCACCACTTCTTATTAATCCCATGAATTATATAAGAAAATATTATTTATAAGGTTTTATTTGGGGATTATTCCACTCCAAAACTTCTAAAAAAATTATCTAATTCAGAATCTTTTTCAATTTCTGTCCATTTTATGTATAAGTAATAATCATCTCTGTAATTTCTAGTATCTAATTTTATTTTAAATTTTTTTTCTTCATACTTTCCAACGGTTCCAATGTATTGCACATAATATCCAAATTTATCATTTTCTGAACCAAATCCTATATTTTTTATGTGCAAAGAATCATTATATTTGTTTATTTGTTCTCCCCCATATTCTGATATTTCAAATCTTTCTGCAAATACTATATTTTTGGGGTATATTAAAACTATTCCTACTTCGTTCAAATCTGTTTTATTATTATTAATTAAAGATACATCAAATTCAATTGTCCCTATATCGTGTTTGATTAATTTTTTTGGAGGAGAAGTATAAACAAGAGATTTTTCTTGGGCATAATTTATTATTTGCTGACAATTATCTCCGTTACAATTTGGACTATTTTGAAATGTTGTGTTTTTATTTATCTGTTCATTTTTTAATACTGCTGTCCCAAACATTAAAAAGAGAATTATTCCTGCTATTACTGCACATCCTGTTCCAACAACCCACGGGTTATTAATAATTTTTTTCAAATTCATAAATTATGATATATTTTTCTATATTTAGTTTTTTGTATTTTTCACATACTTTTCAAAACTTTTATTCTTTCACCTAATGGAGGATGTGAGGCACCTGCGTTTTTGAAAGGGTTTGAAAAGAATAAGGGTGCTACGGCTTTTGAGACTTTTTTTGGATTCATTGAGGAGTCTTGTTTTATTTTTTCTAGGGCTCCAATTAATCCTTGGGGGTTTCTGGTGAATTTTACTGATGTTGCGTCGGCTGAATATTCTCTTTTTCTTGAAATTGATGCTTGAACTAACATTACAACTATTGGTGCAATTATTGCTAAAGCTATTCCTATTATCATGAATATGGCTCCTGCTTTGTCGTCTCTATTTCTTCCCCCTCCGAACCATAAACTTCTCAAAAATATTTGGGAGATTATTGCAATCATTCCAACCATGACTGTAACTAAAGTTATGTATCGAATGTCGTAATTTCCTATGTGCCCTAATTCGTGTGCTAAAACTGCTTCTAATTCTCTTCTTTCCAATTTTTTTAGTGCGCCTTCTGTCACGCAAATAACTGAATGTTTTGGATCTCTTCCTGATGCAAATGCATTTATTTGATTAGATTTCATTAAATATAATTCTGGCATTGGGAGGCCTGAAGCAATTGTTAATGATTCTACTAATCTATGGTAGTCGGGGTATTCAGATTTTTTTGCTTTTTTGGCGCCTACTGAAGCAATTGCAATTTTGTGGGAGTTATAATAACTAATTAATGTGTATGATAAAGAGAATATTATTGCAATTACCATAATCATTGTGAAATATTCTGGAGAGAATGCAAATGAAATGGCATAACCCAATGCTACTAAAATTATTGCTATAAAAGTTACAAGAAAAAATGATTTTCTTTTGTTCCTTGAAATTTGATCCCTAAAGTCTATATGTTTCATGATTAGAAATAATAATTAGTTTATTTAAAATTTAACTTTTACATTCTTTTTTTCTTCTGGAGTTATTTCTAAATATTTTCTTTTATTTTTTCCAAACATATTTGCAAAGATTAATCCTGGGAATTTTTCAACCATGTTATTGTAAGTTAAAATTGAATCATTGTAATTTTGTCTTGCGTAAGCTACTCGGTCTTCAGTTGAAGATAATTCTCTTTGTAGTTCTAAGAAATTTGTGTTCGCCTTCAAATCTGGGTAACCTTCTGCAATTGCAAATAATTTTCCTAGTGCTCCTTCCAATCCTTTATCCGCTTTAACTTTATCTTCCACACCTTTTGCAGAAACTAGGGCTTTTCTTGCATCAGTTACTTCTTTCAAAACAGCTTTTTCATGTTTGGCATATCCTTTTACGGTTTCAATTAAATTTGGAATTAAATCTGCTCTTCTTTTTAGTTGAACATTAATTTGAGATAAGGAATTGTCAATTCTATTTCCTAAAACTATGAATCTGTTGTAATAACTAAAAGTAATTATTAGTAATAATGCTACAACTCCAACTACAATCCAAATTATCATATTTAGTTGAACATTTGTAAATTTATAAATGTTATCTTATGTTGTAGAAAAATTGTATTGAAGTTTTTGAAAAAGTTATTAAACTATAAAATTATACTAATAAAATGACAATAAAAATAAGTGATGCATGCATTGGTTGTGGAACTTGTGCTTCTGTTTGCGAGGAAGTTTTTGAGATGAAAGGTGCGAAAGCCCATGTTAAAGCTCAGAAAGATGTTCCTTGTGTTGAAGAAGCAATCAAAGCTTGTCCAGTTAGTGCAATTAGTAAATAAAAATAGAAAAACCTTTATTAAGTATTTTTTATTAGATGTTTTATGGAAAAGGTGAAAGTGACTGAGTCTGGAAAATTTGTTAAATGGTTTTCTAAGTTAAACTCTAAAGATGTTTTAGAGGCTGGAGAAAAAGGGGCCAACCTGGGAGAATTGTTCAATATGAAACTTCCTGTTCCAAATGGTTTTGTTGTCACAACTTATGCGTATGATTATTTTTTAGAAAAATCTGGAATTAAGGAAAAAATTAATTCGTTTTTAAGTCAAATTGATGTTAAGAATAACGAACAGTTAGAAAATTATATTTCTAATATTAAAAATTTAATTTTAAGAACGGAATTTCCTGAAGAATTAAAAGAAGAGATTTTGGATTCTTATGAACATTTGGGAACAGATAAATTAGAAATTGAAAAAGGTTCTGCTTTGGATATTTTGAATAATGCGGCTGAACCAATTTTTGTTGCCGTTAGAAGTAGCTTGCCTTTTGAGAAAATTTACAAAACTAATAATTTAAGAGAACAAGATACATATTTGAATGTTAAAGGAAATGATGTTTTGTTGAGCCATGTTAAGAAATGTTTTTCTTCTCTATTTAATATTGAAACTGTTAAAAGATTTTTGGGTGGGGGAAAATCTCATGATGAATTGAAAATTGCTGTTGTTATAGAAAGAATGATTGAAGGAGAAAAGTCTGGAATTGTTCATTCCACGAATAACTCGGGGGAAGTTTTTATTCAAGCTATTTGGGGGCTTGGAGAAGGATTTAATGTTCGGGAAATTACTCCCGATCAATATGTTTTATCTAAGGATTTAAAGATTTTAGATAAAAAAATAAATGAAAAAAAAGAAGGAGTTGTTAGGGATGCAAGTGGCAGTCTGAAGAAAATTCAATTAACTCCTGAAAGAAGTATTCATTCTGTTTTAACTGATTATGAAATTCAGAGATTGGGGGATTTGGCAGAAAAGATTGAGGGTCATTTTGATTCTGTTCAAGAAATTGAATTTGTAATCAGCGAGGATATTTATGTTGTTCAGACAAGAAAAGTTGATTCTTTAGAAATAAAAAATGGAACTTCAGGTAAAGAAATTGAGAATGAAGAAATTTTGAATGAAAAAGAAATATTGGGAAAGAAACGGGTTGATGAAAATGTGGGACCTGTTCAAAAAATAACAAAAACAAAATTGAAATTAGTTGTTGATTCTCCTCATTTTTTACAAGATTATAAAGAAACTGGTTTGAAAAAAATTGGATTTTTGAAAATTGAGAATATAATAAAAGAATCTGGAAAACATCCTAATTATTATTTGCGAGGTAATTATGTTAATGAATATGAAAATGTTATTTACGAGGGAATTAAACCTATTATAGATAATTTTGATGAAGTTTGGATGAGGACATCTGATTTTAAAAGTGATGATTTTAAAAATCTAGAGGGTGCACCTGAAAAACAAGAAAAAAATCCTTCTCTTGGATTACATGGTATTAGATATGGATTGAAAAATTTAGATATTCTTGAGTCAGAATTGAGGGCTTTGAAAAGAGTTTCTTCTAACGAAAATGTGGGAATCTTAATTCCTGGAATAGTTTCTGTTGAAGAATTAAAAAAAGTGAGTGAATTATTGGGGAAGATAAATTTTGCGCCTAAAATTGGAATTGTTGTTGAGACTCCTGCTGCAGTTCAGTTGATAAAAGAATTTACAGAAGAGGGAATTGATTTAATTTTAATTGAAACTAATGACTTGATTCAAAATTTGCTCTGTATTGATTTAGAAAATGAAGAGCTTGATTATTTGTATGATGATAACCATCCTGCTTTAATGTATCAATTGGAATACATGATTAGAGTTTGTAAAAGAAGAGGAATAGAAACTACTGTTTCTGGTAAAGCTTTGTTGAATGAAGGTCTTTTGAAATTTTTAATTCAGAAAGAAATTACGAGTGTTTGTGTTAAACCAGAGTTTGCTAAAAGTTTTTCTGAAAAAATTCATGGTTTTGAAAAAGAATTGTTTTCGGGGACTGATAAGGAGCCACGTAAATATGAATTAGAAAAAACAAAAGAAGAATATATTGAGGAAAAAAATGAAAAAAGTGATGAGCCTAAAACAATTGAGGATATTAATAATTTAGAAGAAAGTGAAAAATTGAAAAAAGATATTGAATTTATTGAAGATGAAAAGAAAAATTATGAGGAAAATGGCGTTTTAGAAGAAGAGAGAATTGAATCTCTTGAGCCAGAGAAAGTTGAAGAATATGGAGAAGAAGAGATTGAAGAAGTGAAGGAGCATCCAGAAGAGGAATTTGATGATAAAATTGAAAATTTCGAAGAGGAGGATATTGTCGATGATGTTGATTCTGCTCTTGAAGCAATTGAAAAAGAAAAAGACGAATATTTAGGAGAAAATTCTGAAGAAAAAAAGGATGATTTGGGAATTTTTTAAAATTTTTGATTTTTTATTTTCCAGCAATCTTTATAAATATGGTCTTCTTTTATGAGTTATGACAAAAAAAGGGGCGAAGAAGAAAAGTTCTAAAAAAAAGGCTACTCCTAGGAAGAAGGATGAAAAAGTTGAGAAGATTTTAATTGAAAATTTTGTTTCTTTACAAAAAGTTATGGTTGATTTGACTTCTAAATTTGATGGATTAACAAAAAAAATTGAAGGTTTGTTGGATTTATTTGAAGATTCTGCAAAAGCTTTGGTTAAGAAAGATTTCCACGAAGAGAAAGGAGAACAAAAAGAGTTGATTGGAAAACTTAATTCTATTGTTGATCAAAATAAAGTTATCGCGAAGGGATTGACGTTGATGCATGAAACTGCTGCAAATCCTGGAATGCATTATTCTTTAGCACCACAAGAAAAACATAATGTTTCTAGGGTTCCAGGAAATAATGTTTCTAAAGCAAGAGTCAAGGAGGAACCAGAGTTAGATGTTCCGGAAGTTCCTCAATCGGGATTTCAGAAATCTCCTTCTGATAAAAATTTACCATAGAATGTTAAAAAATACTTCTAAAAGTTTTAGAGAATTTTTTTTGTTGAAATTTACTGAACAGTTGATTATGCATTCTGAGAATATTGAATTGTTGAAACTTGAAGAGCTTTTGAGAAGAAAAAATCAGCTTCCTATTGAAGAAGAAAAATCAAAAAAAGACATTAAAGAAGAAGTTCATCAAAAACTAAACCCAAAACTAAAAGAAAAACCTACTTCTATTTCTCGAGATCCCTTTTCTGGGAATCTTGAAAAACGAGTCCCTTTTCCAACTAAAATTGGAAGAAGAGAAATTTCTTCTTCGCCCCAAAGAAGGGTTTTGAAAGTTCCAAATGTTAAACCTTTGCCCCCTCAGTTTAGTAATGTTCAACCAAAACCTACGGAGAAGTCAATTGATTTGGGCAAATTAAATGTTTTAGTTCAGGATCCGAATGTTAAAACAATTGAATGTGAAGGAGAGAATACAAAAGTTATTGTTACTGGTTCTATGGGTAGAAAGCCTACTTCTATTGTTTTATCTAGTGAAGAGATTGATTCAATAATAAATAAATTTTCTCAGGAAGCTAAAATACCTACAACTTCTGGAGTTTTCAAAGTTGCTGTTGGTAGCCTTACATTAACTGCAATGATTTCAGAATCTGTTGGAAGTCGTTTTGTTATAAAAAAAATTGAAGAAAAATCCCAAATGATGGGTCCCCCTGGGGTTCCTAGGAGATTTTAAGTTTTTTAATTATAGTATTGCATATTTTTCATCTAGATCAATTCTTCTTTCTTCAATTGTTTTTTCTTCAGAGAATTTTTTTACTAAATCTTTTAACCAAATTATTCTGTCTCTATCTATCTGTTCTTTTAGTTTTGTTTCGTTTAAATCATTGTTGTAATGATGTTCCATTGTATATTCATCAATTGTAAAAAAAACAGAATATTTGTCTTTGTATTCATTAACTTTTGTTTGGACTAATGGAAAGTTTACATTATTTTTTATTATTTCTTTTTCACCTTCTGTTAAATTTATTTTTTCAAAAGATAAATCATAAGTTATGTTCTCTTGAGTTAAATTTTCTGTAATATTTGTTTCGTTTAATCTCGGTTCTGTTAAATTTTCTATTGGTTCTGTTATATTTGTTTCTTCTGAGGGTTCTTCAATTATGTCTTCAGAAGATATTTCTTCTTCTAATGAATAAATTTCTTGATTATTGTAAGTTATTTTAGCAATGAATTCTCCTTCTTCGAGGGATATATTTAATTCCTTTAAATCTATAGATAATGTTATTTCTTCTCCTAAAAATTCTTCTCCAAATCCTTCTTCTATTTCAGAATAATTTGTAGTTATTATTGCTTTTCCATTTTCAATTTGAACATTCAATATTTTTTTTTCTAATTCTTTTTCTTCTGTTTGAACGCTTCCAGGAATTATTTCAATGTTGCTATTTTCTGGAATATTATATTCTCTTGGATTATTTTTTGAAACGTCTCCCTGTATTTCTTCCTGGATTATTTGTCCTGTTAAAATACTTCTAAAAAAAGAAGAAATAGATGTAATAGTATTTCCTACTACATTTCCAGTTATTGTTGGTTGAGTTTCTGGTTTGTCTGTTTCTTTTGTAGTGTCTTCTTCAACATTTGTTTCTTTAACAGTTATTTCTTCTTTTGGCATATCTGTTTCTTCTGTTGAAGTTATGTTTTCTTCAGGCTGAGTTTCTTCAGTTGTATTTTCTTTGGGAGTTTCATTTATTTCTGTAGTTTCTTCAGATTCAGTTTCTTCTTCTGAAGTTATATTTAATTTAAAAAAAACAGTTGGAGTTAATTCTTTTTTTCCGATTTTTCCATATCCTTTTCCTTCTCCTGTTAATTCTGTGTTTTCAATAAAATATTTTCCGGAAGAAGTTTCATTTTTTATTATTTCACTTAGATTGAACTCATATTGTTGATTAGCATTTTCTATCATTATTTTTGAATTGTAGGGTAAAAGTTCTCCTTCTTTCAGATTTATGTTAATTTTTCCTTTGAAAATTTCTCCCTCTTTGTATTCTTTTTCTATATCTAAAATAACTCTTCCAGAAAATTGCGTTCTAAAAAATATAACCCAAAAAATAGCAAATAATATTAAAAGGGTTGCCAATCCTATTACTAATTTTTTTCTGAATTTTTTTTCTTCCTTTTTTGCTCCTCGGTATTCAGAAACAACTTTGCCATCTACTCTTCTACTGTGGTATACATAAGGGCCATAAATCTTTCCATTTTTTTCTATATATTTTTTATATGCCATTTGTAAGTAACTAGAAAAAGTAAAATGTCTATTTAAAGTTTCTCAAATTAAAATAATAAAAATAAAAAATAAAAAATTTATTCTGTGGATACATTTTGTTGCTGTTCTGGTATGTATGGAACTAAAGTTAATGTTTCGTTTCCTACAGGTATTTGAACGTATCCATTTGCTTGTAATTGTGGAAGAATTATTTGATACACATAGTATTCAATTCCCTCCAACCTTCTTTCATCTGCATATTTGTTCATTTGTGGTTGTATCACAAAGAAGAACGTTATGAATAGCAAAAGTACTATTACAACAGCAGATAAAATTCTTATTGTAAGTTTTGTCTTGTCTTGTCTCATTACTTTTTACCTCCTTTCATTTTATTTTGTTTCGATTTCAAGTAAAGTTGTTATATCTCTTAATTGTAAGTTTCCAGAGATATCTACTTTTACAGAAATTAAATCTCCTTTTTCAAAATTTAAAACTTCTTTTGAAATTGTGTCATAATCTTTGTAGGTTTTAGTTTCTGTAATTGTGAATGAATTCCTAAAACCCACTTTTTCTCCATTTTTGTAAATTATTATTTCAACATTGCCTGCTCCGTCAATTGTTTCTAGGTTTGTTGACAATCCAGTAATGCTACCTTCTCTTATCATAACGTATCCTTTTTCATGACTTCCAAGAACACCTACGGCGTTTTTCAAAAAAGTTGTTTCTTTTATTACTTCATCATGTCCAAAAGTTAAAAGCATTTTTTGTGCAAATTCTGCTATACTTTCTTTGATTTTTGTTTTTGATGCAGTAATTATATAGACGGGTTTTTCATCATCATTTACTTGGACTTCATACAATGCTAAATTAGTTTCATCAATATTTTGTAAATTCAAATCTTTTGGGAGTTTTTTGAAATCTACTTCTTTTATATCGCTTACTTTTTCTTCTTCAATTCCTTTACTTTTTGCAACTTTTTTAACAAAATCTTCAACTTCTTCTGTTATTTGCGTTGTTTGTGCAAATGCAACTCCCACAAGGATTATTCCTAAGATTAAAAAAGTAAAGTATTTTTTCATTTTCCTCTTGATTATATTATCCTTTTGTTTTATTTAAAGGTTTTTGTATTATTCTCAATAGATTTATAATATAAGATTTATTTTTTATTTTATGGAAATTGAAGATAAAATTACCAAAGAAAAATTGAATAAATATTTTAGTGTAACTGAAAGTGCTTTTGAAATTATAAATAAAAGTGTGATAAAGGGAAAAGAAGATTATGCAAAAGAAATTTTTGAGATGGTTTCTAATTATATTTCAGATGCTAAACATTTTGAATCTAGGGGAGATTATGTTAATGCTTTTGCTGCTTTGAATTATGCTCATGGGTGGATTGATTCTGGGGTACGGTTAGATATTTTCGATGTTAGTGATGATAGATTATTTACAATAAAATAGAGTATAATAATCTTTAAAAATTTCAATCAATTGGTTTTTTCCATGGCAGAGAAAAAATATTTTTTTAATGGGAGAAAAATTAAAGGAATTCAGATGGTTACTGTTATTCCTGATATTTCGAGAGAAAGGGAATTTAGTGAATTGAAAAACCAATTATTCAATTATGTTTCTAATTCTAAAGATAAAAAATATTGTTTGGATTTTTCTAAAGTTAAAAATTTTAATTATGTTTCTAATTCAATTTCGGTTATGATGAATTTTAATCGGTATTGTGTTAATAATAATAAAAAATGTTATTTTGTTTCAAATTCCAAATTAAAGCCTTTTTTGGAAAAATCACATCTTGTTGATACCTTGTTTAAAGGAAATGTTTTTGATTCAAAAGAGCAATTGGAAAATTTTATTTTATGAAGTAAAATATAAAAACTACTTTTTACTTTATTTTTTATGAAGAGAAAAAAAAGAGTGGTTGTTTTGAGTTTGGGGGGAAGTCAAATTATTCCTGATGATGTTAATTATTCTTATTTGAAAAAATTTAAACGAGTTCTTGAAAAACATAAAAGAGATTATAATTTTGTTGTTGTTTGTGGCGGAGGAAGTTTAGCAAGAAAATATATTAAAGCCATAAAAAAAGAGGGTTTGAGTGAATTTCATCAATCTTTAGCTGGAATTAGTGCTACTCGTTCGAATGCAAGATTTGTTTCCCATTTTTTTGGATTTGATTCAATGCATGGTGTTCCTCATACTGTTAAAACTGTTGGCAAATATTTGAAAAAACAGGGGATAGTTTTTTGTGGGGCTTTGGAATATAAGGAAGACCAAACTTCTGATTCTGTTGCTGCAATTTTGGCTAAAAGGTTTGGTGGAGAATTTGTTAATTTGACTAATGTTAAGGGATTGTATACAAAAGATCCAAATAAATATAAAAATGCTAAATTTATTTCTGAAATTTCTTGGAAGGATTTTGATGAAATGGTTCAAAAAATTAAATTTAAACCTGGTCAGCATTTTGTTCTTGATCAAAACGCGTCAAAAGTTATTAGGAAGAAAAAAATTCCAACACATATAATAAAAGATTTAAGTCAATTAGATAAATATTTGAGTTGGCAGAAATTTGTGGGGACTACAATTGAGGGATAAATGGAAAAAATAATTTTGACAGAGAAAAATTTTAATCATTTGAAAGAGATGGTTAAGAAGAATAAAGATAAGGAAATAATTTTTAGTTCTCAGGATGATGAATTGAATAGAAAAGCTATGGAAAAGTTAGAAATTTCTGGAATTTTAATTAGTCTATCTGGGAGAAAAGATTATATGAAACAAAGAAATTCTGGATTTAATCAGGTAATGGCAAGAGTTGCCAAAAAAAAGGGAATTTTTGTTGTTTTCGATTTTAATGAATTGGTCAATTCAAAAGAAAAATCTAGGATATTATCTAGATTAAAACAAAATATTTTCTTATGTAATAAATATGATGTTGGTTTGAAGTTAATTAATTATGAAAATAAAAATGTTTACGATTTGAAAAGTTTATTTTTAGTTTTGGGTTTGAAAACTTCTTTGGTAAAAAAATTATAAAAGTGAGCAACCGTAGTCAGTTTCCCATATTTCGTAATAATCTCCATCTTTGATATCATTTGGAATTAAGTCCACTCTTACGTATGAAAGTTCTCCATCAAATCTGGGAGTTACGTAATCTATTATTATGAAACATCCTGTCTCATTACCTCCTGGAAAAACAATTCTGTAGTTTTGGAATTCTTCTGAATCAGTTGGGAAGTCTTGGCTGTCCATGTATTCTCCGACGTTATATGGCCAAACCGAACGAATTGTTCCTGAATTAAGCATTGTTTCCGGGACACATTCTCCTAATTCACAAACTTCTCCAAATTCACAATCATCGTTTGAGCTACATTCTAAAGGTTCGAAACATTCCCCTTCTTGACAAACATCTTCCCCTTCACATTCTTCTATTATTTTTGTAGTTACCGATTCGCAAAGCTCATTTACACAGGAGTATTCTTTATAGTTTTGAACGGTTGCTTCTGGATTACTTTGGCAGGTTTTTGGTCCAACCGGTCCATCTGTTCCGCAATCTGAATCCTCGATACAAGAAACAGGTTTTTCAACACATTGTCCTCCTTGGCATTCATATGTATCTGGACAATTGTCGATAACTGTTAAAACAGTACTTGATTCTTCACAATATCCAAAATTACAGACATGCGTTTTTATGTATTGAACAACATTATTTGAACCATCACAAAATCTATCTTCTATAGGATAATTCAACTCTTCACAATCGGGGTCATCTTCACATTGGAGGTCTCCTGCTCCTTCTCCTGGAGTTCCTTCGCCTGTCCCTGTGTAGTTCATTTTTTCTAATCCTTCTACGCTATCAGCTATTCCTCCAATTGTATCAGAAGATTGTCCGCCAACACGATAGATTGGAGCGATTGAAATTTTTTCAATTTCTGATATGATTAAATCGGTTCCTGGCACCAGAAGATCTATTTCAAATGTTCTTTGTCCGAATTCTTCAAATCTTGTGAATCTTTCTTCATAAACTTCTGCTGTTCGGGGATCTTCTACAATGAATTTTATTCCTGTTAAATTTCCTTCACCTGCATTTCTTTTTACTTTTACTTCTGCTATTGCAGAGGATCCATTTATATTTGCAGAAACTATTTCTAAATTTATTGTGAATCTATCTAGATTTATTGAACCCGTCCCTTTTATTATCAATCTATCAACTACGACCCAAATTGCTGAGATTGCTAGGATTATTAAAAGTATTAAAATTATTGTTGTAACTACTTGAGATAAACCTCTTTTGTTTTTCATAAATTTTGAAGTTAAAGGAAATTTATAAATTTAGGGGTTCCTTATTTTTCTAAATAAATTGTTTTTTATGAATAACAAAGTTTTTTAATTACTGAAATTTTTCTATGGGGATGGATAAATTATTAGAATCTTTGAGTCCTAATGAAAGGAAAGTTTTGCCTCATTTGAATGGGAAGTTATCTGAGATTTGTAAAAAGTCAAATTTAGATAAAGTTTCTGTTTTAAGGGCTCTTGAATATTTGCAGAATAAAGAAATAATTGAATTGGAGACTGAAAAGAAAAAAATAATTGATGTTGGAGTTAATGGTGCTTTGTATAAACGAAAAGGTTTACCTGAAAGAAGGCTTTTAATTGCGCTTGATAAAAAAAGAATAATTCCAATAAAAAATATTCAAAGTGAAGCTGGTTTATCTGGTGATGAGTTTAAGGCTTCTCTTGGAGCTTTAAAGAAAAAAGCCTTGATAGAATTAAAAAATGGAAAGGTTGTTTTAAATGCAAGCAAAGAAGAAATTGCAAAAAAAACCTTGGAAGAATTATTTTTGGAGTCTTTACCTCTTGAATTTGATAAGATGACTCCTGAACAACAATTTGCACTTAAAGAATTTCAAAAAAGAAAAAATATAATTGAGATTGAGGAAGAAAAAAAGATTGAAATCAAGATTACTTCTTTAGGAAAAAAAGTTATGAATTCTAAAGATTTGGACAAGGAATTAATCGAACAAATAAATCCTGAAATCTTGAAAAGTGAAAAGAATTGGAAGGGTAAAAAGTTTAGAAGATATGATTTGAATTTGCCGGTTCCTCATATTGATGGAGGTAAAAGACATTTTGTTAATTCTGCAATTGATAATGCTAGAAAAATTTGGACTGAGATGGGTTTTGAGGAAATGTCGGGAAATTTTGTTCAAACAAGTTTTTGGAATTTTGATGCATTGTTTACAGCTCAAGATCATCCGGTTAGAGAAATGCAGGATACTTTTTTTATTGATAAAATTGGAGAGTTGCCTGATAAAAAAATCGTTCAAAGAGTTAAAGATACTCACGAAAAAGGAATTGACGGATCTAAGGGTTGGGGGTATGATTGGAATGAAGAAGATGCAAAGAAATTTTGTTTGAGAACTCATACGACTTGTTTGTCTGCTTTTACTATTTCAAATTTGAAAAAAGAGGATTTACCTAAAAAATATTTTTCAATTGGGAAATGCTTTAGGAATGAAACTATTGATTGGTCACATGGTTTTGAGTTTTATCAGTCTGAGGGAATTGTTGTTGCTGAAGGAGTTACTTTGAGGCATTTGTTGGGTTATTTGAAGCAATTTTATTCTAAGATGGGATTTGATAAAATTAGATTTAGGCCTGCATATTTTCCTTATACTGAGCCTTCAGTGGAAGTAGATGCCTGGCATCCAGAAAAAAAGGTTTGGTTGGAATTGGGTGGGGCTGGAATTTTTAGGCCAGAAATTTCTGTCACTTTATTGGGAGAGAATATTCCTATTTTGGCTTGGGGACAGGGGTTTGATAGAATTATCATGGATTATTATAAAATAAAAGATTTGAGAGAATTATATAAAAACGATATTAATCAATTAAGAAAGATGAAAGGTTGGTTGAA
>CAYQDG010000003.1:33491-39349 GCA_964416245.1 Candidatus Woesearchaeota archaeon
CAAAAAATTGCTTTGTTTGGAACAACTGTTGAAGAATTGAGTGAGAAAGAAATTGAATTAGATGTGACTCCAAATAGGCCTGATTTATTGAGTTACTATGGATTTAGGAGAAGTTTTTTGACTTATTTGGGAAAGAAAACTGGTTTGAAAAAATATAAGTTAAATAAACCTGAGAAAGATTATGTTGTTAAAGTTGATTCTTCTGTTAAAGAAGTTAGACCTTATACTGTTTGTGCTCTTGTTCGAGGATTGAAATTAAATGATGAAAAAATTAAGGATTTAATAGAATTACAAGAGAAATTGCATTCTACAATTGGTAGACGTAGAAAAAAAATGGCTTTGGGAATTTATCCTTTGGAGAAAATAAAGCTTCCTATTACCTATAAAGCCATTGAACCAGATAGAATTAGGTTTCAACCTCTTGAATCTCCTCGGGAAATGTCTGGTTTAGAAATTTTACAAAAACATCCTACTGGAAAAGAATATGCTCATCTTTTGGCTGGAAAAATTAAATTTCCTATTTTTGTTGATGCCGATGAAAATATTTTGTCAATGCCTCCGATAATTAATTCTGAAAAAACTGGGAGAGTTAATGAAAAAACAAAAGAGGTATTTATTGAGTGTTCTGGATTTGATTTGGAAACTTTGAATAAATGTTTGAATATAGTTGTGACTGTTTTGGCTGAAATGAAGGGAAAAATTTACCAAATGAAAGTTAAGGATAAAATTACTCCAGATTTATCGAATGAACAAATGAATTTATCTTTTAATAAAACAAATAAACTTTTGGGGCTTGATTTGAAGGAAAAGGATTTGAAATCTTTAATTGAAAAGATGGGACATGATTATAAAGAAGGAATTGTTTTGATTCCTTCCTGGAGAGTTGACATTTTGCATCCAGTTGATTTGATGGAAGACGTTGCAATTGCTTATGGTTATAATAATTTTGATCCAGTTATTCCAAAGATTTCTACAATTGGTGAAGAAGAGCCTTTTGCAGTTATAAAAAGAAAAATTTCTGAAATTTTGATTAGTGCCGGTTTATTAGAAGTTTCTAATTATCATTTAACTCGTAAACAGGATCAATTTACAAAAATGGGTATTCCTGAAAAAAAAGAAGAGGGATTTATTGATATTGAGGAATCTAAAACTGATTATGATATTTTGAGAAAGAGTTTAGCACATTTTGCTTTGAAGATTTTTTCGGAAAATAATGATTGTGAGTACCCTCAGAAAATTTTTGAAGAGGGAAGAGTTTTTAATTTAGTTAATGAAAAGATAGTTGAATCTGAAAAGTTGTGTGTTGCTTTTACTCCGGGAAATTTTACTGATGTTAAACAAATTCTTGATTATTTAGAAAGAAATTTGGGAATTAAATTTGAAATTAAACCTAAGGATGGCGTTGAAACTTATTTTATTGATGGGCGTTTGGCTGAAATTTATTTGGACAATAAAAAAATTGGTGTTATCGGGGAAGTTCATCCGCGTATTTTGAAAAATTGGAGAATTAAGATGCCTGTTAGCTTATTCGAATTAGATTTGGAAGAAATTTTTGAAAAGTTTAGATGAACCAAAGTTCATAATTGATAAATTAAGTTAATGCCCAATGGCAAAGACATGAAAGATTGGATGATTTTTGGATAAAATATTAAAAGGATTAAAGAGAGTATTTAATTATGCCGCAGTAGCTTCCACAAGGGATGTACTGCAGTTGTGATTTTAAAAAGTATGCCGCAGTAGCTCAGTTGGTAGAGCGTTACATTGGTAATGTAGAGGTCCCGAGTTCGATCCTCGGCTGTGGCTTTTTGTTTTGAGAAAGTTATTTTAAAATTTTAATTATAGATACAAAATTTATTAGAAGAAGATTTAAATGGAATTAATTCATTTCTTTTTTGCTCTTTTTAGGAGGAATAGAATAACTTCAATTGTTATCCCTAAAAGAATTGTTGCTCCTGCGAGAATTGCCATGAATCCAAAAATTGCTTTCATTGTTTCGGGATTTGTCGCAAAATAAAGGACTAGTGAAACTAAAAAAATAATTGTTGAAGTTGTTAAAAGTTTTGCAGTTTTCAATTTTTTCTTTTCCAAAACTTTGTTTGAAGTTATTTTTTGCGTCTTTTTTGACTTTTTTTTCACACTCTTTTTTTTAGCCATTATATTTGTTAAGTTTCTTTAGTTTTTAAAAGTTACTTGAGCTTTTCCCAGACAGATTTTGTTTCTGTTTCTATTTTTTCTGTTATATTTTCGTCAGTAGTATTCCAATCTTGTTTGAATGCATACGCAGTTATTGATTTGAAATTATTGAAAATTCCTCCTAACCAAGCAAGGTAGAGTTTTCCTGCTTCTAACATTCCGGAAGGTTTTGAAAAGTCTACTTCGTGTCCTTTTATGCTTGCTGTGAAACTGAAATAAGTGAAGATTATTAATCCAATTAAGAAGAAGGCAAATAGTTTGTGTTTTAGTCTTTTGAACTCTATGATTATCCAAATTGCTATTACTAAAAATGCTACAACAAAAAAAGTTACTCCTAATGCCATGTTATTTTGAAGTTTATTGGATATAAAAATATTGTGTTATTTTTTTGGTAGGGGATTTTGATTATTTAGATTTGTTCAATTTTTTTTGAAGTTATCGAATTGTTTAAATATAGCTTTTTTTTCTTTTTTACATGGAAAAGAAAATTATTTTAGGAATTGGAATCTTTTTGTTAGTTGGACTTTTTGTTGGATTGTTTTTATTTGATTCAGGAGAAAAAATTAGTTTTGAGGATTCAAAGTTGATAGTTGAGGATTATATTAAAGAACTTAGGCCTTATCGAGTTTTGGGGGGCGAAAATCTTTCTTTGGTGGAAAGTGGTTTGGAGGAGTGTGATTCTTGTTATTTTTTTGAGTATGAATTCAAAATTAATTCTCAGGAGAGAGAGGAAAGTGAAAATGCGGAAGTTTCGGTTCTTGTAAAAAAAGGAGAAGTTGTTAATGTTAGTTATTCTAATAATTTAATAATTTCTAATAATTATTGTAGTGAAGAATCTCGGGGTGCTGAATTTTGTACAATGGAATATGATCCTGTTTGTGGTAACAATGGAAAAGTTTATAGTAATCCTTGTTTTGCTTGTAAAGATTCAGGAGTGGAATATTATTTTTTTGGAGAATGTGAGTGAGTTTTAAATAGTTAAAAAGAACTTTGGCACAAAAGTTTTTTTGAAACTTTGTACCAAACCTGGGTTATTTCTTTAGAAATGAAATTTATTTGAATTTTACAAGTTAAAATCAGTAAGTTTGGTCTAAAGACCAAAATAGTCCTACCAGGATTCGAACCTGGGTCTCCAGCTCCAGAGGCTAGCATACTTGACCGCTGTACTATAGGACTTTTTGTGAAAAAATTAAAACAATAATCTTTTTAAGTTTTAGTAATATCAAGATTGTATTAGAAGCTCTGATAGTTCATAAGCTCATGCTAGACTATCGGAAATATCTGATGCCCCGATAGTTCAGAGGCCAAGAATATCGCCCTCTCACGAAACAAGATTTTGGAAAAGAGGTGACTTGAATCTTGATGAAAGAGAATGGTCTAGCATCTCAATGCAGCCACTTTTTCGGAGAACGGCGGTGACCCGAGTTCGAATCTCGGTCGGGGCGTATCGGGTCACCAAGGTGACCTGACTCAAACAGTGTGAATTCTCGCTTCGCATAAATTAAATTCAACTATTTTCGGAGTTCGAGGATCTCGGTCGGGGCGTAATATAAATTTTTTGAACGAGGGTTCCTGATTTCGAATCCGAAGATCTTCTGAAATTTCAAATAAATGAATAAAATGAGTTTAAAGAACGTTTCACGGAGTGTGAGTTAGGTCGGGGTGTATTTTATTGATTGGTGGGCTGAGGGAATCTCTTGATATTTAGCATTGTTTATGTAAATTAATATTTTAAAAATTAATGTAGGAGTGTGTAAAAATGTTTGCACTCAAAAATATTTATAATGGATAAAAATTTGTTTATAATATTGAAAGGAGGTTAAAAAATGGAAGAAAAAAAAGAAAAGAAAGGAATGCCTTTGTTAGGAGATTCTTTTCCAGAAATGAAAGTTCAAACAACTAGGGGCAAAATGAATTTGCCTAAAGATATGCAGGGCAAATGGTTTGTTTTATTTAGCCATCCTGCAGATTTTACTCCTGTTTGTACTACTGAATTTGTAGCTTTTCAAGAAAGATATGAAAAATTTAGGGAGTTAAATACTGAACTTATTGGAATGAGCGTTGATCAAGTCTTTTCTCACATGAAGTGGGAAGAATGGATTAAAGAAAATTTGAAAAAGGAAATTGAATTCCCTATAATTGCTGATACAGGTGAAGTAGCAGAAAAATTAGGATTAATTCATCCTGGAAAAGGAACTAATACTGTTAGGGCCGTTTTTGTAGTTGATACAAATTCAAAAATTAGAATAATTCTTTATTACCCCCAAGAGTTGGGTAGAAATATGGATGAAATTTTAAGGGTTGTAAAAGCTATGCAAATTTCGGATGAAAACAAAGTAGCAATGCCTGCTAATTGGCCTAAAAACGAGTTGTTGAGGGATCATGTAATTATTCCTCCTGCAACAGATATGGAAACTGCGAAAAAAAGATTGGAGGGCGCAAAAGAAGGCAAATATGAATGTTACGATTGGTGGTTATGCCATAAAAAATTGTAATCTTTAATTTATTTTTATTTTATTATTTTTATTTTGAAGTAAGTAAACTTTTATTTTATTTTTTTTGTGTAGGTAAAAAATTTACCGTCGGAAAGCATAGTGTAGGTAAAAGTAATGTTTATATACTATTTTTGTGTAGAGTAACCATAAAAAGTAGGTTAAACTGTTAATGGGAATTTCAATTGAAAAAAAGAGGAGAATTTTGGGAATTTTATTATTTGTTTTTATGTTCAATTTTGTTTTTGCTGCATCGATTTTGGATGAATTACATTTGAATATTCAAACTGTTGATAGTAATGGTGATGTGGTTACTGGAACTTATGATTTTGATTTTAATATTTCTACTACGAGTGATTGTAACAATGTTATTTATTCTGATTCTGCAACTTTGACTACTGACTCGAGAGGAATTATTTCTTATTATTTGGAAAATGTAAATTTGGATTATGATAATCAATATTATTTGTGCCATTATCGGAATGGTGTTTTGATTAATAGTTCAAAAATTTCTAGGACCCCCTATGCATTTCGGGCAAAGTATGTTAATACTTCGGGAATTCAAGTTGATTCAAATTTGGATTTAAGTGGGTTTAATTTTACTTCTAATTATTTGTTTGGAGACGGTAGATATTTGACTAATTTGAATGTTTCTGCAATTGATTTGAGTAGTTATGTTCCTTATACTGGAGCGGATAAAAATTTGATTTTGGGGAATAATAATTTTAGTGTTGGTTCGAATACTTTGTTTGTTGATTCTGATAGTGGATTTGTGGGTATTGGGACAAATATTCAACCAGATAGTAAGACATTTTTTTCAGTTTATCAACCTACTTTAAATTCTAATATTCGAGTTGCATCTGGAAGTTCAGGCGCATTTTCATCTATTCAAATGTTGAGTGGGGGCACTCATTGGGAACTTGGAACACAAGGAACTTTTGCAAATGGAAATTTGATAATCAGGCCTTCCTCTTCAGGAAATTCAGATATGTTTAATTTTGCAAATACAGGGAGATTTGGTATTGGAACGACAACTCCTCAAAATGAATTGAATGTTATTGGAGATGGAAATTTCACTGGAAATGTTCATGGTTCTTTTGTGGGTGATGGTTCACAGATAACTAATTTGAATTTGACTGGAGTTAATGGTTCTACTCAATGGAAAGATAATGG
>CAYQDG010000004.1:0-37982 GCA_964416245.1 Candidatus Woesearchaeota archaeon
CTTTTTAGATTTCTTTTTTTTTGCCATTTAAATTTTAGAAAAAATGTTTTTATCAATTTGTTCAATTTGTTCTTTAGTATTTTGTATTTCGGAAGCCCATTCAGATAATTCATCTTCTTCTTTATCCTTTAATTCTTTCGTTTCTTTCAATAGTTCTTCTATTTCTCCTATTTTTTCTTTAGTTTCTTCAAATATTTTTAGAGATTCTTCGAATTTATCCAGTCTTATAAACACTGGTTCTGCAGAATCTACCCTTTTTTTTGAATATCCAGTAGTTTTTTCCTGCAGAGGAAATCCAGACTCTATTTCTTTTGGTTTTCTAAAACCCTTAATCTTTTCTAAAGGCGCTTCATTTTCTTGGGGCTCAGACATTTCAAATTCATTCATGTTTCCTCCCGTAACAGCATTTTTTATAGTGTTTTGAGAAAATTTTTCACCAAAATTATTATTTGGAAATGAAGGCAATTTATGCATTTCTTCTCCATTAGATTCTTCAAAATTAGGCAGGGATGGGAGTTCAGGCAATTTTGGGGGGCTTGGAGCCTCTTTTTTTTCTTTTTTTCCAAATAATGACATTTTACACCTCTGAATATTATAACATTCTTAGGTTTAAAAATGTTTTTTATTTTTATTGTCCATTTATTTGCCTTTTGATATTTTTTTAAATTTTTTAACCGAAAGGTATTTAATTAAATTGGTTTTATTTATTCATATGTTAGACAAACTTCTAAAAGAAATTGTAATCATAACTGTTGGTAAACAAGCAGAAGATATTGCTGATTTATTAAATTCAAAGAAGCATCAAAATGAATTTAACATTGCTAAAAAAATGGGAATAACAATTAATCAAACTAGGAATATTTTGTATAAACTTTCTGATTTTGGATTGGTCTCTTCTGAAAGAAAAAAAGATAAGAAAAAAGGTTGGTATACTTATTTTTGGAAATTTGAAATAATGAAATCTTTAGAGTTTTTGCAAAATTTACTTCTAGAAAATAAAGAAGAAATAAAAAAAGAAATTGAGACAAGAGAGAAAAATAATTATTATGTTTGTGATTTGTGCAATTTAGAATATAATGAAGATGAAGCACTTTTAATGGATTTTACTTGTGATGAATGTGGAGATCTTTTTAAAACAAAGGATAATTCAAAATTAATTAGGGAATTAAATAAACGTTTAGAAAAAATTGACGAAAGATTAGAATTCATTAATGTTGAAATAGAAAAAGAACAAAAGAAATTAGATAAGAAAAAAACAATTCAACTAAAGAAAGAAGAGAAAGAAAAAGAATTAAAGAAAGAAATTGCCAAGCAAAAAAGAGCGGAGAAGAAAAAGTTAAAAGATTCTCTTAAGAAAAAGGTTGTTAAAAAGAAATCTGCAACTAAGAAAAAAACTGTCAAGAAAAAAGTTGCGAAAAAAAAGGTTGTTAAAAAGAAACCTGCAACTAAGAAAAAAACTGTCAAGAAAAAAGCTGCAACTAAGAAAAAAGCAGTGAAGAAAAAAGTTGCTAAGAAAAAGGCTGCTCACAAAAAGAATTAATCTTTTGCTATTTTTTAGAAACTATTAAAAATAAATTTATCTTCAATGAATCAAGATGGGTGTTTATCAAGTTTATCCTAAAAGAAAAAATAATTTTGTTGAAAGGTTTTCTAATTTTAGTTTGACTACCCAATTAATTATTGTCAATATTTTTTGTTTTATTCTTTTTTTTATTTTGATTTCCACAAATATTCTTAGTTGGGATTATATTGCAATTAATCCTTCAAATATTTTGAATGGTTTGTATTTGTGGACTTTTTTAACGAGCATGTTTATGCACGGAGGATTTTTTCATCTTTTTGTTAATATGTTGTCTTTGTTTTTTGTTGGGACCTTGATAGAAAGAATCTTGGGAAAGAAAAGATTTTTTTGGTTTTATGTTCTTGCTGGATTATTTTCTGGTCTTTTGTTTGTTGTTTCGCCTTATTTATTTCCTCAAGATTTGAACACTTATGCAGTTGGAGCTAGTGGTGCTTTGTTTGGATTAGTGGGCCTGTTGGTGTTGTTGACTCCAAATCTTCCGGTTTATATAATGTTTATTCCGATACCCATTAAAATGAAATATGCGGCTCCAGGAATGTTAGTTTTATTGTGGTTAATTTCTATAACTGCTGGATTACCAATTGGGAATATTGCACATTTAGGCGGGCTTATATTTGGTTTGGGATATGGTTTAATTTTAGTTAATAAATTTCCAAACAAAATAAGAAGAATTAGGAGGCATTTTAGTTAAATGAATTTTAAAAAAATTGAAAAGGAAATTAGTAAAAAATATGTTTCATGTTTCGATTATTTAAAAAAATCTAAGAATTTTATTTGGTTTTCAATAGGGCTTTTTTTCTTTTTTTCTTTAATTGGTTTTTTTGTCCCGCTTCCAAGCGATATACAAAATGAAATAATTGAGTATTTTAGAAAACTTGTTTTAGAAACGCAGGGTTTTAATTTTTGGCAGATGTTTGAATTTTTATTTACGAATAATTCCGTTGCGACTTTTGTTGGTTTATTTTCGGGGGTTTTATTTGGAATTATTCCTTTTTTTAATATTGTGACTAATGGTTTTGTTTTGGGTTTTGCTTCTTCTTTAAGTGTTTTAGAAAATGGTTTATTTTCTTTGTGGAGAATTTTTCCTCACGGGATTTTTGAATTGCCCGCAGTATTCATTTCTTTGGGATTAGGGATTAAATTGGGTTCTTTTGTTTTTTTAAAAAATCCCTGGATTAAATTTAGAGAATTTTTTATTAATTCAATTAATGTTTATATTTTCATTATTCTGCCTTTGCTAATTATTGCAGGTATTTTGGAATCAATTTTAATTGTTTTCCTATAATTTATTCTTTCAATTCAGAAATTCCGAGTATTATTAGTATTAATCCAATTAAAGGAATCAATATTGTAATTCCTCCCTTAATCAAAGTAATTGCGGCTTTTCCCCAAGATAAAAGGAATTGTTCTTGTGAAACAAAAAAGATTGTTCCTGCAAGAAGGGTTAGGCCTACTAAAATTTTTATTATTTTTTTCATATTATTGCTAGTTTCGTTTGTTTTAAAAATATTTTTATGTTTGAGAAGAGGTTTTATTATAAGATAATTTTAAAAATAAGGGTTTTTTGTTTCCTTTATGGAAGAAAAAAAGGCAAGAGAAAATATCTTGAGAGAATCTGAAGAAGTAGAGGGAGTTTCGATTAAAGGATATGATTTTAATGAAGGCATTGATTTTGAAAAAATTTTGGATAGTTATTTTTCTATGGGAATTCAATCGACTAATTTTTCTAAAGGAATTGAAATTATCAATGAAATGATAAGGGAGAAAGCTTACATTTATTTGGGTTATACTTCTAATATGGCAACTTCAGGTATGAGGGAAATAATAAGATATTTGGCAGAGCATAAAAAAGTAAATGTTATGGTTACGACTTCTGGAGGAATTGAAGAAGATTTTATTAAGTGTCTGGGAGATTTTAAGTTAGGGAATTTTAGAGCAATTGGAAAAGAATTAAGAGAAAAAGGAATTAATCGTGCAGGAAATGTTTATGTTCCTAATTCTAGGTATTGTCGTTTTGAGGAATTTATTATCCCTATTTTTGAAGAATTTTATGAAAGGCAAAAGAAAACAGGGAAGGTTGTTTCTGCAAGCGAATTAATTTGGAAGATGGGAGAGAAAATTAATAATGAAAAATCAATTTATTATTGGGCATGGAAGAATAAAATTCCTGTTTTTTGTCCTGCAATTACTGATGGAAGTATAGGAGATATGATTTATTTTTTTAAATCTAAATATCCTGATTTTTTAGTTGACGTTTCTGAAGATATTTGGAAAATGAATAACACAACTTTGAGCCCTGATAAAACAGGAATTATAATTTTGGGCAGTGGAGTTATCAAACATCATATTTGTAATGCTAACATGTTCAGAGATGGGGCAGATTATGCAGTTTATATAAATAGTTCTCCGGAATTTGATGGTTCAGATTCGGGAGCATTGCCTGAAGAAGCAGTTAGTTGGGGAAAAATTCGTCCAGACGCAAAAAAAATTAAAATTTATTCTGAAGCTTCTTTGGTTTTTCCTTTAATTGTAGCTAGAACTTTTGCTAAAAGATAGTATATTCTTGATTAATATAAAATTTATAAGTGGTGAGTATATTATATTTTTGATGGGGAAGATATTTAAAAGTAAATGTGAAAGGCTTTTGGAAAAATCTAATATTCCCAAAGAGATTGAATATTGGCATTATGCTGATTCTAAAAATCCTTCCAAGGGGAAAAAATATATCGTAAATATCAAACCCACTATGAAAAGATTTGAATTTGGGGGGAGTGATGAAGAAAGGATGTATTTATCTATAAAATTAAATGAAATTCTTGGCGTTAAATATGGAAATAATTTTTCTTGGAGTAAATTTCTGAAAAAGGTAGAAAAACTTGATACGCACTTAATTTTTTATGATGAATTTCCTTTAACAAAAGATAATACTGTAAAAAATATTTTTTATAATATTCATGAAAAACATGGTCTAGAAAAAAAATTTATTAAAGAACTTTTTGAACCTTCAATTTGTGGATTATTGAAACAAAAAAAGAAAAAATTTGATCCTAAACAAATCAAAAATAATTGTAAAAAATCTTAATTTTGATTTTTTCTCACAAATGTTTAAATAATTCAGTGGTTTATTTTTTTTATGGCTAAGAAAAAAGATGATTCAGGGGAGTTGTTTTCGTCTCTTTCTGATTCTGCATTAGAAGGAAAAAAATTCGAGAAGGATTTTATAGATGTTTTGAAAATGGTTGCTCCTGGAACTAGTTTGAGAGTTGCTTTGGATGATTTGTTGAGAGCAAAGATGGGGGCGTTGGTTGTTTTTGATAACGGGAGTGTTGATTCTTTAATTGAAGGAGGATTTAAAATTAATTCAAAATTTAGTCCTCAAAAATTAGTTGAATTGGCAAAGATGGATGGTGCTCTTGTGGTTTCAAGGGACTCCAAAGAGATTTTATCTGCAAATACTTTGTTAGTTCCAGATAGTACTATTTTTACTAGGGAAACTGGAACTAGGCACAAAGCTGCTGAAAGAACTGCAAATCAAGCAAATACTATTGCTATTGCTGTTTCTGAGAGAAAAAATAAAATTTCTTTGTATTATGGGAAAACTTATTATCAATTGGAAAGAAGTTCGGAAATTCTTCGTAGAGCTTCAGAAACCTTACAAATTTTGGAAAAACAGAGAGATCTTTTTGATGAGTTTTTGGATGTTTTAAATTCTTTGGAATTACAAAGGAGTTCTAGCATAAATGATGTTTGTTATGTTTTGCAAAGAGCAGAAATAATGAAAAGAATTGAGGCTATTGTTCAAAGGTATTTAATTGAATTGGGTCGTGAAGGGATGATTGTGAGAATGAGATTGAAAGAATTAACAAGTAGTGTTCAAAAAGAAGAAGAATTGATTTTGAAGGATTATTTTGGAAAAGAATATCCAGATTATTTGGGAATTCTTGAAAAGATGGATTTTGATTTTTTGTTAGAACCATTAAACATCTCTCGTATGCTTTTTGAAGAATTACATGATAAATCTATTTCTCCTCGAGGATTAAGGATTTTGGGTAAAACTAATCTTTTGGAAAGGTATGTTGATTTGTTAATTGGTAATTTTGAAAATTTGGATAAGATTTTATCTGCCAAAAATGAAAGGCTTTTGGAAATATTGGAGAGTGAAGCGATGGTTAGTTTCTTTAGAGAAGAAATTTATAATTTGAAGGAGAAAGTTAGTCTTGGTAGGAGTATCTAACCACCACTAAAGTGGATGCTCGCCGACACAGTCGCTTCGCATAATGGTTAGTTTCTTTAGAGAAGAAATTTATAATTTGAAGGAGAAGGTTTCTTTGGGAAGGAGTATCTAACCACCACTAAAGTGGATGCTCGCCGACACAGTCGCTTCGCATAATGGTTAGTTTTTTCAGGGAAGAGATTTATAATTTGAAGGAGAAGGTTTCTTTGGGAAGGAGTATCTAACCACCGATAAATCGGAAGCTCATCCAAGCAGTGATTTTGAATAGTTTTAAGAAAAATAATCTTCATTACCTTTATATAATCTAAGTTTAATTTTTTAGTATGTTAACGGAAAAGGAAAATGAAGAAATTAGGGAGCATTTAGATAGAGCACAAAATCCCTTATTTTATTTTGATAATGATCAGGACGGACTATGCAGTTATTTATTGATTAGGCGGTTTTTGGAAAGGGGAAATGGGGTGCCTGTTAAAACTTCTCCATTGGATATGAGTTATTTTAGAAGAATTAATGAATTTGAACCAGATTATGTTTTTATTTTAGATCAGCCTTCGGTTTCAACTGAATTTTTTGAAGCATTGCATGAAAAAAATATTTCTATTGTTTGGATTGATCACCATGATAATGATTTAGACACTATTCCAGATTATGTAAATTATTATAATCCTTTGTTTAATGAAAGCAAAACGAATGAACCGGTTGTTGATTTGTGTTATAGATTTGTTAATAGGAAAGAAGATTTGTGGTTGTTAATTGTGGGATGTATTGCTGACAAATATATGCCTGAAGAATATTCGGATTTTTTGAAAAAGTACCCTGATTTGGGGATAAATTCTAAGAGTCCTTTTGAAATTTTGTATAATTCAGAAATTGGAAAAATGTCTCGGATGATTGGAACGGGTTTGAAAGATAGAACGAGTTTAGTTATGAAGATGATTCGTTTTTTAATCAAAGCTAGAAATCCTTATGAGGTTTTGGAAGAACAAATTGATAACCATGAGATGCATAAGAATTTTAATAAAATTGATGAGAGATTACAAAAATATTTGAAAAAAGCAAGAGAAGAATATAGTGAAGGAAAAGTTTTGTTTTTTACTTATTCTGGTGCAACGAGTATGAGTGCAGATATTGCAAATAGGTTAAGTCATGATTATCCTGGAAAAGTGATTGTTGTGGCTTTTATTCGAGAAGGCCGTGTTAATTTATCTATTAGAGGAAAAGGAGTTAGAGAAAAAGTTTTGAAAGTTTTGGAATTTTTTCCTTTATCTACAGGTGGAGGACATGAAGATGCTGTTGGAGCGCAGATTGATTCTGATCAATTGGAAGAGTTTGAAAAGAAATTGAAGGAAGAGATTGGAGATTAGGGATTGGGAGTTGTTTAAATAAAATTAATCTCCTGAAAGTAATAAATGAAAAATAGTAATACTTAAAAATAATTAATTCTTAATTTTTTTATGAGAAGTAAATCATTAGTCTATAATTGGAATTTTTGTATGGACTTAGTTATTACTTCTATTAAAATAGCTTAATTTAATTCAAGTTCTCCTAAACCTGAATTAAATTAAGAAAATGCTTCTAGTTAATTTAGGTTGTAAGGATGAATACGAATTTGTTAAGTTTAACTGAATTTCGGTTGAAAAAATGGAACAAAAACAAATGGAAAAAAGACTCAAAATCAAAGATTTTGGTCAATAGTCCTCGGTGAACCTGCGGTTTTTCCATAAAACAAAAATGGAACAAAAACAAATGGAAAAAAAAGATGTAGAGAAGGAATTGAGTTCTTTACTGGCAAGAACATTGTCTTGGGAAGATGAACTTAATTCTATAATAGGAATGGATGAATAAAGAATGAAATTGAAGGGATTCATGAAGGCGTTAGTGTCTAATATGGAATTTGGAATGTGAAATTTTGCAAATTTGATTAGCCCACCCAACCCTCCCAATTGTGCAAAATTTCTAGATTTAGTTAAGGTAAAGCAAGTTTGGAAAGAGGTTTGTCAAAAAATATTTTAATCATTGAATAAAAATTAATAACTCTTAGAGAAATACATAATTTCTTTTGCTTTTTTGTTACAGAAAGGACAGTTTCCTTCTGGTTTTTCTTTTTTTAGAAGAGTACAACGAGTTGAAGCCCCTGTTTGGTCTTTTATGTTTTCTTCACAAGATGTCTCTCCACACCAATTCATTCTAATTAGTTTTTTATTTTTTATTGCTTCTTTAAATTCTTCAACTGTTGAAATATTTGTTATTTGAGATTTCATTCTTTCTTTTGCAGTTTCAAACATTTCTTGTTGCATATTATATAATATTTTTTTGATTTCTTTTTTTAGGTTTTTTATTGGGATAGAAATTTTTTCTTTTCCTATTCTTGTTTTTATCATTACTGATTCATTTTCTAAATCTCTTGGACCAATTTCTATTCTTAACGGAATTCCTTTAAGTTCATATTCTGAAAATTTATATCCTGGAGAATGATCTTCTGAATCATCTAGGATTGGATTGAATGATTTCAATTGTTTTTCAATTTCCTTTGCTTTTTCTAAAACTTTTTTTTCTTTTCCTTTGAATAGGAGGGGAATTATTACTAATTTGTTTTCTGCAACTTTTGGAGGTAATACTAATCCTTTGTTGTCAGAATGCAACATTACCAGTCCTCCAATTAATCTTGTTGACAATCCCCAAGAATTTTGGAAAGGAGTGTGTTTTTTTTCATCTCTTCCTAAAAAAGAAATATTGAAAGCTTTTCCAAATCCTTGTCCTAAGTTATGTGAGGTTCCACATTGTAGGGCTTTTCCATCGGGCATGAATGCTTCTATTGTATATGTATGTGTTGCTCCCGCGAATTTTTCTTTATTTGATTTTTTTCCCACAAGAACAGGAATTCCTAAAAGTTCTTCAGCCAATTTTTGATATCTTTTTATTATTTCTATTGTTTCTTTTTCACATTCTTCATTTGTTTCATATACGTTATGTCCTTCCTGCCACAAAAATTCTCTTGAACGTAAAAATAATCTTGTTGCTTTTGTTTCCCACCTAACTACATTGCACCATTGGTTTATTTTTAGAGGTAAATCTCTGTACGATTGAATCCATCTGGAGTATGAATCATACATTATTGTTTCGGAAGTTGGACGTATTGCTAACCTTTCCCCTTCTCCTGTTAATTCTTTATCTATCCAGGCAACTTCTGGAGAAAATCCTTCTGCGTGTTCGGCTTCTTTGTGAAAAAAGGATTCAGGTATGAAGATTGGAAAATAGGCATTTTTTATTTTAAGGGGCTTATTTATTGTTTTTTCAAAATGTTCTTTTATTTTTTCCCAAATTGAATATCCTCTTGGTTTTATTACCATACATCCTTTTACGGTTGAAAATTCAACAAGGTTTGATTTTAAGCAAACTTGTTCATACCATTCTGACATGTTTTCTTCTTTTTTTACAGTGATTCCTTTTTCTTCTTGCTTTGCCATGATTGTAATAAATAAAGAGGGTTTTTATTTATTTTGAATATGTTTGGATAGTTTTTTTAAAGTCGTTTCATTTAATATTCTAATGAATAAAAAAGGTCAAGTTACTATTTTTGTTATTTTGGGTATTTTGATAGTTGTTGCAGGAGTTTTATATTTTTCTTTTAGGGATGTTGTAGATAGTAGTGTTGGAGGTTTCTCTGGTTCAAATCAAGTTAAAGTTTTTGTTGATGAATGCTTTGAAGAAGTTTCTGAAGAAGCAGTTTATTTAGTTGGAGAAGGAGGAGGTTATTTTATTTCTGAGAATTTTTCTGAAGAAACAGGATTTAATTATCATCTTTATGGGGAAGAAAATTATTTTCCTTCTTTAGAAACAATTGAAGAGGAAATTTCCTTGTATGTTGCTACAAATTTATTTTTTTGTATAAATGATTTTCAAGATTTTTCTGAATTTGAAATTAAATATGGTAAAATTGATGTTTCTACTGAGATTTTTAATGATTCCGTTGAAGTTGGTTTAGATTTTCCCGTTTCAGTAAGGAAGGGGGAAGAAGTTGTTAGGTTTGAAAGTTTTGATAAAATAATTATTCCTGTTCGGTTGGGAGAAATGCATTTTGTTTTAGATAAATTAATTTCTGAGGATTATTATGGGGAAAAGGGAATTTGTTTAAGTTGTATTGATGAACTTGTTTATGAACATAATTTTGTTTTTGAACATGTAGGTTTGGGAGAAGAAGATTTGTTTTTATTAATTGATTTTGAAAATAAAGAGACCGAAAAACCATACATGTTTGTTTTTGTAAATAGGAGGTTAAAATGAAGTTTAATTTTTTGATTATATTTTTATTAATTTTTTCAATGTCTTTTTTGGTGGTAGCTCAGGAAGAAAGCAAAATAAGTGAATTGATTTCTTTTTTAGGAACTGATGAAAATATAACTGCTTCGGGTATTGATTGGGTCTCTCAAGAAACAAGTGAAAAAAAGGAAGTAACTATCAGTTTTACAGAGGAAGATTCATTTTTGAAAATTGCAAATAATACTTTTGAGAATATTCAGCCCAGTTCTGAAGAGCAAGATGCTTTTGTTAAGTTAAATAACGAGGGAAAAATAATTGGGGCGGATTTTATGACAAATGAAGAAGGTGGAACATATAATTTTTTAGGAGAAGATATTTTTGTTCCAGCTAATTCTCAAGTTTTGTTTGATGGAAATCAATTAAAAATAAATGTTGCGGAAGGTTCTGAGTTTGAGGAAGGTACGAATTTATTTGATTTGGTTTTGAATGGAAGCAATGTTAAACTTCCAGGGGGGCAAATCTTAGATTCTGGTGAATTAAGTTATGATTCTAACGGGAATGCTTTTGTTGATAAAGGAAAAAATGCCAATATTGATGGGGTAAATATTTTTGCTAATAAAAAGTTGAATGTTGATTTTGAAGGGAAAAAAAGAGAGGGAAATTATATTTCTCTTGGGGAGGGGTTTTATTTTGGAGGTAGCAATAATCCTGGTGAAGTTGTTTTTGAGGGGGAAAACAAATATTTTAAGAATATGAAAGAAAATGATCGAGTTAAGTTTAGTTTGGGGGAAAAGGAATCGGAAATAAAAATTGTTCCAAATAAAATTAAGAGTTATCCTGGTGTTTATTGCGAAAATGAATATTCTATTGAAACTGGCCAATTAACTTTTGTGTCAGATGGTGCAAGAATTTTTAAGAGAACGGATTATGAGGGAGACATTCCTTCAGTGAGGATGGATATTTATTCTTCAGTTGGAGGGTATGATAGATTAATTAATATCGGTTCTAATTCAAATTATGCTTCTTTTATTGATGATGAAGGAATTCCAAAGGAGATTTCTAGATATAATAAATATTTAATTTCAAAAGGGGAAGAGATTAATAATAATGTTTATGATGCTAAATATACAAATAGGAGTAATTTAGTTGGAATTGGCCAATATTTAAGTCAAGCTCAAGAAGTTGCTAAAAAAGAATTAATAAAAGAAAAACCTCATTGTGAAAGAATAATAAATGAAGCTTGTTCTATAAGGAATAATAATGAACTTGAAAGATATGTTTCTAATAATCCTGAAGCTCAAAATTGTTATTTGTCTGCTAGTAAAAGAAAAAAAGTTTTTGATGACAATGGTTATGAAAATTATGCTTCCTTTTTTGAATTTTATTCTATTCTTGAGGGTGTGACTTCGCCTACTTGGGGAACAAAAGAAGAGGCGGGACGAATAAATGAATTAAATATTGGGATAAGGGAAATTTGCAAGGTTTATGCAATTGGAGTTGCTGAAGAACAAGGGGAGCCTATTGATTTATCCGTTATAAGTTCTTTTTTAGATGAGTTTTTAATAATTTTAAAATTATTGAATCAAGGTTTGATTTAGTTTTTCTTGGCTTATTTTGTTTATGCTTTCTTTTATTTTGTCTGATTCTAAAGCAAATCCGATTCCTTCGGTGTCAATCAATTTAAAATTATTTATTCCAATAACTTTTCCTTCTTTGTTTATCAAGGGTCCTCCGGAATTCCCTTTATTTAATTGAGCATTTGTTTGAATATAACTTGCAGAACCAAGAGAGCTTTGTCTTTGAGTTGCTGAAACGACGCCATCTGTAACTGAAAAGGTTAATCCCTCTGGATTTCCAATAGCAATAACTTTCTCTCCTATTTTGACATTGGCAGAATTTTCAAGTTCTAATTTCGGATAATTTGAATTTATTTTTAAAAGTGCAATATCTGATGAAGATTCAATTCCAATTAATTCTCCAAGATGAATTTGATTGTCGGAAGTTATTATTTGAATTAAATTATAAGTTTGATTATCTGAAGTTAAAAGTATATGCGAATTTGTTACAATGTATCCTGATTCATTTATGAAAAAACCTGTTCCTTGGCTGGACAAAGTTCTAATTATTACTGTAGATTTTATTGCTTCTTCAACTATTCCAGAAAAATCTTCTATTATTCCTGCTTTTAGATAATCCATATCCGTTTTTACAGATTCTAAATTTTGACTCATTCCTTCTAAATCACTGGAAATTGCAGTTTTTGTATTGATCACATTAACTGCTAATTCATTTATTTTTTTGTTTGTTGTGTCCTCGATATTTTTAATTTCTTCTTTAAGTGCTTTGTTTTCCATTGTTTGTTTAACAATTATCCCATTCAAGATTAAAGTAATAACAATCATGAAAATTAAAACAAAGGTACCGAAACTTCCCAAAAATATTTTGTGGTGTTTTTTCATATTGGATTGAATTAATAGAAATATATAAATCTAATCGGTATTTTTTATCTCGGAGTTTTATTAACAAATTATTTAAATTCAATTTATCTTTATTTTTTATTGGGCTCGTAGTTCAACGGATAGAATAACAGGTTTCGGCCCTGTTGGTTCGGGTTCGAATCCCGGCGAGCCCTTTTCATTCTATTTTTTTTATTGAAGATAAATCTCTTATTGCTTCAATAAAGGAATTGGTTTTTTTTGCTGGTTCACCTAATGAAAAAATTATATAATTTAATTCATGTTCTTTAGCTTTTTTATGTGCAGTAATAATATCTGCTTCTGTTAATCTTTTTTTATTGTAGGCCACCAAAATTTTTTCTTCTCCCTTTTCTTTTACTTTTAATGTTAAATGTCCTTTTGAAAAACCCATGATGTCTGTTATTTCCATTTGATTTTTTATTAAATTTTCTTTTACAGTATTAAAAAATTTCTCATTTTTTTTCTCTTGAGATTTTCTTTTTGTTGAAGTTTTTTTCTTGGTAGTTTTTTTCTTTGTTATTTTTTCTTCTTTGGGTTTTTCTTCTTTTATTTCGGGTTTTTTTTCAGTTTCTTCTAAATGAATAATTTCTTTTGTTTCTTCCTTGGGTTTTTCTTCACTTAGTTTATATTCGTTTTCTTTTGATAAAAAATATCTCCAAATTATTTTATTTTCTTTTTCGAAAGGTTTTGCAAAATCTTTAATCGATCTTAGTGCTACTCTAATTGAGGGTTCTTGTTCTATATCAACTAAAAATTTTTTTTCTTTTAATAAAAGAAATGCATCTTTTTCTTTTGATTTTAAATATTCTTGCGCATATTTTTCTAATTGTGCTTCTGTTCCTTCCACATAATATACGGGACTTCCTCCAACTTTCATGTTTGTTATTTTAATCCTTTTTTGAGAAAGTAATTCAGAAAGAAAAGCTGAACCAAAAATTGAATCCATCTTTATCTCTCTAGAAATTTGAACAGGCAAACTTGGCCCGTTTGTTTTTAGAAAATCCATAATTGATTCTTTTATTGGTTTGGTATCTTGTGTTGGCATATTAAGAAAAGGTTTGAGAATATTATAAAGGTTTTTAGTTGATTTGAATTTGATTATTTTGTTCGAGATTGAAATTTAATTATCGCAATTGGCGAGGGCAGATATTTATATTATAAATTTTTTGATATATAAATTTAAGCAATTATTAAAATTAATTTTCTTTTTTTAATCAATTTATTTTTTAATATGGAAATTTCAAGGTTTAGTCCATTTAATTTCATAATAAGTTATTTGGTTTTCTTCATCGACAATTGCTAAAAGAACATTTTTGTTTGTTGAATGGGCCACTCTATTTTTTGCTGCGAATTCATGCCAGGTTGTTTTGTTGTTTTCTTGATCTGTGAAAACAATCCATTTGGAGTGTTCGGCACCAGCTTTTTTCCCTTTTTCATAAACTCTAAATTCTGCTCCGAATTTTAGAGCAGTTTTTACAACATATCCTTTTATTCTTAAATCTTTGAATACTCCATATTTTATTGGAAATTTTTTATCAATTTTTGTAAATTTTTTCATGATTTCATCTGAATCCAAAATTTTATTATTTTGATAAATTTCCATTTTTCCGTTTTGTACTAAAAATAATCCTTCAGAAAGAGTATATTTTATTTTGTCTTCAACATGTTCTCCAAATGCAGATTCTTTGCAATACGAATAAGCTTTTTTTGAATTACTTGTTAAAGTATTTCCAATTAAATGTGTAATTATTTCTTTTTCTGGATATTCTGTTTTTTCTTTTTTGTCTGAATTGCTTTTATCAGAAGTTTTCTTTTTTTTAGAAGAGATTTTCTTTTTAGAAGACTTTTTTGTTGTTGTTTTTTTCTTAGTTACAGGCTTTTTTTTACTTTTTGCTTTTTTGTCCTTCCCAAATATAAATAGTGTCATATTATTAGATTGGGAATATTCTTTATAAGGTTTTTTGGAATTTTGAATTTGCTTAATATTCCTTCCCTCAAACTCTCACTTTGCTTTCTGAAACATTTGTGGTTGGGAGAAAGCAAAGTGTTCGCCCCGACCACCAGTTAAATTCTTGAATTCCCCTAGATAGTCAATTAGCTTAAATCTAATTGTTATCTCTGCTGGGATTTTTAGCAAATTCATAACAAAAACCTATTAAAACTTTGATATTTTTATTTTTCTATGGCAGAAATTGATTTTAAATCTATTGAGGAGAAATGGCAGAAGAAATGGGAAGATGAAAAAGTTTTTGTATCTAGTAATAAAAGTTCTAAACCTCGATATTATGTTCTTGAAATGTTCCCTTATCCTTCTGGTTCTGGTTTGCATATGGGGCATGCATGGAATTATACCATTGGGGATATTTTGGCTCGGTTCAAGATTATGAATGGATTTGAAGTTCTTCATCCGATGGGTTATGATTCTTTGGGTTTGCCTGCAGAAAATGCAGCTATTAAAGATGGAATTCATCCTGAAATTTATACAGAAAAAGCTATTAAAAATTATATTAGACAACAAAAATCTCTGGGTTTGACTTATGATTGGTCTAGAGTATTGAAAACTTCTTCTTCGGAATATTATAAATGGGACCAATGGATTTTTTTGAAAATGTTTGAAAAAGGTTTGGCTTATCAAAAAGAATCAAGTGTGAATTGGTGTCCTTCATGTAAAACTGTGCTTGCAAATGAACAGGCGCAAAATGGGGTTTGTGATAGGTGCGATTCCAAGGTTGAAATTAAATATTTGAAACAATGGTTTTTGAAGATTACTGATTATTCTGATGAACTTTATGAGAATTTAGATAACATGGAAGGTTGGCCTGAAAGAACGCGGGCAATGCAGAGGCATTGGATTGGAAAAAGTTATGGGACTGAAATTGATTTTGAGATTGAGGGTGAAAAATGGCCTGTTTTTACAACGAGGCCAGACACAATTTTTGGAGTTACTTTTGTTGTTGTTTCTGCTCAGCATAAAAAACTTTGGGAATTGGTTACTGATGAGCAGAAGAAAGAGGTTGAGAAATTTTTAAAGAAGGTGGGGTCTGTTAGTGAGAAGGATATGGCTGATTTAGAGAAGGAAGGAGTTTTTACTGGTTCTTATGCTATCAATCCTGCTAATGGTGAAAAGGTTCCAATTTATGCTGGGAATTTTGTTGTTCACGATTATGGTTCTGGAATGGTTATGGCTGTTCCTGCACATGATAAAAGAGATTTTGAATTTGCAATGAAATATGAAATTCCTATCCGAGTTGTTATCAATCCACATGATTTTGATATTGATGAAAATAAATATTATGATGTCTATACGGGCGAAGGTACTTTGATGAATTCTGAAGAATTTAATGATCTTGATAATGAAGAAGCTAAAAAGAAGATTACTGAATGGCTAGATGATAGGAGTGTTGGGCGTGAGACTTTGAATTTTAGATTAAGAGATTGGGGAATTAGCCGTCAGAGATATTGGGGAACCCCAATTCCAATCATTCATTGTGATAAATGTGGGACTGTACCCGTGCCAGAAAAAGATTTGCCTGTTGAATTACCAAAAAAAGTTAAATTTGGAGAGGGTAACCCTTTGGAAACTAACGAAGATTGGATTAATGTTAAATGCCCTAAATGTGGTGGAGAAGGTAAAAGAGAGATTGAGACAATGGACACTTTTGTTAATTCTTCTTGGTATTTTATGAGATATTGCGATCCAAATAATTCTGAGGAAATTTTTGATAAGGAAAAAGTTAATTTTTGGTGCCCAGTAGATTCTTATATTGGGGGTGCTGAACATGCTTGTATGCATTTAATTTATTCTCGGTTTTATACAAAGTTTTTGAGAGATATTGGTTTAATTAATTTTGATGAACCTGCTATTAGTTTATTCCATCAAGGAATGCTCCATGGGGAAGATGGGGAAAAGATGAGCAAATCTAAAGGGAATGTTGTTCTCCCTGAAACAGTTTCTGATATATATGGGATTGATACTGCCCGATTTTTTTTGTCTAGTTTGGCTTCCCCCGATAAAGATATTGATTGGGATGAAAAGGGCATTGTTGGTAGTTTAAGATTTGTTAAAAAAATATGGGATTTTGTTGAAGATTTTAAAGGTGGCAAGAATTCAGAAGAAGTTGGGGTTAAAGTTAATAATGTAATTAAGAATGTTACAAGTTATTATGGTAATTATCAATATAGAAAAGCTACAATTGAATTGAGAGAATTATTTGATTTGATTATTGAAGAGGGTTGTTCTTCAAATACATTGGCGACTGCATTAAAATTATTGAATCCTATTTGCCCACATATTACCGAAGAGATGTGGGAGAAATTGGGGAACAAAGAGTTTATTTCTATTAGCGAATGGCCTAAATTTGATGAGAATAAATTGAAGGTTCAGGGGAAGAAAGTTGATTTGAATGCAAAAGTTATTGAAAATGTGGGAGATATGCTTGAAAGATATGAAGAAAAGAATGGAGAAATAAAAACAGTTTATTTGTATGTCATCCCTTTTGAACTTTCGAAATATAATATTGACGAATTGGAAAAGAAGTGGAAGAAACTTGTTGAGGTTTATTCGGTGAAGGATTCCGATAAATATGATCCTGAAAATAAAAGCAAAAAGGCTAGGCCTGGGCTTCCAGGAGTTTATTTCGAGTAATTTTTGTTTCTTTTTTGTTCTAACTTCGTTATTTCATTTCTTGCGTAGCGTTGCTACGCCACGAAATAAAATGCCTTGTTAGAATAAGAAAATAATTCAAAAATGTTTTTTGGGAAATTATAAAAGGGAGAAAAGATTTTTTAGAATATGAAAGTTGTAATTGTTCATGGTTCTAATTTAAAGGATAGGGAAAATATGATTAAATATAACCTTCCTCCGCAAAATGAAAGAGATTGGATTGGTTGGATTAAAGAAGAATTGAATAAAAAAGGAATTGTCTGTGTTGCCCCTCTTATGCCCGAAAATTGGGAACCAGTTTATGAAAAATGGAAAGAAGAATTTGAAAAAATTGATATTAGAGAATATGATATTTTGGTGGGTTGGAGTTCTGGAGGAGCTTTTTTAACTAGGTGGTTGGGAGATACTGGAAAGAAAATTAAAAAATTAATTTTAGTTGCTCCTGCAATTGCTCTTGATAATTTAGAGGAAGGAATTATGAAAAAGTTTCATGATTTTGAAATTAATTCTAAAATTGGAGAAATGATTGATGAAATTATTTTAATTGAATCTGATAATGATAGTGAAGGTATTTTAGAATCAGGAAAAATTTATTCTAAAAAGTTAAATGTTGAACCTCTTGTTTTACATAACAAAGGACATTTTACAGGGCATAAGATGGGGAAAGAATTTCCTGAATTGCTAGAGGAAATTTTAAAATAATTTTCTAACAAAACTTTTCAAACAATTATTTTCTAAAATACCGATTTATCTGGCTAAATCTTTATAAGTAAAAACAATTTTTAGGTTATATGATTGATAAAAAAGAGTTGATAAAAGAGGTTGAGAAAGAATTCAATCGGGTTAAAGAGGAATTGGGTTTTGAAGCTACTTTGGAAGAGTTAGAAGACGCATTCAAAATTTTTGATGGCGTTGTCTCCTCTGAGTTTGTAAGTACAAGTTTTTCAAGACAACTTTGTGCTCGTATTTTGGACAATTATATGGGGTGGCATAGTTATTTGAATGGTGTTTTAGTTCCTAATTCTGGGTTTTTAGCGAGTCAAACTGAAGCAAATTTATTTAATAATCAAGAAGATAGAGAAATGATTTGGAAAATGATTAAGAAGACTATGGAATATTCCACCACCCATTCTTTGATTGGTTTGACAAAAAATAAAGAACTTGAAGCGCAATTTATTGACGACACTTTGAATTATTGGAAAGAAGTTTTTTCTCCTAATTTGAAAATGATTCTTTTGAGGGCTAATGAAGCTTGGAAGAAATAAGAAGTTAATTTTATTAACTGATTTTTCTTAAAAAATTTATGAGTAGAGAGGTCTTAATTGAAAAGTCTGCAGTTTCAAGAAAGAATTATCATAAATATTGGTTTATAATTTTGTTTGCTTTAGGAATTGGTTTTTTATCTTTATATTTTATTTTGAATTATGTTCATAAAGAAGAAGTTTCTTTTACTTGTGGAGATGATACTCCTTATGGAAATTGTTCTGAAAATAAACCTTATTATTGTGATGGGGGAAATTTGATTAGAAATATGGAAAACTGTGGTTGTCCTGAAATTTTTTCTGAATTTGGAGAAAATTGTTCTTTTGATAATTATGAGAATGGAGAAAAAGTTACTTTGAATTATGTGATTAATGGTAGAGAAAAATATTTGGATTTTTATTTTCATCAGGCTATTTTAGATTATCTTGAAGATTTACCTCGTTCTCTTTCCTATTCTAATGGAGAAAATTTTTCTCGAAGGGATTTTAAATTGATGAAAATTGATGATGAATTACAAAGAGAGATGTTGATGCCTTTAGTTGTTGAAATTCAAAATTTGGCTCCGTGGTCGAAGGATTTACAAGCAAAAATTGCCATTAGTCTTGTTCAAAATATTCCTTATGGTAATCCGGATTTTGTAGATGTTCTTGAAGGCAGATTTACTGTCCCTTTATCAAAATATCCTTATCAAACACTTTCTAGTTGGGAAGGTTCATGTGAATGCAAATCTGAATTATTGGTTTTTCTATTGAGGGAATTAGGATTTGAAACTGCCTTGTTTTATTATCAAGATGAAAATCACGAGGCAGTTGGAATTAAATGTCCAGAAAAATATTCCTTGGAAGATACTGGTTTTTGTTTTGTTGAAACTACTTTACCTGCTCCTATTTCTTATAGTAAAGGAAGATATCAAGGTCCAGGAGGAAGTTCTGTTTTGGGAGATTATTCCGAATTAATTATAATTTCTGAAGGAGAAAGTTTGAGTAAAAACTTAGATGATTATTCAGATGCAAGAGTTCTTGGAAGGTTGGTGAATAAAGTTGATAAAAAAGGATATGTTAATTATTTTGAGAAAAAAAAATTGGATAATCTGAGGGAAAAATATGGGCTTATTTATTAATAATATTAAAGATACAAATTTTTTAAAAGATTATTTTGCTATTTTATTTTATGGGAGCAGTTAAATTAGTTGAAATGATGGATGAAGATTTAATTGTTAAACCTGTTTTTTTTAATTTGAAGAATTTTTTGGTTTTGAATAATAATCCCGTTTTACATTATTATTCTTTTAATCAAGTTCAGGCTAATTTGAAAGATCATTTTAAATTTTTTTTGTCAACTGATGAAGATTTTGAGGTTAAATTAAAAGGGGAAAATCTTCATATGGATTCTTTTTCTTATCATTCTCTTATTTTAGAAAATATTTTTGAAAATTTAAATAAACTTTATGGGAATCGTTTTAAAGATTTGGATGAATTAGAAAAGGTTTCTATTTTTTATGAGTTTGAATATGATGATGTTTTTTCTACTAGGGGTTTTAATTCTAAAGATTATTCAAAAATTGAAAAAGAAGTTTTTGATGAACTCCATTTATGTAAACAATATAAAGAGTCTATTTCTTTAATTGAAAAAAATTTATCAAATTCAAAAATATACTCGCAGTATTTTGGAGAAGTTGAAGAAAATGTGTTTTGGTTGAGAGAAGAAGGAAAAAAGATTAAGGATTTGAAAAGTTGTAATGCTTATATGTTAAAGATGTATGGTCTTAAAGAATTAATTCCCCGGTTAGTGGGTAATTTCTTCTAAAGTTGCTTTGATTCTTCTTACTCCTGCCGAAGAAGATTGTTCTTTTTTAATTTTGAATCTTCCTAATTCTGAAGTATTTTTTACATGGGGGCCGGTACAAATTTCTTTTGAAAAATTTCCAATTGTGTAAACTGAAACTTTATTTCCATATTTTGAATCGAATATTCCTTGTGCTCCTTGTTTTTTTGCTTTTTCTGGAGACATTTCTTCTCTAACTATTTCTTGATTTTTTTGAATTTGTTCATTGACAATGTTTTCTATTTTTTCTTTTTCTTCTTCGGTTAATTTTCTATCAAAATTAAAGTCTAATCTTAATCTTTCTGGATTTATATTTGAACCCTTTTGTTGTATTTCTGGTCCCAAAACTTTTTGTAATGCTGCTAATAACAAATGAGCTGCTGTATGTAATTTCGTTGTTTGGGTTGTATTGTCAGCAAGTCCTGATTTGAATTTTCCTGCTGAGGCTGTTTGAGATAATTCTTTATGTTTTTCAAATTCTTTTTTAAAATCTTCTGGGTTAAATTCAATCTTTTTTTCTTTTGCTATCTCATCAATCATTTCAATCGGAAATCCATATGATTGATATAAAAGAAAGGCTTCTTTTCCATTAATTTTTTTATCTTTAGACATTTTTTGAAATTCTTTTAGTCCTTTGTCCAATGTTTTTTCAAATTTTTCTTCTTCTTTTTCTAATTCTTCCTTTATGAAGGTTTTTCTTTTTTGTAGATGTTTATAATCATCATAAATTGCAAATACTTCTTCTGCTATTTTCCAAATTAAATTTTTCTTTTCTATTCCTATTTTTCTTAAATTTCTTATTGCTCCTCGAATTAATCTTCTGAGAACATAACCTTGTTCAGAGTTTGAAGGAATAATCTCGTCAGCTAGGATGAATGTTGCCGCTTTTGTGTGATCTGCGATTATTCTCATTTCTTTTTTATAATTTGTATATTTTTTTTGAGATATTTTTTCAATTTTTTCAATCAATGGTTTCCAAACTTCTGATTCGTAATTGTCCTCTAATCCATTTAAAATGGTAATCATTCTTTCCACACCCATTCCTGTGTCTATGTTTTTTTGTTTTGCTTCAATGTATTTTCCGTCTTTAGTTTTTTCATATTCCATTAAAACATCATTCCAAATTTCTACCCAATTTTTATTTTCTGGATCAAATTTTTCTGGAGCAGGAACATTGTTCAATTTCCAGTAAAACATTTCTGTATCGGGTCCGCATGGTCCAACATTTCCTGCTGGTCCCCACCAATTATCCTTTTTTCCTAAAAAAGTAATCCTATTTGCAGGAATTCCCAAAGATTTCCAAACTTTTTCTGATTCAAAATCTTTTGGCGCATTTTCATTTCCTTCAAAAATAGTCACTGCAAATCTTTCTAATGGAATTTTTAAAATTTTTGTCAAAAATTCAAATGAGAGTTGAATTGCTTCTTTTTTGAAATAATCCCCTAAAGACCAATTTCCTAACATTTCAAAAAAAGTATGGTGGGTTGTATTTCCAACTTCCTCAATATCTCCTGTTCTAATGCATTTTTGAAAATTAACTAATTTTTTTCCTTCTGGATGGGGTTGTCCTAAAAGAAAAGGGACCAAAGGGTGCATTCCTGCAGTTGTAAATAAAACTGTTGGATCATTCTCTGGAACTAAGGAAGAATTTTTTATTTTTTTATGCCCATTTAATTCAAAAAATTCCGTGTAGTTGTTTATCAATTCTTTACGTGTTATCATATATTTGAATGGTTGAGAATAGTTTTAAATTTATTTGTTGGTATTTTAATAAATTTTTTTATAGATTAATTTTTTAAATACCTTTTTACTTTTTTCTTAGAGGTGGAGAATGAAAAAAGGAATAAAACAATATTTAATTGCATCTTCTATTTTGATTGGAAGTTGCATTGGAGCAGGGGTTTTAGGTATTCCTTATATTGCTGCCCAGGCTGGTTTTTTTGTAGTTTTAATGTATATTTTTTTAATTGGTTTTTTGATTTATACAGTTAATTCTTTTTTAGGAGAAGTTATTCTAAGAACTAAAGGAGATCATCAATTAATTGGTTATGTTGAAAGGTATCTTGGACTTAAAGCTCGGCATGTTATGGAGTTTGCTTTTGTTTTTGGTGCTTATGCAGCGATGATTGCATATATGTTGGGTATGGGAAAAAGTTTGAGTTTTTTGATTTTTGGAAATACAAGTTATGAATTAATTTTTGGGATATTTATTGGTTTTATTTTTTCATATCTTATTTATGGGGGAGTAAAATCTTTGAAAAAATTTGAAAAAATAGGGGTTTTTATTGTATTAATCTTGCTTTTAGTTATTGTTGCAATTTTTCTTCCGGAAGTTGTTTTGAATAATTTATTGGGCTTTGATAAAATGAATGTATTATTGCCTTTTGGTGTTGTTTTATTTGCTTTGATGAGTTTTGATGTTTTACCTGAAGTTAAAATTGTTTTAAAGAGGAGGGAAAAACTTTTTAGAAAAGTTCTTTTGACTGGAACTTTAACTTCGATGATTTTTTACATTATTTTTACTTTTGTGGTTTTAGGTTCTCAAGGACAAAATACACCTGAAGTTGCAACTTTATCTCTTGGAGGAATATTTATTGTTTTGGGAATGTTTACAATGTTTACATCTTATTTAACGAAAGGAAACGCTTTATCTGAAAGTTTTCAGTTTGATGAAAGGTATAGTAAAAAAACTAGTTGGTTGCTTGCAAGTTTTGTTCCTATTGGAATTTTTGTTTTGACACAATTGACTGATTTCTTTTCTTTCACAAGAATTTTGTCTCTAGGTGGAGTTGTATCTGGAGGAATAATTGCGGTTTTATCTTTGTTGATGGTAAATAAAGCAAAAGTAAAGGGAAATAGAAAACCGGAATATGAAATTAAATCTCATTTATGGGTTTTAGCAATTTTAATTTTAATTTTTGTTTTTGGGGCAATTAGGGAGTTATTGATTTAGAAAAAATTAGTTTCTATTTTTGGATATATTTTTGTAATTGTTTTGATTTATTTAGTTTATATTTCATTCCTTGTTGATTTTCATATTGTAGAGATTTAATTATTTGATTTTTTTGTTCCATTATTTGTTCCATTATTTTACTATAGTTGTTTATTGTTTTAGAATTTTTGTAAAACAGTTTATATTGTGGTTGATTTAATTTTTCTAATCCATATTGATTTATCATTTCCTTTTAATGTTGTTTTTATTTTTAAAAATTATTATCTTACTTTTTAACCAACATCTTTTTAATTATTGAATTGTTTAGTTTATCATGGAATTTGGTAAAAATATTGGAAATAGAGTTCAGATTGAAAAAGGAAAAGAAGTTTTTGAAGGGGTTCTTTTACCTAGTCCAGAAAATGGAAGCGTTCTTTTGAAATTGGATAATGGATATAACATTGGATTTAATAAAAAAGAAATTGTTGGATTAAAAGTTATTGAGGAGATTAAAAAGAAAGAGAGTGAGATTGAAATTCCTGTTTCTAAAGGTAAAAAAAATGTTGCGATGGTTATTTTAGGGGGGACTATTGCGGCTAAATTAAACCCTGGCAAGGGAGGAGTTGATTTTGTTGAGAATCCAAAAGATTTGTTCAAATATTACCCTGAAGTTTTTGAAAAGGTTAATGTTTCTAGAGTTGAAATTCCTTTTATGAAAGGTTCTGAGAATATGGATTTTAAAGATTGGCAAAAAGTTGCCAAAGTTGTTTGCGATTTAGTTAATGATAAAGAAATTGAGGGAATTATTGTTACCCAAGGAACTGATACTCTACATTATACTTCTGCTGCTTTGAGTTTTTTCTTGAGAGATTTGGGAAAACCTGTTGTTTTGACTTATTCTCAAAGAAGTATTGATAGAGGTTCAAGTGATGCGAGGTTGAATTTAGTTTGCTCTGCACAAGTTGTTGTTTCTGATATTTCGGGGGTCATGGTTGTTGGACATGCAAATTCTAGTGATGAATTTTGTTTGGGAATCCCTGGAACAAAGGTAAGAAAATTACATACTTCAAGGCGGGATGCATTTAAACCTGTGAATAAAGAACCTTTTCTTAGAGTGTATAAAGATAAAATTGAATTTATTTCAGAGTATAATAAAAGAAATGAAAAATTAAAATGTTTTTATGATGGAAAATTTGAAGAAAAAGTTGCTTTATTGAAATTTTATCCTGGGCAAAATCCAAATATTTTGGATTATTATATTGAAGAAGGTTATAAGGGAATTGTTATAGAAGCAACCGGGTTGGGTCAGATTGCAACGAGTGAAGCAAGATTAAGTTGGATTAAAAAATTAAAAGATGTTCAGAAAAGGGGTTTGGTTGTTTGTATGTCTCCCCAGACAATTTATGGCCGTTTGAATCCTTTGGTTTATGTTACTGGCCGTCAACTTTTGGAAACTGGAGTCATTTATTTGGAGGATATGCTCTCGGAGACTGCATATGTGAAATTAGGGTGGGTTTTAGGACATAAAGATTGGAATGTTAAAGAAAAAATGCTTGAGAATTTTAGTTGGGAATTGAATGATAGGTTGGTTAATTGATTATTCTTCCCACATTTCTTTATATAAATTTTCATAAAATTTTGCAGATTCTGGATTAAGTTCATGCCAATAATATAAAACTTTATAGAAAAATTTTTTTGCTTCTGGAAAGTTTAAGAAATCTAATCTAAATTCTATTATTTTTTCAAAATCTTTCAAATATTTTTTATTGCCAATTTCCTTTTTTATGAAATAGTTTGTTTTATTTTTTTCGATGAATTTTACAAATTCATTTGTTTCTTTTTCTACTTTTGGAATTAATTTTTCTATTGCTTTTTGATTTTTTTCTATTCCATCAATTAATTTTTTTAAATTATTTTTTTCTTTATCCATAAAAAAATAAATCTTTTGGTTTATTTAAGGATTTATTTTCTATTTTAATTAGGAAAATTTTATAAGGTTGTTTTTTGGATTATTTTTATGAATCACAACAAATTAGTCAAAATTGTTTCAAATGAATTAAAATCCAGGGGCTATGTAGTTGAAAATGAGAAATTATTGCCTTTAGGAAAGGGCTCAGTAGATATATCTTGTAAGAATAAAGGAAAATATCTTTTTCATGCAGAAGTTAAGGAAATGCCTGCATCAATAAAAAAGAAAAAAGTTAGCAAACAATTAAATTTATATAAAAAATATTTTGGCAATGAACCTGATTATATTTTAATTTCTCCTGATGCTTTTGGAGAGGTTATTTTCCAGGATTTATCTGGAAAATTTAGGGGAAGCTTGGACAATTATATTTCTTTTCTTAATCACTAATTTAATAAATAATGGATTATTTTTTATTTAATGATTGATTACAAAAAAATAGGTTTTAAAGCAGGTTTAGAAATTCATCAGCAGTTAGATACTCATAAATTATTTTGTAGTTGTCCTTCTGTTTTGAGGAGTGATAAACCCGAATTTCTAGTTAGACGTAGATTGCATAAAGTTTCAGGAGAATCTGGTGAGGTAGATGCGGCTGCAGAATATCAACATTCATTGGATAAGGAATTTATTTATGAAGGATATGATACAACTTGTTTGGTTGAATTGGATGAGGAGCCACCGCATGAATTGAATAAGGAAGCTTTAAGGATTGCTCTTGAAATTTCTATTTTATTAAATTGTAAAATTTTTTCTCTGACTCAAGTTATGAGAAAAACAGTTATTAATGGTTCTAATACTTCTGGATTTCAGAGAACAGTTTTACTTGCACATGATGGCTTTATTGAAACTAGTCAAGGAAAAGTGGGTATTGATTCTGTTTATTTGGAAGAAGATTCTGCAAGGCCTGTTGAAAAGAAAAAAGAATCTGTTACTTATCGTTTAGATAGATTGGGAATACCCCTGGTTGAAATTTCGACAAAACCTGGTTTGAAAAATGCTAAACATGTTAAAGAAGCTGCATTGAAGATTGGTGAAATTTTGAGAAGTTGTAAAGTTCGTCGAGGGATAGGTACAATTAGACAAGATTTGAATGTTTCTATTAAAGGAAGCAAGAGGGTTGAAATTAAAGGATTTCAGGATCCGAAGATTATGGAAAAATGTGTTGAATTAGAAGTTATGAGACAAAAAGAAATTGTTGATGAGGATAAGAAAAATAATTCTGAAGTGAGGAATTGTTTGCCTAATGGAAAGACAGAATTTATTCGTCCAATGCCTGGAGCTTCGAGAATGTATCCTGAAACTGATTTGCCCTTGTTACATATTTCTAGGAATTTAATTAATGATGTTAAGAATAATTTACCCAGATTGAGGAGTGAGATTGAAGAAGACTTGAGAAAACAAGGACTTAGTGATGAAATTATTAGAATGATTTTCAAACAGGATAAGTTAGATTTGTATAAAGATTTATATCAATTGAATGGAAATCCTCGTTTGATTTCTAAAATTTTGTTTTTGTTGCCCAAGGAAGTTTCCAAAAAAGAAAATAAGAGTTTAGAAGAAGTTGAGAATATTTTGAATAGGGATGTTTTGATTTTTATTTTGGATATGCTGTATAAAGAGAAATTACATGAAGGAGATTTGAAAATGGTTTTAGAAAAAGTTGTTAATGGGGTTGATGTGAAAGATGCAGTTAAGATTGAGAAAAAAGATTTAGACGATGTTGAGGAGAAAATTTTGAAGTTGATTAAAGAAAAACCTGGATTGAATCCTAATGCATATATGGGGCTTGTAATGAAGGAAATGAGGGGAGCCATTAGTGGTAGTGAGGCTATGGAGATTATTAGGAAGTTGTTGAAATGATTTTCATTGAAGTGTTTTTTTGATAATAAATAATTTAATAAATGGTTGTTTTTTAATGTTTAACATGAGCAGTGAAATTGATTACAAAGAATTTGATAAAAATAGAACATATATAAAAGACATTTTTTCAAAAAATGAAGGCGAGGAGATTGAAATAGCTGGTTGGGCTTATGATATGCGTGCATTGGGAAAAATTAGGTTTGCTATGATAAAAGATATGACTGGAATTGTTCAATTGGTTGGATTAAAAAAAAATGTTTCTGAAGAGGATTTCGATTTAATCGATAATCTTTCAAAAGAATCTGTTATTTATGTTAAAGGAACTATAAAAGAATCAGCTCAGGCAGTTGGAGGTAAAGAGATTGTACCTTCTATTATAAAATTAATTTCAAAATCCAAAGATTTACCTATAGATGTTTCAGATTATTCTAAAACAGAATTGAATAAAAGATTGGATTATAGATATGTGGATTTGCATAATAGAAAAACTCAGGCTATTTTTAAAATAGAATCCACAATTATGCAATCATTTAGGGAATTTATGATTAAAAATTTTGGCGCAGTTGAGGCGGCTTTTCCCTCAATAATTGGTTCATCGAGTGAAGGGGGGACAGAATTATTTAAGGCAAAATATTTTGATAAAGAAGTTTTTCTTTCACAAAGTTGCCAATTATACAAACAAATGTTGGCTTGTTCAATGGAAAAAGTTTTTGCTATTTTTACTGTTTGGAGGGCAGAAAAACATAATACTGCAAAACATTTGAATGAAGCTAGGCAATTAGATTATGAACAGGCTTTTGCAGATGAATTTGTGGCAATGGATGTTTTGTATAAAACTATTAAGTTTATTATTTCTGAAGTTTTGGAAAAGAATAAAGAAGAATTAGATTTTTTGAATGTTAAATTAAAAATTCCTGAAGTAAAATATTTGACTTTTGCTCAAGCTAAAGAAATTTGTGAAAAAGAGGGAGCACATGTTGGAGATGATGATTTATCCACAGAAGCTGAAAAGAAATTAGGCGAATTGTATCCCGATACTATTGTTTTTGTTCATGATTGGCCAATTTCAGGCAAACCTTTCTACATTATGCCAAAAGGTAAAGGATTGAGCAGAGGTTTTGATGCTATTTATCGGGGAATGGAAATAACTTCTGGAGGGCAAAGAGTGCATTTGCCAGAAGTTTTAGAAAAGCAATTGAAAGAAAGAGATTTAGATCCAAAAGATTTTGGAAGTTATATAGATTCTTTTAGATATGGTGCGCCCCCTCATGCTGGTTGGGGAATGGGGCTTGAAAGATTGACAATGCTCATTTTAGGAATTCAAAATATTAGAGAGGTTGTTTTGTTTCCTAGGGACAGAACTAGAATTACACCTTAAATAATTATTTAAAGTTTTAATTGCTTTGTTTTTTATGTGTTTGCTGGAAGTTATTGATTTAATTGATAAAAAAGGAAAAGTTTCTAAAAAATTTTTTGGTTTTGATGGTTTTGAGAAAAAAGAAGATTTGATTTTTAATTATTATACTTTTGATTTTGATTTGATTCAAAAAAGAGATTTTGAAATAAAAGAGATATTTAAGAGATTTTTGAAAGAAAATAATTATTATAAATTTGTTAAAAAAAATTTTTCCCAATCTCAATTAAATATTTTGCCTTCAAATGTTGCTGAAAAAATTATTGAAAAATATCGCAATAATTCACATCCTGATATTTATGAAATTAATTCTAAATTAATAGATGCATATATGGCCAGAGGTTTTGGAAATTTCTGAATAGTCCCATATACCAAAATATTAAAAATAAAAGAATTTATTAATTTTTATGGTAAAAATAGGCTTAGAAATTCATGGGTATATTAATACTCATGAAAAATTATTTTGCACTTGTAAAGTTGGGCATGGTTTAAAGCATGCTTTACCAAATACAAATATTTGTCCTATTTGCACTGGTCAGCCTGGATCTAAACCGTTATTGCCGAATAAGGAAGCTGTAAAAAAAGCAATCCAAATAGCTCTTGTTTTAGGATGCAAAGTTTCAAAAAAAATGCCTTGGCAGAGAAAACATTATTCTTGGCCAGATTTACCCAAAGGTTTTCAATCTACTATGTCTGGACCTCATTCAATTCCAAATGGAATAAGTGGAAATTTTATGGGAATTGGCATAACAGAATGTCATTTAGAAGAGGATCCCGCTGCCTGGAATCCAGAAACAGGCGAAATAGATTATAATCGTTCAGGTTCACCTTTAATTGAAATTGTTACTGATCCGGATTTTAAATCAAAAGAAGAGGTTGTTGATTGGTTAAGGAATCTTTTGGCAGTTTTGGATTATATTAAAGTAATTGATAGGAATTTCGGAGTTAAAGCAGATGTGAATATTTCTATAGGGGGAGGGAAAAGGGTTGAAATAAAAAATGTTAATTCTTTAAGAAAAATTTCTGATGCAATAGATGTTGAGGTAGATAGGCAAGAAAAAGATTTGCCAAAAATACAACAGACAAGGTCTTATGATGAAAAAGCAGGTACAACAAAATTGATGAGAACAAAAGATAATGCTCAAGATTATCGTTTTATTAGTGATCCTGATTTACCTGTTTTGGAAATTTCTGAAGAATGGATTGAAAAATTAAAAAAATCATTGCCTGAAACTCCTCAAGATAAATTAAAAAAATTAATTGAAGAATATAAAATTGAAAAAAAATATGCTGAAATGCTCATAAAAAAATTAAGTCTTGTTGAACTTTTTGAAAAAACTCTTGAAAAAATAAAACCAGAAATTGCAATTCCTTGGGTAACTATAGAACTCTTGAGTGTTGCTAATTATAATAAATTAGATGTTGATGAAATGAAAATTGATTCAAATCATTTCATTGAATTATTGGAAGCCATTCAGGAAAATAAAATAATAGAATTAAAAGCGAAGGATATTTTAAGAAAATGGGTTCCCAATTCTATTTCTCCCTCTGAAGAAATAAACAATAGTTTAACAATTAGTGGTGAAGAAGTAAAGAATATGGCAAAAGAAGTTATTTTAGAAAATTCAAAAGCAGTTGAGGATTATAAATCAGGTAAAACTTGGGCGATTAATTTTTTGATTGGGCAAATAATGAAAAAATCTAATAAGAGAGCTGATTTTAAATTTGCCAAGAAAATTTTGGAGGATTTATTGAAATGAGTTTCTTACATAAAAAACTTGATGAAAAAGATAAAGAAAAGATTAAAGAAGATGTTAAAGAAATTGTTGATACTTTTGGTAGTGTTTTGAGTTCTTTAAGCGATTTAGCGGAAGAAGGTTCCATTGAAAGAAAAAATTCATTTAGGGAAGAAAAAAAAGATTTTAATAATGATTCGAGTTTTAGAAAAAAAATGTTTAAAAATTCTAAAAATAAAAATAAAGATTTCATAATTGCGGAGAAGAAAAAATGGTAAATGCAGTTGAAAGAGTTAAAGAATGTTTGAAGGTTATTGAAGAAAAAAATAAAGAGTTAAATATTTTTTTAGAGGTAAGAGATGAAAAAGAATTAATTAAAGAAGCAGAGGAAATAGATTCAAAAGAAAAAAAAGGCAAACTTTATGGAAAAGTTATCGCGGTCAAACCAAATATAAATGTTAAGGGATTGTGTGCTTCTTGTTCTTCAAAAACTTTGAAAGATTATTGTTCTACTTATGATGCTACAGTTATTGAAAAAATAAAAAAAGAAGATGGAATAATAATTGGAACAGTAAATTGTGATGAGTTTGCTTCAGGATCTTCTGGAGAAACCTCCTTTTTTGGACCTTGTAAAAATCCTCTAGATCCTAAATTAATTCCTGGGGGCTCTTCTTCTGGTTCAGCAGCCGCAGTTGCTGCAGGAATGTGTGATCTTTCTCTTGGTTCAGATACAGGAGGTTCAATCAGAAACCCTGCATCTCATTGCGGAGTTGTTGGAATAAAACCTACTTATGGGAGTGTTTCTCGTCATGGTTTAATTGATCTTTCTATGAGTTTGGATCAAATTGGACCTTTTGCAAAAAATGTCGGGGATGCTGCTTTATTATTAGATGTAATAAGTGGAAAAGATTTGAAGGATTCCATTTCTTTAGATGGTGAGAAGTTGGATTTGAATTCTTTGAATTTAAAGAAAAAAGATTTTAATGTTGGGTTCATTGACTTTGAAAGTCTTTCTGTTGCTGGAGATGTCAGAATAAACGATTTGCTTCATAAAAAATTGAAAAAAATTGTTGAAGATTTTGATTTATCTAATTTTGAAGTTTTAAATAATTCTAGTTTGGAAATAATGAAATCTGCTGTTCAAATTTATTATCCAATCGTTTATACTGAATTTTTTTCTGCTACTCGGAAATTTGATGGCCGAAGGTATGGAGAAAAAATTGAAGATTCTTGTGGTCCAGAGGTTTTAAGAAGAATTTTGGGAGGTTCGGAAATAACTCGAGCAGAACACGAGGGTAGAAATTATCATCTGGCATTAAAAGCTAAAAAATCTGTAGAGGATGTTTTTAAAAAAATGTTTGAAAAATTTGATATAATTGTTCTTCCTGCTGTTCCAAGGCTTCCACATAAAATTGGTGAAAATATTTCTGTTGAGGAGATGTATGCTTATGATGTTTTTACTATTCCTGCAAATTTGGCAGGGATTTGTTCAATGGTTGTTCCTGTGGGAAAAATTGATGGAGTTCCAGTTGGAATTCAAATAATGGCGGATAAATTTAATGAACAAAAAATGTTAGAATTTGCTAGATATTTTGAAGGTTAGTTATTCTTTTGTTAAGTCTTCTCCAATTGGTGTTTGGATTATTTCTTTTACTTCTTTAATTGTGTCTTTTTTGGATTTCTTTTTACTTTTGACGATTCCTAGTGCATACATCATTTTTTGTGAGGCCGCTTCTTTTGTTAAATCATAAGCTAAAAAAGCGCCCCTTTCTATAGCTTCTGATCCCACAGCATATTTTTTGTCCGTTTTACCATATTGACAAGCAGTTGTTATTGCCACTGGTTTTCCTGATTCTGTAGCTAATTCAATGGCTTTCAAGTATTTTGAATTTATATTTCCTGTTCCATATCCTCCAATAATTAATCCATGGCAATCACAATCTTTGACTATTTTTTCTAATAAATTTGTGTCTGCTCCAGATATTTGGGAATAGTAAAGAACATTTTTTTTGAAATTTGTAAATATTTCTGGTTTAAGATAAAACTTTCTTTTTATTTGATTATTAAATTTAATTTTTTCTTTTTCAATTTTTCCTATTTCTTCTATTTTTGGGGAATAAAATCCAAAAAAATCTTCGGAGTGCCTTTTAACAGCCCTAGATCCCCTTATAATTTTATTGTCAAAAACTATTGCACTTTCTCCAATATTTTCTGTAGCTACTAAGATTGAATTTTTTATATTTTCAATTGCGTCCGTATTTTCAACATAAATTGGTTTTTGTGCTCCAGTAAAGATGATTGGTTTTCCTAAATTTTGAATCATGTAATTCATAGAAATTGCTGATTCAGCTAAAGTATCTGTTCCTTGAATTATTACAAATCCGTCTTGTTTTTGGTAATTATTTTTGATCATGTCTGCAAATTTTTTTCTGTGGTGTAGGGTCATATTTGTTGAATCTATTGGGCTTATTTCGATTTCGGTTATGTTTGCTAAATCATTTATATTTTGGATTAAATGAAAATAATCTTGCCCTTCTTTTGGAATTTCTAAGAATCCTTTTTTGTTGGGTTTTTCACAAACAGTTCCTCCTGCTTTTATGACCATGATTTTCTTTTTTCCCATATAAATTTTTTGTTTTAAAAGTTTATAAATATTTTTACTGTTTAGTGGTTATTAGTTTTATAAAATTTTAAAAAGTTTGAATCCCCCAATTATTTATTGATAAATGATAGAAGAAAAATATAAAATTTTCCAGCTACCATTTAACAAAGTAAAATGATAGAAGAAAGTGAACCTCCGCTTAAGTATGAGAACGAAGATGATTTGTTTGAATTAGATAATGAGTTGGAAGAGTAATTTTATAAGTGGAAAAGTTATTAATTTTTTATGGTAAAAATAGTTGCTATGGGGGATCCTCATGGAAATATTAATAAAATAAAAAAAATTCCTTTGAGAAATTCTGATTTTATTTTGATTACGGGTGATTTTGGTAAAGCTGATTTTGCAAGAAAAAGATTTTTTGAAAATGTAGTTAGAAAAGACAAAGGTTTAGAAGAATTAGAATATACAGCAAAAGATAATAAAAAAGCATATATGGAAATTTTTGGTTCTACAATTGACATTTTAAAATATACTTCTAAATTTGCTTCAACATATTCTATTTTAGGAAATGTTGGAATGGACATGGTTTATGATTCTAATGTCAGAAAACAGGAAAAAAAATATGGGTTAAAGTTACCTTCTTTGCGTCAAAATATGAACAAAATAAAAGATTTTTATTTTGTTAGAAATGTTGTTAGAAATCTTGGAGGGTTGAGAGTGGGTTTCTTAGAATATTTTGTAGATGTTTGTTGGTTTGAAGAATTTGGGGTTAGGGATAAAAAAAAGATTAAAAAAGCAAAAAAGGAAACAGCTAAGGCTAAAAAAATTTTAAAGAATTTTAAAAATTTAGATATTTTAGTTTGTCATCAACCTCCTTTTGGATATTTAGATAAAGTTTCTGGAAAATATGGCGCTCCTAAAAATTATATTGGCAAACATGCAGGAAGCAAAGTTATTTTAGATTATATTAAAAAATATGAACCAAGATATGTGTTTTGTGGCCATATTCATGAAGGGGAAGGAAAAGTAAAAATGGGTCAATCTGAAATTTACAATTTAGGTGTTGCTGGACATAAAATAGTCAATTTCAAATAATCTTAAATATTTCTTCTTCTAGTTTTTATTATGAAAGAATCTTTGGAGATTAAAATTGCTGATAAGATAATTGAGGATTTCAAGGATGAGATAATGAATATTCTTTGGGATGGAAAAACTAATTTGGCTTTTGATGAACATTATTTATTGCCTTTTATTCAAGAGGAAGTTGAGTATAAAATATTGAAGCTAAATATTCCTCAAGAATATAAAAAACAGTATCTTATTCAGGTTGGAAATATAATTGGGGAATATGGTGAAGATTATTTATGATTGTAATTTGCTGAAATAAATTTTAAATATAATAAATGAAATTTTAACAATGATTTATTTCTTTTAGCCCACCCTCCCACCCAATACTTGTCAAAATTTCTATTAAATTATGGATATGCTTCTGGGGGAAATTTTAAATTTTATTTTAATAAAATTCTGCATCTCAATTAATTTTATAAGTTATGTTTGTTTTTATTTTGAATGGAAGTTGATTATATTGTTGGTTCTAAAAAAGAATTTTATGATTTTGTTAATTTGATTACTCATCGTGATCGAGTTGCAATTGTTACGCATATTGATTTGGATGGATTGGCTTCTGGTATTTTTTTGGAAAAAATTTTGGAAGCTAAAAATATTCCTTTGGATTATATTGATTTTGTTACAATTAAACAAGATATGGTAAAAGAGGCAAGTGTTAAATTAAATGCTCTTGGAATTACTAAAGTTTTCTTTTGTGACTTGGGTATTGATAGTATTGACCCTGAAGGATTTATTGATTTAAGGAAAGATATGGATGTTTTTTTAATTGACCATCATCCTTTGAGTGAAAATTTTTCAGATAAAAGGAAGGTGATTAAAACTGGTTCTAATGATTGTTCTGCTATGACTATTTTTGATTTGGGTAAAAATATTTTTGACACTGATTCTTGGAGATGGTTGAATTGTGCAGCAATTTTTTCTGATTTTTCTTATAAAAAACAAGATAACTTTGAATATATCAAGAGTGTTTATCCTGAAGTTAATATGGAAAATATTTCTGGTTCTACTCCTGGAATAATCGCAAGAAAAATTGCTTCTGCTTTAATTTATTATGAACATAATAAAAAATATGTTTATGAATTGGTGAAGCAAAGAAAATTGGACGAGTTGAATGATATTCATTCTATTATTGAAGAAGAAATTGATAATTTGATAGAAGAGTTCCCTAACAAGAAAATTTATTCTGAAAAACAGGATTTATATTTTTATGAAATTGAATCTAAATTTAATGTTGTTTCTTCAGTGACTAGTTTAATTTCAAAGATGAAACCTGAAAGTTCATTTGTTTTTATGCAAAGATGGGGAGATGTGATTAAATTTAGTGCTAGGAATCAGAGTGGAAATCGAGACATGGGTTCTTTAATGAGAAGTTGTGTTGCAGGTTTTGAAGAAGCGAATGGAGGGGGACATGCTCCTGCTGCAGCTGCTAAGATTAAAGAAGGGGATTTGGATGAGTTTAAGAGTAGATTATTAGGTTTGGAAAAATAGTTGAATTGTTTTGAGTTTTATTTTGGAAATTTTAACAAATATAATTAATTAGAAAAATAGTTTTAGAATGAGGATTTTGTATTAGAGACTTTTTCAACAAAGTTGTTATACACAAAACCTTAAAAAGAAATTTCGATTAGGGAAATTATATGAAAATTGGTGAAATTGAATTATCTTGGTTGGGTCATTCTGGGTTTTTAATTGAGAATTCGAAGGTAGTCTATATTGATCCATATAAAATTAAAGAGGGTTTACCTAAGGCTGATCTAGTTTTAATTACGCATAGCCATTATGATCATTGCAGTGTTTCTGATTTAAAAAAAATTATCAAGGAAGGAACAAGGATTATTATGACAGTTGACTCTCAAAGTAAGATTGCCCGTTTTGATGTTCCTATTAGGATGGAAATTGTTGAAGCAGGGCAAGAAGTTGATTTAGGAACGGTTAAAATTTCCGTTGTTCCTGCATATAATATTGACAAGCCTTTTCATTCTAAAGAAGAGGGACTTGTTGGTTATTTAATTAAAATGAATGATACAATAATTTATCATGCAGGAGATACTGATTTAATTCCTGAAATGCAAAAAATGACGGGTTATAATAATAATTTTGTTGCTTTGCTTCCAATTGGGGGAAGATTTACAATGGATCCTCATGAAGCCTTTGAAGCTGCTAAATTAATAAAACCAAAAATTGTTATTCCAATGCATTGGGGGAGTATTATCGGAAATAAAGAAGATGCGGAAGAATTTAAAGAGCTTTGTTCTGAAGAGGGTTTGAATTGTGAGATTCTTGAGAAGAGATAGGAAAGATAAAAATTGTTCGCTCTGCTCAAGTTGGTAAAATTTAATTATCCGCTCCGCTAGGTGAAATGGGGAAGGGATAGGTTATGGAAGAAATGCTTTAGGGGAATTTTTGGGAAATGTAATTATAATTGGATATTTTGATTTCATTATTTTTGGATTTTATTGGAAAACTATTTAATATTATGATTTTAATTTAATATTATGAAATTTGAACATTATTTAACTGGACAAGAAATTAATTATAGTATACCGGAAGGTTATGAGAAAACAAAAATAAATTGTCCAATTGATGGCACTTCTTTATTGTATTTTGATGTTTCTCAGGTTAGGGATGGTTATTATTGTCCCAATTGCGATTCAATTTTGGAGGATGTTTCTTCTGATGGATTAAGTGAATTTAAAGAAAAATTTTTGAAAGAAAAAGAAGATAGGTTGATAGAAATTGAAAGTGAAAAAAGTGAATTATTGATTATTCTTGACAAATATGGTAAGAGATAATTATCCCAAAAAAGTTCTAAAATATATTAATGCATTTTTCTTAATTTTTTTATGGAAAGAAAACCATTTATAGCTTCGTTTTTGCTGTTTGTTTTTGGTTTGGTGTTTATTGGTTTATTTAGAACTAATTTAACTGGGCAAGTTGTTGCTGAAACAAAGGGTGAGGCGGCTTATCATGGTTTACTTTCGGGAGTTTATTTGTATTTAGGATTATCTTTTGTTTTATTTGCAATAATTGTTTTCATTTATTTTAAATATAGAGAAGAGATTAATGATTGGTTTGTTGGAAATGGGGAATAATTATTTAAGTTGGAGTTTTTTTATTTTTTTATGAATTCATTTGATCAACGCAAGAAAGATATTTTGTCAAAGGAAGATAAATCTAGTAAGGGGAAATGGGATGAAAGAATTATTGCTCTTTGTGATAAATTAAATTCTTTTGAGAATTATTATTCTACTTCTTCTTGTTCTGGAAGAATTATTGTTATGAAAGATGAGGAACAGAAAGGTCCTGGTTTATTTGAATTTGTTAGTCATGAATTGGTTGATTTTGATGAGTTTTTTAACGAATTTTCTTCGAAATTGCTCACATCCCAAATTGCTGAAACGCGTCCCACCCTCCCAAATAGCAAAGAAAGTTCTAAAAAAATTAATTCTAAGAATAATTTGAAATTTAAACAGGATTCTGTAATTTTGCATGTTGCTTGTAGGGAAATTTTGGATGCGAAGAAATTATTAGATAAGGGATTGAAATCTGGTTTTAAGAAATCTGGGATTATTAGTTTGGGAAAAAATATAATTGTTGAATTGAATTTGAGTGATAAACTTGAATTTCCTTTGATTGAAGAGGGGAAATTGTTAGTTGGGGAGGAATTTTTGAAGAAAGTTTTGGAGAGATCCAATGATAATTTGGAAAAGGGGTGGGAGAGGATTGAGGATTTGATAAAAGAGATTGGGAAGTAGATATTGGATGTTGAGGATTGGAAGTTGGGGGATTTGGGAGGGATTAGGGGAAGATAATTTACTTTGCTTTTCGCAAAGAATTGATATGAATAAAATTTCAATTATTTATTTTTTGTTGAAAGTTATTCTATCCCTAAAACTCTCACTTTACTTTCTGAAACATTTGTATTTGGGAGAAAGCAAAGTGTTCGCTCCTTTTCTCAATCCTGTCATCAAAACATTTGTAATTGGGGATGCCAGAATATGTTCGCCAACCACTTGCGACATGGTGTTCCTCTATTAGTCA
>CAYQDG010000005.1:0-6859 GCA_964416245.1 Candidatus Woesearchaeota archaeon
ACCAGAATCATTTGTACTAAAAATATATCCAACCAACAAAACATTGTCAGTCCAATTAGAATTAAATTTGACATAGTCGCCATTATTAACAACACTTTCATTTTTACTCACATTAAAATATTTTGGAGAGTGAGTATCATTAATCCAAAAAGCTCTAACTTCAGAAACATTTCTTAATAATCCATCACTACAATTAATACTCCAATTATGTCCTCCATAAGAAATTCCTTCAATCAAAAAATTTGTCAAAGTATTGTTAACAACAGAAGAATTTGTAGAATTTAAATTTCCATCCAAATAAATTGAACAATTCAAAGTTTCAGTAAAATCATCAATTGCAGTAAAATTAAAATTGATATTTTGAACATCAGAAAATAAAAAAGAATCCGAAGGCAAATTCAATTCAATTTTTGGAGCCGTATTTGGAGGAGCAACTAAAAAAACCAAATCATCTTGATCCGTATATGAGGTGGAACTCCCAGGACAAGAAGAAGTAATATCAGCATTATAACTAATAATTGCTCTAACAACATGTGCACCAGAAACGTTTTCTAAATTAAAATTAAATCCTGCTGAATAATATCCGGCCATAGGACAAATAAAAGTTCCAGAAGTCAAAGCTTGCCAATTTGGAGATGAAATATCACTTGAATAAAAAAAACCAACTCTATCACTTGCACCATCATAACAATACCAAGTAGCATTTATCCTAACCGAATCGCCTGCATTAAAAATTGAACCATTATAAGTTTCAATTGTAATATTTTCAACAGATTCATCAGAATGACATGTTCCAACAGTTGAACTATCTACACAAGAATCAACTGTATTTGGTTGATTGGGTTCTGGACCGGGATTTGCTTGATCTCCTGCACACTGTAAATCACTAGAATAAGCAATACAAGGAGAAGAATAATTATTACAAGTTGGTGCCCCATAACTTGAATTATATGTCGCAAAAGCAGGATCTTGTGGAGTCAAAATAAAACTGTATTCCTTTCCAGCTTCAACACTAGATAATTTTTTCCATCCAGAATGACAAACGATATCCTTTTTCCAGGAATCATATTCACAAATGGGCAAACATTCTCTCTTTTCAAAATCCCAAGTTTCACACTTCACCAAAACATTTCCTCTAGCTTCAGCCAAAACCTCTGCTTCAACAAAATCAAATTCACTCGGATCAATTGCATAAATTTCATAAAATTGTAAATAATCTTTAATTGGAGGATAATCAATTTTTATAAAATTCTTATTGTTTTCTAAATCAACATCTTCAAAATAAATTTGTTTAATAACAGAATCACGAGGTTTTACTAAAACATTTTTTCTACTGAAAGAAAAAAGAGATTTTTCACTAAAATTTATATCAATAATTTCAATTTCTGCATCAATTTTATTTCCATTAGCATCATAAATAATTAAATCATCAAAACCAGAAACAATTGATTCATTCAAAGTTAAACTCTCATTGAAAATAGAATAATTAAGATTAGTAAAGTTACTTCCATTCAAAGCAAAAACTCCAAAAGAAAAAACAAATAAAAAGAAAAAAATAACCAAAAAGTTTCTTATTTTTTGTACGCTTGACTTTTTTTCTCTAAACACCATTTTTTACAAAAAATCCTCCTTCCATATATAAAAAAATCAATGAAATTAAACTAATATAGGGGATTACGAATATATTCCCAAAATCCTTTAAACCCAGAAAACATTTTTTTATCATGAAAATAATCTCTTGGAATGTAAATGGATTAAGAGCAGTATTAAGAAAAGGATTTTTAGATTTTGTAAAAAATGAAAACCCGGATATAATTTGTTTACAAGAAACTAAAGCGCATCCAGAACAAGTTGATTTAAGCTTAGAAGAATATCCCCACCATTATTGGAATTCTGCAGAAAAAAAAGGATATTCGGGAGTTGCAATATTTTCAAAAATCAAACCTCTGACAGTAAATTACGGAATTGGAATATTAGATGAAGAAGGTAGAGTCATTTCATTAGAATTTGATAATTATTATCTCATAACTGTTTATACTCCAAATTCAAAAAGAGATTTATCAAGATTAGATTTTAGACATTATGAATGGGACCAAGAATTCCTAGAATATATAAAAAATCTTCCAAAACCTGTAATTTTTTGCGGAGATTTAAATGTTGCACATACTGAAATGGATATAAAAAATCCAGATTCAAACAAGACAACAAAAACTAGGCCAGGAAACGCGGGATTCACAGATAAAGAAAGGGAAAGTTTCGATAAAATTTTAGACGCAGGATTCATAGATTCATTTAGACATTTAAACCCAGAAGAAAAAAAATATTCTTGGTGGAGTTATATGTTCAAAGCAAGAGAAAGAAACATTGGATGGAGAATAGATTATTTTTGTATAAATGATTCTCTTAAACATAAAATAAAAAAAGCAGACATTTTAACAGAAGTTACAGGATCAGATCATGCTCCAATCTTGTTAGAATTAAAATAAACTGTAAAAAAATTCAAATATTTTTCAGTTTAACTAATCTTTATTAAATTGATTTTTATAAATTAAGAACATGAAATACAGATTTAAGTCAATTTTAGAGAAAATAAAAGAAAAAAAATTTACTTTTTTCTTAATAATAATTTTATATGACCTGATGAATATTTTATTAAATAAAACACACTTAACATATAAAAATATAATTTACAATCATACAATTTTTTACATAGTTTCATTTGTATTATTGAATTATATTTTTATCCCTATCCTTATCTCAACAACAATAATACTATCAATAAAAAAAATAAAGGATATTCAAAAAATTTCAAAAAAAGGAAGTTCAATTTCAATAATAGCAATTTTCGGAACCCTTTTAGGTGGAGCTTGTCCCTATTGTTTTGTTGGCCTTTTTCCCGCATTTGTTGGATTATTTGGATCAACAATAAATCTCGGAAATCTTCCCCTACAAGGATTTGAAATACAAATAATTTCCTCAATTATTTTACTAATTTCAATATACTATTTATCAAATCCAACAATTTGTAAAATTAAAAAAAACTAAATTTTGTTTAATTCACGGATAAATTGGTCAAAATTTAAAGATTTAATTTGTTCCAAGGACTTCCTTTTTCTTTTATGTTTTTTCATTTTTCTCCTTTTTCTAAAAAACATAAAAACAAAAACAAAAAAAACAAAAAATCCAATCCCCCATAAAATCCAACTAAAATATTCTCTCTCTCCTCCAACAACTTCTCCCGTAATTAAACTTTTAATGGGCCCAACAATAAAATTTTCTTCAAAGGTTTTCAAAACATAATTTTTATAAGACAAATTTGCAAAAAAGATATATTCTCCAGATTGCAAATTTAAATCAGGAAACATATAATTCTTTTTGGAAGCTTTTGAAATTATCTCTTCTCCCCCATATAAAATTTGTTTATTCATATCAAAAATTTCAAAAGTTAAATTCAAAGGAAACGGAAAATTCACAGAATCATCTAAATTTATAAAAAATTTCAAATCATTTGAAGAAGCAAGAGAAGTTTTATTCAATCCTCCCATAATTTTTTTCAAATCCTCTTCTAAAAAAATATTCTCAATAAATGGCAAAACAGTAATATTTGCATAAATGCCTTTCCAAATAGAATTTAAATTTACTTTAAAATCATAAATTAAATCGTCATCAATATCAATTTTCCAAGAATTTCCAATAGCCATATTTTTCTCAAAAAAATCACTATAAACAACAATTTTCGCAGAATTATTTTTTAAACTTATTACTTCCAAAAAATGTGTTTCATTTTTAACAACAAACCTAACTTTTTGTCCAGAATATAATCTAAAGTTTCTTCCTTCTTTAGGTAAATTTTCTAAATAATAATAAGAACCAGAAGAACCTCCAGAACTCGAACTAGAAGAAGAACTCTCAGAAATAAAATAATTAACTGTTTCTGTGTTTTCGAAATTTCCAGCCAAGTCATAAGAAGTGGCATTCAAATAATAAGTCCCTGAACCAACAGAAAAAGAATTTGAAAATGAACTAGAATTATTCGAATAAGTCTTTATTAATCCAGAAATAGAATGAAGAAAAACAGTTACATTATCAAAATTTGCATCTGAAGAATTCATAGTAAAATAGATTCTTCCCCCAGAATAAGAAGAAGAGATAAGTTCAACTGAAGGTTTTGTATTATCAACAAAAAAAGTTCCATCCATATTATCTGTAGAAGAATAACTTTCAGGGGTATCATTCTCAAATACAACCACTTCCAAACCATACTCTCCATCTATAACTAAACTAGAATTCCACATATATTGTGTAATTGTGCTATTCCCATAATTAGAAACAATAGTAGAATTAAAAGATTCATTTGAATTTAATAAGCTTACATTATATTGCAAAGTATCATTTTCTTCATCATTTACCTCCTGCCAATCAATTTCAATTTCTCCAGAGTAATAATTGCCAACATCTGGTTCAAAAATAAAAGGTCTTGATGGAGCATGATTCAAAACAGCTATTGTGAAATTAGTTGTCTCAGTATCATTTATATTTCCTTCAGTATCATTGACAAAAAAACTAACATCATACAATCCATCAGTAAAATAATTCCCTGAATTAAAAATATAATTTGTATGTTCACTTATTGCAAAAGAATCCAAAAAGATTTCCGCTTTTCCATAATTTGGAGAAGAAGTCACAGCATAAATTTGAATTTTTTGAGTTTCCCTTGACCTATTAAGATAAATATCACCAAGAGGATTAATCCATGAAGAATTTGAATTATTAAAATAAAACAAATTAAAAATCGGCAAACCCGTCGAATTACTTTTCTTAATTCTAAATCGCCCATAAGTTTCATTAACAGATATCGTAGTCTCGTTAATCACTCCATTTAAAGAATAACCAATCCTATAAACCAAATTTCCTCCTGATCTAGAAAGTAACAAATAAACTCTTGTCCCCTCTGGAACAAAAGTTTCTAAATTGCTTGATCTGAAAACAAATAGGCTATCTTCTTCTAAAACCGTAGCATTAAACTCAATATTTAAATCAAAATCACCATAAACCTTTTCTTGACTATTGAACCCACAATATAACATTTCCTCATTACCACTTCCATTAATTAAAATATGCATGTGGCCTGCCAATGATTCATTTATATCTGTAAAACACGTCTGACCAGAAAACAAACCTTCTGAAGCTTTATTCCAATAAATTCCAATTGTATTATTATTATTAAAATCATCCGACTCCAAACACTCACTAAAACCACTTACTTTTCTAACAGTTGTATTTGGATAACTTATATTTGCATAAATTTCACCTACCCTTGAAAAATCTGAAAAATTCAAAACAAAATCAACACTATCCCTATGTGAAAAGTTTTGCCCCAAAGGATATAAAATTTTAATACTTGGAGAATTAGTGTCATAAATACTAAAATTAGAACTTTGAGTTTCAGTATTACCTGCCAAATCCTCTGAAAAAAATAAAAGGGAATAATTTCCCACTTCAGTTATACCAATTTCAGAACTATAATTAGCCAAAGAATTATTTAGCATGTTGAATCTAACAACACTCGAATTTGGATAAGTAACATTAACATAAACAAAATCAATATTCTCTTCTGTTATATTCACCGAAACATTCAAAGAACGAATATTACTAAAATTTGAAGCTGCAACAGGATAAAATGAATTAAAAAAAGGAGCAGTATTATCAATTGTTATGCTCCTCGTATTATTCCTACAATACAAATCGGTAGTATTCACTTCACAAACCTCCAAAACCAAATCATACTCTGAATCTAGAACACTTTCATTCCAATAATAACTTTTCAAAGCCCCATTTATTTCATTAAACAAAGTTTTATTCAAACTCCCACCTTTATACAAAAATAAGGTAACATTTAAATCATCATCATTGGTATCACTAATCGAAAAAGTTACATTATATGGAGTGCTTATATAATTCAAAGGATCAGGATTGGATATAACAGCCAAAGGAGCATAATTATTAGTTGGACTAACATCCCATGTCCAATTACCTTCTAAGTACTCTTCATATCCTGAAGTTGTATTAACAAAAAAACGATAAACGAGAGCCGTTGAATTAACTCCCGCATAAAACCAATTAACATTCATTTGAGTATCATACATTAGACTAGATCTATTCCAATTTTCTCCTAAATCATTTGAATACTCCCAATGATTAGAATAATTTTCATTATTGAACCCATAACTAGAAATATAATAATATTCTCCAGGATTCTCTCCCTCTGAATGTAAAACTACATACTTAAAATCTCCAATCTGATCGATTAAACTCTTAGTAAAAAATGCTTTAAACTTAGTTCCATTTTCATACAACTCATAATAAGCCATTTCACCTATTAAATTACATCCCTCGTAAAAATGCGGATCCTGGTTTACTAAACTACTGTTACAAGCATGCATCTCCAATTTCTCAGGTGCACCACTATATCCTACTCTCAAATCAACCCTAGCAAAATCCATCTCCACCGGAATTATCGAAGAATTAACTTCAATTTTAATCATTGTATCAGTCCCTATTCTGTATTGAGTATCATTCAGCCACTTCTCATCAGAAAAATTATAATCCACTTCATACCATTTAAAGATATTTGGATTATAATGTTCATCAATTACAAAAGAAAAATTTGAAAGGACACCTTGAAGCAAATAAGAATTGATATAATCAAAATCAGATTTCTTAAAAGCATTGAAGGTTTCGGTTTCACTTCCATTAATAAACTGTATCCATTCTGGATATGAATAACAATAAGAAGACTGCTTATTACCTAAAGCACAACCATTGGTTCCATTTGCTGAATAATTCAAATACCATGTAT
>CAYQDG010000005.1:6869-32030 GCA_964416245.1 Candidatus Woesearchaeota archaeon
TGTATCAATCGAATCTATGTGATTTACAGAAAAATTAAAAACCATCACATCAGCTTCTTCAACTGCAGTATTATTATTATAATCAATTCTTGTTCCTTCTTGACTAATTAAATACAAATCAATTAAATTTATTCCTAAAGCATCTTCTCCCGTGACTTGAATATCATCAACATCACAATGCTCTCCTCCCCCATCATTATAACATCTAAATCTTATAGCAAAATCAGAATTATTCTCTGCAGAACTCGGTAAAGAAAAATTTGCTAAAGTATATGTCCCCACATCGGTGCTGGTTATATCCAAAACATTAATCCACCTTGTTCCATTATACCAATCAGCTCTCAAATATTGATTATTTTTTATATTCGTCACATACCAAAAAGAAAAAACAATATTTCCATAACCAACTGTGCTCAGATTTGTTATAAGAGTACTTTCAGCCTTTGTATCTTTAGCATAAGCATGATATGTTCCAGTTCTTGGATTATCTGTAGAAATTATCCAATCATTCCTGCTACCCCCACTACTACTCCAATCATTTGTAAGAAAGCTTCCAGATTCAAAACCCTCAGTAAAATTTCCATTAAAACTATCCAAAGAATCTGCCCCAAAAACAAAACCAATAAAAACTAAAGCAAAAATTAACAAAAACAAAAAATTGAATTTCATATTAACAAAAACAAAAAATAATATATATTAAATTAGACGAATATATTCAAACTATTTAATCAATTTCTTTTCAGCTTTTATTTCTTTTTTTACTTCAGCTTTAGAAATTTTAGGTTTTTTTTCTGAACTTTTTTTGGACGACCTTTTTTTTCCAGAAGATTTATCTTTAATTTTCTTTTTTCCTCCAGATTTTTTCCTTTTAGGTTTTCTCAAAAGGGAAATACCAGATTCCTTAGCTTTGAAATTCTTAGGTTTTTGTTTCTCTATTAAACGCTCCACGCTCCTAATTTTAACCAAACCCTTCCGAATAGAGTCCTTTATAGTTTTATCCAGTCTCTCAATTTCCATATTTGTTTTTTTAACAATATTATTAAAAGCTTTTTCTGGAATTTTTCCCTTAGAATATCTCTCCTTTTCTTTTTCAAATTCATCCAAAACAGCTTGTTTCTCTTCTTGTCTTGTTCTCACAAGTTCTGCCAAGATATTCAAATCTTTTGTCAAGAGAACAAAACTATTCTCATCCATCCTCTTTACTTTTACCATTAAAATCACCTCCTTTCAATAAATTAAGATATTTTTAATTTAGCTTCGAGATTTTTTATTTTTACTTCTTCCCGATCAATATTTTTTAAAATTTTTTCAATCTCTTTTCTTATTGCTTTCTTTTCATCATCTACTTCTTTTTTAGTTTCCTTTAATTTAGATAACAAATCTTCTAAAAGAATAATTTTCTTATCTACTTCCGCCTCCCTAGATAAATTATTCATTTTTTCTTTTTCAATTTTTTTTAATTCTTTTTCGAATTTTTTTAAATTGGATTGGGAAAGTTTAATATTGAGTCTAATTTTTTTCTTCAATAAACTATTTTCTTCTTTCTTTAATTTTTTTCTTTCAATAGAAATATCTTCTTTGCTCATTTTAAACTATAAATTTTAGCCATACCAACCTGTTTAATTTTAACTTTATTGGCCCCTTCCAGTTTAGCCAAAATAGTCCTTATAGTAGAACGAGAAAAATTTAATTTGTCAACTATTTCTGTGATGGTCAAACCTTCTTTTTCATTTTTCAAAAGATTTATTACTTTTTTTATGTTTTCCATTTAAAATATATTTGCTAAAAGCATAAAAAAATTAAATCGAAATTGTTAAAGAAACTTCTGACGAATATATTCAAAACGAAATAATTTATAATATGGTTTAACTTAATAAAATAATGAAAGTAATAAAATCAACTGGAGAATTACAAAAATTTCATCCTAAAAAAATTTACAAATCAGTAAGGGAAGCTGGAGGATCAAAAAAACTTGCAAAAGAAGCAGAAAAATTCATAAAAAAACATTATCATAAAAACATAGAAACAAAAGAAATTTTATCTTTATTAGTTAATTTTTTAAAAAAAGAACCAGGAGTTTCAGAAAGATATGATTTGAAAAGAGCAATAATGTCTCTTGGACCATCAGGTTTTCCTTTCGAAGATTTTTTTGCAAGTGTATTAGCCTATTATGGTTTTAAAACTTCTACAGGAAATAAAATTAAAGGAAAAAAAATATACCACGAAGTTGATGTTATAGCAGAAAAAAAGAAAAAGTTTATGATTGAATGCAAATACCATAACAGCACAGGTAAAAACACAGATCTTCAACCTGCAATGTATACATACGCAAGATTTTTGGATGTAAAAAAAAGAGGATTTCACCAATCATGGCTCGTTACAAACACCCGATGTTCAAATGATGCAAGAAATTATTCCAAAGGAGTAAATCAAAAAGTAACAAGTTGGAGTTATCCAAAAAAAACCTCCCTACAGGAATTAATAGAAAAACCAAAATTATACCCAATAACTATTTTAAAAAATTTAAAACACGAAACAAAAGAAAAATTATATGAATTAAAAATTTTAATAGCAAAAGATTTACTTAAATATTCCACAAAAGAACTGAAACAAAAAACAAATCTCTCAGAAAAAGAAATAAAAAAAATAATTGAAGAAATTAAAGATGTATGTAAAATCTAATTTTATTTTTTAATTCCAACTTTTTTCATAATTTCTTTCATCCTCAATAATGTTCTTTCTTTTTCTCTTCCTTTTTTGAATTCCCGATTATAAATTTTCCATCTTCTTTTAATCTCTTTTATTGCTGCCTCTTGACAAATTTTATCATTAATTATTCCATCTTTTGCCATATTAACCCCCATGTCCGTTGGAGATTTATAGGGAAATTTACCTTTTAAAAATAATTTATCTCCAATTTTTTCAAGTATCTCAAAGTTTTCTATATCGCGATTATAATTTACAGATTTAATTCCATAAGCTTTTTTATGATAAGGATCAATCATATTCATGTCTCCCAAATCAGCAGTAGCAGCCTCATAAGCCACATTTACGGGATGATTTAAAGATAAGTTCCAAATTGGAAAAGTTTCATATTTTGCAAACCCAGACTTAATTCCCTTTTTTCTATCTAAATAAACTTGATTTAAAGCCGTAGACATTTTTCCAGAACCTCCCGCTGGACCAGTTATGACAATTATTTTATTTTTAACTGGGATTCTCTTTTCTTTAGAATATCCTTTCAAAACATTATTTACATTTTTCAAATAATTTTTTATTTCATGATGCACTAAAACTTTAATTCCTTTTTTTTCTAATAATTTTTTAAAAACAGAAATCCCTTTTTCTCCTTCATATCGAGTTATACAAACAAAATCAACTTTTATTTTCTTTTTTTTAATATCTTTTAAATCTTTCAAAACTTGTTTTTTATAACTCAAATCAAAATCTCCCAGATGCCGAGATGAAAGTAAATCTTTAGAATTGACACAATAAATTATTTGAAAATTTTCTAAATTTTTCAATAAATCAATCTTGGTGGTTTTTTTGTAACCCGGCAAAACTCGGAAAGCATGCATATCGTAAACAAGTTTTCCACCAATTTCTAAATATAATCTATCAAACATTTTTAATCTTTTTAAAATTTCAGAAGTTTGAGAATCAATGTATTTTTTGTGGTCAAATCCTCTTTTCATATATTATTAATTTCTTTTTCGCTTATAAAGTTTCTTTCTTAACTTTTTTCTATTCAAAACACTGATAATAATTAAAACACTCATAAAAATTATTGTGAATATTATTACAGAAAAATAAAGTATTGATTTATCCCTTTTGTAACCAATTATTTTAAAGTTAGTACTAATCTCTTGGTTTAAATCTTCATAATCCCCAATTTTAATTTTTATTATGTATTTTCCAGATTTTATGCCTTCAGGAATTATCAAAAAATCCATAAAAGAAGCTTGTGTTTCTATCGCTTTTAAGACCTTAGATCCAGCAATGATTTCATTTTCAGAATTCAATATTTGATATTCTAATATTAAATCTTTCCTAGAAGGATTCTCTGGATATTTAACTTCAATTCCAAAATAAACTCTTTCCCCAGAATAAACTTCAGAATATTTTTCAGGAACAAAAACTTTTGCACTAAGTGAAGGAACAGACCCCAAATTGAAAAAAATTAAAAAAAATAATAAAATAAATAGATTATATTTTTTCATATTTATCCACCTCTATTATGAATTTAATTATTAAAAAATAAAACAAAATATAAATCAAAATAGAAAAAATTGATCTAAAAATAAAAGCTGAAGTTAATTCAGTAAAAGTATAAATAAAATCAAACACAATTGCAATTATAATAACAAAAATATTTACAAACAAAATAGGTTTATTTAAAAATTTCCAAACAAAAATCATCATAAATAAAAAATAAACAAAAATTATAATTCCCATAATTGCATGAATAAATTTTAAATCAAAAGGAAAAATTAATCTATAAATAAATATATCCAAAATAAAATTTAAAAAAATCAAAAATAAAAGAACAAAAAATAGAAAAAACTTCTTGAATTTTTTTTGAGAATATTCTCTAATCAAAAGTCCCAATAATATTATCAATAATATTAACGAAAATAAATTATCAGAAAAATAAGCTATTTGAACTGCTTCTATCATCTTTTGCCTCCAAAAAATTTCATTAAAATCCAAAATAAATTAATTAAAATAAAAAAATCCAAAATAACTCTTCTATAATCAAAAAAACAATCACAAATTATGATAATTGCATAAAATAAGTAGATTAAACCAATATTAAAAAAAGGAAAAAATTTTCCAATTTTTTTAGAATCTACAATAAAAAGACTAGTCCTCCAAAGAATTAACAGTGAAACAGCTACAGCAAAATAAACCAGAGAATCATACATTTTTGAAACCTCCATAACCTACCAATAAAAGAAAAAAGCCCAAATATTCCAAAAGAAAAACAGGATACCAAAGAAAACCAACAGATGAATTAAGAATTATTTGTTCTTCAAAAAAAGGAAAATTCACCAATCTCTTAAAACAAATTAAAATACCACCTCCAATAACGAGATTTTTAACATAACTCTTTTTCATTTTTAATCCAAAAGCCAAAACCATAAAACCAACAATAAATATGATCAAATTTATAATGAATTTTAAAATATAGCCTCCAACAAAATCATAGAAAAAATAAAAAGCAATAAAAAAATACATCAATGAAATAATTAAAGCAATAAAAAAATAAGATAGAAAAGAAAACTTAGAAAGTTTTTTCAAAAATAAATTTTCTTTTTTTATTTTTCTTTTTTTTTTCAAATACAATTTCTCCAAATAATCTCCCAGGAAAAAACCTAAAATTGTTAGAGTCATAATTATAATTAAAGAAACTAAAACACTTGAAAGAATTAATTCATTATTAATTTCATTTAATAACTCCTTTTTTTCAATTTCAATTATCAAACACCAATTAATAAAAGGGAGATGTCTATGTGCACCAATTGAAATCTCTCCCCTATAATTTAAAAATTCTTCCGCCATTCCATCCAAATTATCAAAACATTTTTTAGAATTTTCAGTATCAACTTTTTGTACAAATTGCCCATTTTCAAAAAATCGAGAAGGAGTCATTAAAATACTTTCTTCATCAATTAAATACATTTCTCCAGTTTTTCCAAGGTTAATCCCTTCTTTAACAACTTCATTTAATTCATCAAGTTCAATGTCAAATCCCACATATCCTAATTTCTTATTTGTGACTGGATCAAAAATTGGAGAAATAACTCCCAAATAATTTTTTTTTCTCGTTAAATCATGGTAATAAACAATATTAAATTCATAATCTCCAATCACCATTTGAGAATAATTTGTTCCGGGAGGATTATTTTCAGAAACCAAAACGATCCCTTCTAAATCAAAAACCGCCAATCCCAAATTTAAATCATCAATTCTATTTTTTGCAGATAAATACAAATCACTCCCGATATTTATATTTTTCTTTGATTGCAAAATACCCAAAATAGCAGGACAAGTTTTCAAAATATCAATTTTTTCTTTTTCCGATTCAACAAATTTTTGAGCTTCTATTTTTTTAAGTTCAGCTATTTCTTCAAAATTATTATAAGTCTCTTCCAAAATAAGATCATGGGCAACATTAAATCTACTATAAGCGCCATAAAAAGTTCCAATTAACGATAAAACTAAACAAATCAAAACAGTTGCAGATCTCAATCTCATTTTAATTTCTCCCTAACAATCATAAAAAAATAATAACAAGAAAGTTAAAATAGAATTACACGAATATATTTGAATAAATTAAAAATTCTTTTTCAATTTTTCAACAGTTACTAAAACTTCTTTTCCAGATTTCATATCTTTTATCTTAAATTTTTTTTGATCAACTTCTTTTTTTCCAACAAATAAAACCTTTTTAATTCCATATGCGTTTGCATAATCTAGAGCCTTTGAAGGTTTACCAAAAAATACAGAAACATTTTTTCCTTGAGATCTTAATTTTTTAGAAATTTCAATCGCTTTCTTATCTTGATTTAGTGAAACAATCAAAAGTCTCTCAAGATTAATCAAAATATTTGAAACAGCCATCAATCTTTCAATACTAAAAGAAATCCCAGAAGCAACATTATTTTCAACCATATATGTTCCTCCCCCACAGATTGTTTCTTTAATATCCGATTTAATCTCAAAAACATTTCCAGTATAGTAAGAAAGTCCACGAGCCAAAGTAGGTAAAAATTTGATTTCAATACCATAATATCTTGAATATTTTTTTAACTCTTCAATTTCCGAATAGGATTCGTATTTTTTAAAATAATCTTCTTTTTGTTTTATAATTTCCAATAATTTTTCCGCTCCATATTTTTTCAAGTTTTCTTTAACTTCCGTTAAGGGTAATTTATCTAATTTATCAAGTTCACGAATAACCTCAACTTTATTTTTTATTCCTTCCTCTTCTAAAATTTCATTTAATAATTTTCTATTATTAACATAAATAACTGATTTAATTTTCAAAGAATTCAAAATATTCTTGACAGCTGCCAAAAGTTCTGCTTGATCTTCAATTTTAGCTCCAACAACATCAATGTCACATTGGGTAAATTCACGAACTCTATTTCCCTTCACAGGTTCATCACGAAAAACCTCTCCAATCTGAAATCTTTTAAAAGGTAATTTTTGATTTTTTGCAATTCTTTTCAATTGAAATGTAAATTCATATCTCAAAGCAAGATTTCTTTTTCCCCTATCTTGTAATCTAAAAACTTCAGAAATTGCATCATCTCCTTCATCACTTCCCGATTTAACAAAATCTTCATATTCAATAATCGGAGTTTCAACATAATTATAATTATATTTCTCAAATGTTTGCTTCGCTATTTCCCGAATCAACAAAGCTTTCTCCGCTTCCTTTCCTAATTTATCCTTAAATCCTTTCACAGTTTCCATAAATATAAGACAATAATAAGAGTTATAAAGTTTTTCGAGAAAAAACAAACAAGCAGAATGGGAAAATAGATATAAACTACGCGGTTTGGGTTTTTTCTAAAACTCTTGGAATAAATCAAAAATTATTCTTTGATGTTTTATCCATATACTTTGATATGTCTTCTTTTTGAAGAAAATCAAATGATTTCTTTTTTTAGTCATTTTTTTCAATTTCCATCTTGAGTTGTTCAGGACTTGCTTCAATCATTTTTATAATATATTCTATAGAACAATAGATAGTTTCTTTTTCCATTAGTATGTTTGGAATATGGAGAGTAATAAAATTATTCTTAAATGAATAATATTTTCTTTTCAAATCTATTAAAGCTTGTTTTTTGTTGTTATGTTGTGGTCCATCTATTTCAATATATATTCTTTTTGAAGGAATTGCAATATCAACGTGTTTATGCCCATCAAAATATTCTAATTCAGCATCAAATCCTTTTTTGATTAGAGCATTATGAAGTTTTATTGCTTTTTCTGTCACTTTTTTATTTTGTTTTAATTTAGTAAAGTTTGATTTTAATTTAGAATTTTTTTCTTGACATTCTCTGCACAATATTTTCCCATAATTTTTAATTGAAAAATTAAATTCCTTATGGGTCATTTTATTTTTACAAACAGAACAAACCATAAATTTAAAAGTAAAATATAGATTATAAGTTTTTCCGCCCTGAATAGAAAGTTTGAAAGCGGAATGGGGGAATCGAACCCCCGTCTCGCGGACCACAACCACGTGTAATAACCACTATACGAAAACCGCCATGATGATATAAGAATTTGGAATTATTGCTTTATAAGTTTTTTTAGAACTATAATTCACAAAACCTCCCCAAAACTTCTTTATTATAAACTTCAGGATGAAATAAAACAGAATAAATCTCTTTATCTTTATGTTTTACAGCATGCACGCATTCTTCACTTCGAGCATAAATTTCAAACTCTGGAGATAAACTAAATCTTCCATGCAAGGAATAAACTTTTTCTTTATCAATTAAACCAAAAAAATTCTTTTCAAAATCGACATCTACAACTCCGAATTCCTGTATTTTCATTAATTTAGCACCAAAAATTAATTGAATTGCATGATGTCCAGCACAAATTCCAAAAACAGGTTTATTAAAATCTTTCAACCAACCAAAACAACTCAAATTCTCCAAAACTTCATTATCTCTCAAACTAGTTCCAGAAATAATTACTTTATCAGCCTTTTGCAAATCTTCTTGAGTAATTTCATCATATTTTTTAACAAAACATTTCTTTCCAACAATATCTTTAATTGGTTTTACAAATTCTAATTCATGCAATTTTTCCTTGCAAGTGGAAATAAGAAGTATCATTCAACCTCAACCTCTGCCCTAAAACTATTCTCCCCTTCTTTGCTTATTTTTTTATCAATAACTTTCAATTCACGAGAATATAATGGGCAATTCAAAACAAAAGTTTCAAACTCTCCTCCCTCTCCAGCAACATGAATCTTATATCTTTTATTTAATTCTCTAACTTCTGAAATAAAATTATCATCAATTTCCCTTAAAATCCACGATTCATCAAATGGATATGCAAAAACTCCCACAAGAATAACTCTGAAATCTTCAGAAATTAACTCCTCTAAATATTCTTTTTCTTCCTTTTGCCATAAAGGGTTAAAACATTCCAAATTCAATTCATCACAAATTTTCTGTATCCGAGAAGCTTGATAAACAGATTGAATTGCTCCCGTAATAATTCCTTCAACACCATATTCTTCTTTTGCTCTAAAAATAGCTCTTTTCAAATCCTCTAATTCAATCTCTTTTTCTCCCTTTGTTTTTTCAACAATCAAAGGAACTCCCATTACCTCTGCTTGCTTCTTAGTTTTATTAATCGAAGGAGTATGGAACATATAACTTTCTTTATTCTCAGAAAAAATGGAAACCAAGCAAGTTATTTCATGACCTTCTTTCTTTGCCAAATATGTTGCATATACAGAATCCTTACCACCAGAAAATAAACTAGCTAATTTCATAATAAAAAAGAGAATTAAAGGTTTTTATGTATTCCCCAAAACTTCATTTTCATCGGTAACTATTTCCCCTCTCCCAAGATGCTCCGCATTCCACTCACCAGTCAACAAATCTTCATAAGGATTAGGATTATGTTTCAAAAAAACTTTTTTCAACCAAATATGAATTTCTTCAAAATGTGCTTCTTGCTCTAACCAAAACTCCCCATTATTTTCTAATTGTAAAACCGGATAAAAAGACAAAGCTCTTTCTTCTTTATCTTCTCCAATTACTTTTGTATAACTAACTTTCCTATGAGATTTATTAGCTTCAAAATGAGCAATAACTTTACCATGAATTTGTTTTAATTTATTTTTAATATTATATTTTCTTTTAGGTAAACTAATTCCAGTTTCACGCAATGCATTCTTGTTAACAATCTCTTTTTTTATCCTCCTATTTTCAGTAATAATTGCCTTATTCAAAGAATCAATTAATTCTTTCAAAGTAACCTTACGAAATCTCGGCATAGGACTACGAGGAATCAATTCAGGAATTTCTTCATCCAATTCAATTCTTTCAAATGAACTTGTCTTTTCCTCTTCTTTTTGTCCAAATAAAATTTCATCAATACTTTTCATATATCTACTTAAAATTAATTCGGATTTTATTCTCAAAAGAAGAGCTGCAGCAAAGAGTATTCTACTTGATATAAAAAAATCAGTCTCTTCATATTTTTGAATTCTCTCTAAAAATCCCTCAGTAAGAATAGAAATATCAATATTCCAAGGGTCTAATTGTTTAGTCTTAATTAAATCATAAATAATATCTTTCCAACCAATTTCACGACCAAACAATAAATCATGGACTTGTTCTTGATTTACAGTATTTTCAACCTCTTCTTCCATGAATAAAATAAGAAAGAATACTTTTTAAGATTAGTGAATAAAAACCGAGGAGATTCTTCGCACCAAATAAAATTAGATAGTACGCGTCCTCTCCTGGGTAAAAAGAGGTGATACTAATTCGAAATAACCACACTATTTAAATCTTTCTATTATGTTACTCTTGAAGAATGACAAGAACCTTTCAATATAAAATAACAAATATCTTTAATCACTAAACTATAAAACAAATATTCATAAAAGAAACAAGATTATTCTTCTTTAGAATCAAATTCAGTATAATGGCATCTCCCACAATAGACTCTTCCCTTGGCTTCCATCAGAAAAACTCCTGGACCACACCTAGGACAATTTCTTGATCTAACAACTTTGTCCCCTTCAACTTTGTATTTAGTATACTTTTTACTAGTAGGTTTATTCTTATGCGGCTTTTTCCCTTTCTTTAAAACTTTCTTTGCCATTTTTATTCAGTTTTTTCTCCTTCTTTATTTTCTTCTTCAACATTTTCTTCTTCAGATTTATTTGCTTCTTCTTTCGCAGCTTCTTTTTGAGCTTTTGCTTCAGCTTCAGCCTTTAATTTTTCCTCTTCAGCTTTTTTCTCAGCTTCAATTTCTTGTTTTGTCCTTTTAACAACTCTTTGAAATTCTTCTTTTGAATCATAAACATCAGCATAAATGAAAAATAAATGAGTTCCAAATTTTCCTTCAATTTTATTTATTCTAACTAAATCATTGTCGCAAGAAAATTTTTTAGAAACAACTTCCCTTGCTTCCTCATTACTGGGAATAATTTCATTTTCTACTTTTACCTTTACTTCCTTCCTTGAAAACAAATCATTTCTTTTTTCTTCAACATTATCAATTTTCATTTTATCTAGTTTTTATGGCATACAAACCATTTTCATTTATATTTATATTTTTCGCAATTTCAGATTTTTCATGATTAGCAATAAAAATTTTACCTTTGAAAGTATCTGAAAACTCTTTAGATCCGCATTTTGGACAAGAATTTTCATCTTCATACACACACTTACAAATTTTACAAGCTTTTTCTTTTATTTTTGCCACATTATTTCTCCTTTTTAGAAGCCTTTTTTTCTTCTACTTCCTTTTTTATTTTTTCTTCTTTAACCCAATCTAATTTTCCTAATCCAGGTTGTCTCATAGTTAATCCTATTTTCGGGTCATTTCCTTTATGACTAATTGCAACAACTCTTGCAACACATAAATCTCCTTCTTTCAAAACTCTTCCACTAGATTTCCCTTGCAAAGAACCTGCATCACTAAAACTAACATAATCATCCATTGTTTGGCTAATATGAATCATTCCTCTCATTGAACCCATATCAATAAAAGCTCCAAAATTAGTAATTTCGCTAACCATTCCATAAACTAACTCCTGCAATTCTGGTTTCCAAGCAAGAACTTTGAAAGTGCATTTGTAAAATGCAGCACCATCTCCAGGAATAATAACTCCTTCCCCAATATCTAAAACTTCAACAATAGAAACAACTCTTCCAACTTCTTTATCATAATAATTATCATAACTCTCTTCAAGTTGTTTTTCAACAGACTCTGAAGTATCTAAGCCAAAAAGCCTCGGGTCAACCCTTACATAGTCTTCAATTTCAGTCAAATAAAACATTTTAATCGAAACTTAAAACAAAAATTGGTTTAAAAAGCTTTCTCCCAGATTTAGCTATTGTAACTCCAACTTCTTCTTATTTCTAACAACCATCTTTCTATTCTTAACTGATTTTTTCAACTCCTTGTCCATCGTTCCCAAAATAATTTTTGGATTTTCCCCAAGGTATTTTCTTAATCCAACGTCAACATACCTGCCTGGAACATCAATTTTTTCAAAATCATTTACTTCAATTAATTTCAATGCCAAATTTGCTTGCTCTCTAAACCTAACAGCTTTTGAAGAATTTTTTAATCTTTTTATTTCTTCAATAACTTGAAGAGGAATCTGAATGATATGACCTTTCATTAAAATTTCATCAAAAAAATCCAATTTATTTGCAACACAATTCAAAATAAAATTTGTATCCAAAACAACTTTTGCCATACTAAATTATAGAAAAAAGTATATTAAAAACTATTCATTATTAAAAACAAACCAAAAACATTTATAATACTCAATATCTTTTTTAAAAAATGGAAGAGAGGGGAAACATACTTAGGATTCTAAAGGAAACTCTAAAAGCAATTAAAGAAAATAATCCTGCTCCATTAAAAGAACTGAGTGATCAAACAATTCATTCAGCATCAACTGGACATCCAGACAATATAACGGTAGCAGTAATTGTTTACTCTATTGGGAAAATTTTATCAAGAAACGATTATAGAAAATTAAAAGGTTGGTCAACTTTTCAAAAAACAATTATTTCTTCACTAACAAAATCAATAGATTATTTAGAAAAAAATGAAGAAGAGGAATTTAGAGAAAATTTTATTTTCATTAGAAAAGCCATAAATAAATTATCTGGAAAATTAAAAAAATATATTGAAGACGTTTTTGAAAAAGCAGAGATTGCAAAAGCATCAAGAATTTATGAACACGGCATTTCCCTCGGAAAAACAGCAAAAATGCTTGGAATTTCAATGTATGAATTACAAGATTATGCCGGGCAAACCGGAATTTCAGAAGTTCCCTTGAATAAAACCATTAATCCAAAAACAAGAATAAAAATGTTAAAGGAGTTATTCTCATGATACAAAAATTAGCAAAAAATTTTGCAGAAAAAAAACATGAAGGACAATTACGTAAATTTTCAAAAAAACCATATATAGAACACCCAATAAAAGTTTCAGAAATAATAAAAGAAAATAAAAAAAGCCATAAAATAAATGAATTATTGGCAGCAGCATTTTTGCATGATACTTTAGAAAACACAAATACAAACGAAGAAGAATTGAAAAAAAATTTTGGAAAATTAATAACCTTCTTGGTAAAAGAATTAACTTCAGAAAAAGAAATTCAAAATAAAATTGGAAAAAAAGAATACTTAGCAAAAAAAATGAAAAAACTTTCAAGTTGGGCACTAGTAATAAAACTTGCAGATCGACTCGACAATGTTTCAGATTTAAATAATTGTAGTGAAAAATTTAGAAAAAAATATTCTGAAGAAACAAAATTTATATTAGCTGAATTAAACAAAAAAAGAAAATTATCAAAAACTCATAAAAAATTAATCGAAAAAATAGAGGAGAAAATAGAATGACTGAAAAAGTTTTGATTTTTGATGCTAGTTCTTTAATTAGCATTGCAATGAATGGTTTATTGCATGAATTAAAAGAATTAAAAAAAATTTTCCCGGGAAAATTCATAATTCCAAAAGAAGTAAAACAAGAAGCAATAGAAAAACCCTTGACAATAAAAAGATTTGAATTAGAAGCATTAAAATTAAAAGAATTATTAGATGAAGGAATCCTTGAACTTCCAGAAGCTTTGAAAATAAATGACGAAGAAATCTCAAAAGAAACAACTAATATGTTGAATATAGCTAATTCAACTTTTTTGAAAAATGGAAAAAAAGAAATTCATTTAATTGACTTGGGAGAAACTGCTTGTTTAGTTTTATCAAGAATTTTAACAAACAAAAAAATTCCAAATCTCTTAGTAATCGACGAAAGAACCACAAGAATGCTTTCAGAAAAACCCCAAAATTTAAAAAAACTTCTGCAAAAAAAACTCCACGTAAGAGTTGACATAAAAAAAGAAAATCTAAAACAGTTCAAAGGATTCAAAATAGTTCGTTCCTGTGAATTAATTTATATTGCTTACAAAAATAATTTAGTTAGGATGAAAGATAAAAGAGTTTTAGATGCTTTACTTTATGCTTTAAAATATAAGGGTTGTGCAATATCAACAGAAGAAATTGAATCAATAAAAAAATTAGACAAATAGTAATTCTTAAAAATAAACAATATTATACTTTAACATTGGGTGCATAGTTTAATGGCAAAATAGCCGGCTCCAGACCGGCAGCTGGGAGTTCGATTCTCTCTGCGCCCATAATTCTAGGAAATAGAACTCACGAAAATTCAAATATATTTTAATTGTAAGAAACAATTCTGGGAGTTAAGTTAAAAGTTTCACAAACTTTTGACTTCGTTGAACGAAGTGATGCACGATTCTCTCTGCGCCCATCAATTAAACCTTTGAACAAGTTTCAAATCTTCTCGAACTTCTTTTTCATCCATTCCAACTTCCAAAGTTATTTCAGCTTTCCAAGAAATCAAAGAAAAAACTTTTTTCAAATCTAAATTAGAATTACAAAAACTAATATGAGAAATACCCTCGGGAATTTTTTCTCCCCCTAAATGATAATGATTCGGATTCAATCCTTCAAATTCTTGAATAACCTTCCAATAATCTAATTCTTGTTTCAAAGAATATTCAATTGCATGATTAATATCAAAACAAAACCCTAAATTAGTTTCGTCCAATAATAATTTCATGTCCTCAACACTAGAACCAATTCTAAAATTCCCATCTTTGGCTCCCATCAAAGGCATGTTTTCAATAACAAATCTTTTATCACAATAATTATTTAAAAAATCAATTGAATTGTTAATAGAACAATTTTCATCTTCTATGTGGCCAGGATGAATTACAATTTTTTTAGAACCAACTTCATCCGCCAACATCTTAGCAAAATTAATTGCACCAATAGAATTCTTCAAATCATTTGAATTAGCAATATTAACTCCAAATCCTTGATGCTCACAATGAATAACTATTTCTTTATTATATTTTTTCAAAAAAGAATAATCCTTCCCCCTAATTGCCTGAACTTCAAAAAAATCCGATTTCTCGACAAACTTATCTAAAAATTCTTCACTATTATAAGTTTTTACTCCAAATTTCATTTTAATAAATATTCTAAGAAAAATATTCTTTTAAATATTTAGTAAAAAAATTAATTTTCCATACAATTTTGATTTATTTTTTTCGAGTTAATTTTTATTAGGCTTAGATGAAGTTGCAAAAATTTTTAGAATAACAGAGCTATTTCAAAAATTTTTTAACAAACATAATTCAATAAAAATTAACCTCACTCAGTATCAACAACTCCAATAACATCAGTTACATAATCTCCATCTTGCAATCTTACAATTCGGACACCCTGGGCCGCACGACCCATAACACGAATATTTTCTAAAGAAGTTCTAATAACCATTCCCTTTGCAGTTGTAATAATAATAGAATCGCCGTCGTTCACCGAAACTGTATTCACAACTTCTCCAGTTTTATCACTTATTTTAACATTAATCACTCCTTTTCCAGCACGAGAAGTCTTTCTATAATCTTCAACGGACGTTCTTTTCCCATAACCTTTTTTAGTGATTGTAAAAATTGCATCGGTATCTAAAACTTCCAAGGAAACAACCTTGTCCTCCCCCGATAACTTAATTCCAGTCACACCATAACTTGATCTCCCCATAGAACGAACATCACCAACATTAAATCTTATGGCCTTTCCATTCTTCGTTGCTAAGATAACTTCCTGATTCTCTTTTACAATCTCAACCCCAATCAAATCATCAGAGTTATCTAGGGGCAAATTAATAGCTTTAACACCAGAAGAACGAGGTTTTGAAAAATGACTAAGTGATATTCTTTTAACAATTCCTTTTTTTGTCGCCATCATTAAAAAATCATCAAAATTTTTAACAGAAATAACACTTGTAACTCTTTCTTCTTTTAATCCCAATAAATTAACAATTGCTTTTCCTTTTCCATATCTTTCCGCCTCAGGTAAATCATATGTTTTTAACCATAAAACTCTTCCACGAGTTGTAAAAAACATTAAATAATCATGCGTCGAACAAGTTAAAATCTGTTTTGAAAAGTCACCAGTAGCAAGTCCACTTCCAATGACTCCTCTTCCTCCTCTTTTTTGCTCCTTATATGTTTGAACATCCATTCTTTTAACATAACCTTTATCAGTAATTGAAACAACAACTTCTTTTTCTTGAACCAAATCTTTCTCAGAAATTTCCGAAAAACTCCTTTTGAAAACTTGCGTTCTCCGAGGATCCCCATACTTTTCTTTTAGTTCATTTACTTCTTTTTTAATTATTTTTAAAACTTCTTTAATGTCTCCCAAAATCTGTTCATAACGTAAAATTTTCTTTTCTAATTCTTTAAATTCATTTTTCAATTTATCATTCTCTAAAGAAGTTAATTGTCTTAATTTAGTTTCCAAAATTGCTTTAATTTGATTATTTGTAAAACCAAACTTAGAAATTAATTCACGAGAAGGATCTTTTCCAAACCTAATAATTTTAATAACCTCATCAATATTATCCAAAGCTTTCAAAAGACCTTCAACAATTTCTTGTCTTAATTTAGCTTTATTCAAATCATATTTTGTTCTATTAACTATAATGCTCTTACGATGCCTAACATAATTTTCCAAAACATCTTTTAATCCTAAAACTCGAGGTTTTCCTTCAACAAGTGCTAAAAAATTAACATTAAAAGAATCTTGTAAACGAGTGTATTTATACAAAGCATTAACAACAAAATCTGGATTCACTCCTTTTTTTAATTCAATAACCACACGAATTTTTCCTTTACTAGATTCATCTCTTAAATCACTAATATCTCTTATTTTTTTATCTCTAACTAAATTAGCAATTTGTGTAATTAACGTTGCTTTATTAATCATGTAGGGAATTTCAGTTATAATAATAGTTTGTTTTTTATTTTTATCTTCAATAGTTGTTTTTCCCCTCATAACAAGTCTTCCTCTGCCTGTCTTATATAATTCAACCATATCTCCTTGAACCATTCCACCTGTGGGAAAATCTGGACCTTGAACAGCTTCTTTAATAAGTTCTTCGACAGTAACTTCAGGATTATCAACATAAATTGAAATAGCATCAGCAATTTCTCTTAAATTATGTGGAGGAATATTTGTGGCCATACCAACTGCAATACCAGTAGCCCCATTCAAAACTAAAGCAGGTAATTTTCCAGGAAGTAAAATAGGTTCTTTCAAAGACCCATCATAATTAGAAGCAAACGGAACCGTATCCTTTTCTAAATCTTCTAATAATTCTGCAGAAAGTTTTTCCATCTTAGCTTCAGTATATCTCATCGCCGCAGCAGAATCACCGTCAATAGAACCAAAATTACCTTGGCCATAAACCAAAGGATATCTTAAAGAGAAATCCTGCGCCATTCTAACCATTGCTTCATAGACCGCACTATCTCCATGTGGGTGGTATTTACCTATAACATCACCAACTACTCTTGCTGACTTTTTTGTTTGAGTATTGGGCTTCAATCCTAATTGTTGCATTGCATAAAGAATTCTTCTCTGAACAGGCTTCATTCCATCTTCAATTGCAGGAATCGCACGAGAAACAATAACACTCATTGCATAATCCAAATAAGCTTTTTTCATTTCTCCAGTAACTTCTGTATTAACTACTCCGCCCTTTTCTGGAAATCTTGAAGTAAAACTTTCTTGGACTTGAACCTCTCCTTTATCCTTTTCAACTTGAACCATGCTTCCGGCTTCAGTTTCAGGGAGTACACCCTTGGGTGCTTCATCACCTGATTCAACTTTAGAATCATCTAATCCCATTTCTTCAACATCTTTTTCTTTTCTTTTTTCTTCATCTGTCATTTTACATATTTACCAATATTTATTTACAAACTAACCAAAATAATTCTAGGCCACCTCTTCTCCTTTTTCATCAAGATAAGCCATGAATTCATCTTCAGTTAATTCTTCCTCTTTAACTTCAGCTCCTTTCCATGAACAATTCGGACACTCCCAAACGCCTACTTCTCCAATAGCAACTCGAACTTCATCAGAATTACATTCAGGACATTTTCGAACTTTGAAGGTCTTTCCACTCTTTTTCTTTTTCGGAGCTTCTTCTCCTTTCAAAATCCAATCTGGAGTTTTCAATTTACTTTTTTTCTTTGCCATTTTGATTATAATTTTTTAAACTTTAAATATTTAAATGTCCAAATCAGCCTCCTGTGCATTTTCTTGAATAAATTCCTTTCTTCCCTGAACATCATCTCCCATCAACATTGAAAAAATTTGATCTGCCTCAACAGCATCTTCAATATAAATTCTTTTTATTTTTCTAGTTTTAGAATCCATTGTTGTTTCCCACAATTGAGCAGGACTCATTTCCCCCAAACCTTTAAACCGAGTAACATTAGCATTTTCCATTCCAGCAGTTTCTCTTCTCAATTCAGCATCTGAATAAACATAAATATCTTTTCTCTTTCTAATTCTATATAATGGGGGCATCGCAGCATAAACATGGCCCTCTTTTATCAAATCAGGCATAAATCTAAAGAAAAATGTCAACAATAAAGTTTTGATATGTTCACCATCGACATCGGCATCAGTCATGATAATTATTCTTTTATATCTCAATTTAGAAATATCAAATTGCTCACCAACTCCTGTCCCAATGGCAGTAATCATATTAGTGATTTCTTCCGAAGATAAAGCCCTGGAAGGTGATGATTTTTCTACATTCAAAATTTTACCCCTCAACGCCAAAATTGCTTGAGTATTTCTATTTCTCGCCATTTTTGCAGAACCTCCTGCTGAATCCCCTTCCACTAGATACAATTCAGATTCTTCAGATTTTTTACTAGAACAATCTGCAAGTTTTCCTGGGAGTCCTCCAATAGAAAAAACATTTTTTCTTCTAACCAAATCTTTTGCTTTCTTAGCTGCCAACCTTGCTTTTGCCGAATCCAATCCCTTCTGAGCAATCTTTTTTGCAATTGAAGGATTTTCTTCAAAAAATTCAGATAAAGCCAAACTAACAGAAGAATCAACAATACCTTTAATTTCAGAATTTCCAAGTTTACTCTTTGTTTGACCTTCAAACTGAGGATCAGGAATTTTAACACTAACAATTGCTCCAAGTCCTTCCCGCACATCGTCTCCTAAAAGCGTATCTCCATTTTTTAACATGGATTTTTTCTTTGCATAATCATTAATTACCCTTGTTAAAGCAGTTTTCAAACCAGAAACATGAGTTCCACCCTCTACAGTATTAATGGTGTTAACAAAACCAAAAATATTATCTTGATAACTATTAGTATATTGAATAGCAACTTCAACAGTTACATTATCAACTTCTTTTTTAAAATAAATTGGTTTAATATGTAAAACATCCTTCGATTTATTAACCCATTTAACAAATTCCATCACCCCTCCTGCAGCATAGAATTCTTGTTTTTTATCTCTCCTTTTATCTTCCAAAACAATTCTCAAGCCAGCATTCAAAAAAGTAACTTCCCGAAACCTAGTTTCCAAAATTTTATAATCAAAATCCAAAACAGAAAAAATTTCTTCATCAGGCCAAAATTGAATAAAAGTTCCTGTTTCACTTGATTTACATTTTCCAACAACTTTTAATTTTGTCAAAGCTTTCCCTCGAGAATATTCTTGTTCATAAACTTTTCCATCTCTCTTAATTTTAACAAATAATTTTTTAGCTAAAGCATTAACACAACTCATTCCTACTCCATGCAAACCCCCCGAAACTTTATATGAATCCTTATCAAATTTACCTCCCGCATGAAGTTTTGTTAAAGCAACTTGAACTGCAGGAATTCTATATATTGAATGAACATCAACCGGAATTCCTCTACCATTATCTTCAACAGAACATGAACCATCCTCATTTAATGAAACATTTATCTCCGAACAATGTCCAGCCAAAGCCTCATCAACAGAATTATCTAAAAGTTCATAAACTAAATGATGTAAACCTTGTTTATCGGTTCCACCAATATACATTGCAGGCCTTCTTCTAACTCCTTCCAATCCTTCTAAAACCTTAATATTCGAAGCTCCATATTCTTTTTTTGCCATCATAAATAATGCCTCTAATTACCATCAAAAAAACCCAAAAGAGTTTATAAACTTTTGTATGAAAAACAAGAGTTTGTCGACGGCAATACTAAAAAGTAACAACCAAAAATATAAAAACTTAAAAAACATGCCAAACTAGTAATTTCATGAAAAAAATTGAAATAATTGACAAAATTCTATTATTAATTTTAATTGTATTGATTTTAATTTCAATTCCCGATTTAATTATCACAGGAAAATCAATAAAAAACACTCCAAACCAATATTCCTACACAAAAGCAATTTGTGACAATTCAAATCATTGTGAAGATTATGTTGTAGAATGTAAAGGAAATAACTTAATTAAATTTCAACCAACAGGATTCGCTATTCAACAACCAAAAAATTGGACAGATGCAAGAGAAAACAGAAATTTTTGTGATCAATAAGTTCTGTCAAAAGCAATATTTAATTTGTACCTCATATTTTGAGTTTGAGAATCCACCACCATATCAATATCAGTATAAAGATTATATCCTGAAAAAGATTTTTTCCCCTTTTCATCAATAACTTCTTTTAAAATTCTAACATAACTATTACTACCAATATCATAAGTTAATTTATCAAGAAAACCCTCATGAGTTTCAGAACGCATATCAAAAAAATTATCTAATTGTTTTAAATCCTACTCTAGATTATATTTCATAGATTAATTAATAAAAACAACTTTAAAAAAAACTCTTGTCTTCCAAAACATATTTTAATTTATTACAAAGAAACAAAATCCTACTTCTTCTTTTTAGGCTTAATCTTATTTTTAGGATTAAATCTAATTGCTTCGGGCAACCATCTAACTTTTCTTCTCCCCATTAACATATTTTTCCTACACTTCGAAGAACACAAATGATTAACTTCTCCATTAGTCATAACTAATGTTAATCCTCTTGGGAATTCATAATTTTTTTGACAATAAACACATTTTGGCATTTTAACTATAGCTCCCTTTAGTCACATTAGATTTAATTCTTCTAGCTTCAATTTCTGTTTCTCTAAGCATTAAAGTATCGCCCACTCTAACTGCTCCACGAACATTTCTTCTCATAGATCGACCTTTATCTTTTCCTTCTTGAACTAAACATTTAACCTGAGTAATTTCTCCTCTAAAACCAGTTCTACCAAGAAGTTCTTTAACAACAGCTGGAACGGCCTCACCAAGTATTTTTTCGCTTCCTTTAGACCCTTGCTTTTTTACTTCTTTTTTATTTTGTGTTTTTGCCATTTTAATAACTATTAATTAAACCCCTCGAACCTTCAATCTCTGAATATTTAATTAAACGAAGCAATATCTGGTTCAGCTTCTCCAGCATCAATTACTGCAATAGAAGACGCTTTAACAGGCAAACCAACAGCAATTCCTAACTTCTGTTTGTTGTCTGCTTCAACACAAGGGATTCCTTTCTCCTTGCATAATAAAGGGATATGAGCTATAATTTCTTTAGGTTCAACATCAGCAGCATAAACAACTAATTTTGCTGTTCCCCTTTCAATAGCTTTAGTAACTTCATTAGTCCCTTTTTCTATCTTACCAGTTCGCTTTGCTTTTTCAACAATTTGATATACATCCATTTTTCTTTGTATTTATTTAATTTAGAGAAACAGTTTTACAAATACTGTTGCTCACATATTTATCTGAGAACTCTTCGTCATTTGAACAACGTTCATCAGATAAGAATAGTGATGATTTTTGGTTTATAAACTTTTCCTAAAGTTTATACAAAAAATTTTAATTTACCCTATGAACACTAATAAGTTATTTTATTTTCTCCAAGTAACTTCAACATCATCAGTTCTTTGCCTTGGCATAATATCTATTTTCTCAATCTCCAAACCTTCAATCTTAACTCCTACACCAAACATAATCTCTCCCAAATAAGCAATCATCGCGCCATTATCAACTAACAAAGACCTCTCAGGAACAAAAAATTTAGCTTGGCGTTCATCACACATAATTTTTGTCATTTCTTGTAAACGAGAATTACATGCAACACCTCCTCCCAACAACAATTCATTTTTACCAACATGGGCTAAAGCTCTTTCAGCAGTTTCTATTAACATTGCAAAAACAATTTCCTGCATCGAATAAGCCAAATCCTTCAACTCAAAACCTTTTTCTAATTTTTGTCTTAAATTAGTCAAAATCCCAGATAAAGAAATATCCATTCCCTTAACACTATAGGGCAAATCAACAAATTTTGTACTCTCTCTTGCAATTTTTTCAATCTTTGGTCCTCCAGGAAATCCCAGCCCAGCATAACGGGCAAAATTATCAATAAAATTTCCAACTCCAATATCCAAGGTTTCCCCAAAAACTCTATACTTACCAGAAGCATAAGCAATTACTTGGGTATTAGCACCAGAACAATATAATAAAACTGGATCCCTTGCACCAGTAATTCTCCCCACTTCCAAATGAGCAACGCAATGATTAACAGGAACTAAAGGTTTCTTCAAACGAATAGCTAAATCACGAGAAAAATCACGACCAGCCAATAAACATGGAGGTAAACCCGGACCCTGACTAAAAGCAATAGCATCAATATCTTTTTCATTTATTCCAGATTTTTCCAAAGCACGAGAATAAACTTCAGGCGCCAATCTTCTGTGATGCTCTGCAGAATCAACAGGAATTATTCCCCCCTCTTCTGTTATATACATCTCGCGTTCATTAGCCAAAATTTCTCTATCTCTAACAACACCTACTCCAAAAGTATGTGCTGTTGATTCAATTCCTAATATTGTTGTCATAAAAACAAATCACCAATAGAATATATAAAATTAACCAAACTCTCTCCTACCTCACCTCTCTTCAACCCAGAACACAATAAAATTTTTAAAAAAAAATAAAAAAATAAATCCCTATATTAAACAAGTCATATCTAACGCCCTATTCGTTAAAAATAAACCTATTTCTTCTTTTTCTTTTTAACAGCTTTTTTCTTAGCAGGCTTTTTCTTGGCAGCTTTCTTTTTAACTGCTTTCTTTTTAACAGCTTTCTTTTTCACTGTTTTTTTCTTAGCAGCTTTCTTTTTCTTCTTACCACCTCGAGCCATTTTAGCTTCACATACGTTTCCTTGTCCATCAACGTAGTAAAGGTGTCCTGGCTTTCTTTCAACAGCCTTTTTTATGATTATTTTCCCCATCTTGCACACCTCCTTTTTAGCAACTTGCTTTAAGTTCCCCCGAGAGGGAATACTTATAATAATATAAATAATAAAAACTCCTATTTAAATGTTTCTCCCCCGTCGATAATTTTCAAAACCTCGTCGTAATTTTCATTTATGGGAACTTCAATTAAATACCTAAACTTTCTCGACGGTGGAATTCCAAATTTGAAACTCTTCACTTTCCTTATATCAATAACTTTTTTATCTTTGTCCAACCAAATAGCAACAAAAGGAAAAAAAACAAAAAAAGAATGTATGCTCATTTTTACTTCATTTTTCAAATCAAAAATCAAAGCACGAGCTTTTTTTCTTCTAGAAAACATAAGTCCAATTCCTTCAAACCACCAAGGAACTTTTGATACTTCTAATGAAATTTCCCCCCCATTATAATTAAAATTAATAATCTCTTTCTTCATATAATATGAGAATAAAAGAAATTAATAAAGTTAATCTCTACCAAATTTAGCAAAAATATTGCAACTTAATTACAAATTTAAAATTTTCAAATCACATTCAAAAATTTTAGTATATCAATTCTGAATTTTAATTCAATAAATTACCTTCTTTTCTTCTGCGACTTAAACCAATCAATGCTTTCCCCGCGAACTCTCAACTCCAAATAATTTTTATAGCATCTATTAACGTGGGAATCCGTAACAATATGATGTTGTTTAAATCCTCCTCCGAAAGTTTCAGGAATATGCATCAATTCGTGAATAATTGTCTTAACTTTCTCAACATTGCTAAGTTTATCAAATTTTTCTGAAATAAATTCAAGAGCATAAAAAGCATCAACTGTCATAGCAAGTTGCATTAATTTTCCAAGAGCATGACAACGAGCGATAGTTCTCTTAGAAGAACTACCATAACTTCTAAAACACTTTATTCTATCAATACGAACATGCGGAAACATTCTTTTAGAAACATCCTCAGCAACTCTCTGTAAATCAAAAGCATATTCATATTTCATAAAAGAATTAAAAACAAATGATTTAAATTAGTTTTGTACTACTTTAATACATGATAACTGAAATATCTCCAGAAGTAAAAGCAATACACTTTCAAAACTTCGGAAGTATTGTCTACTTAATTCAACTCTCAAATCAAAATATCCTTATAGATACATCTTCCAAAGAAAATAAAGAAGAACTTATTTACTCTCTTGCTCATTTAAATCTAACTCCTAAAAAGATAAACACAATAATTCTAACACATGCACACTATGACCACACAGAAAATATAAACCTCTTCCCAAATACAAAAATATATGGCAACTTCACAAAACAAATTAATCCAAACCACACACAAACAGAAATTCAAAATATTTTACCAATAGAAAAATTACAAATAGCAAAAATAAAACAATCTTCATTCAAAAATAATTATGAGCAAAAGCGAATAATTAGCAATCTAGGGGAAAACCATAAATCAAATGGTCGGTCGGGGATAGGGATGGAAGATTGTTCCCAAAAAATATTCAAAATTTACAAAACACCAGGACACACACAAGGAGACATTGTAATTCAATACAAAAATATTCTTTTCAGCGGAGACACTATATTCCATGAAGGCTACATTGGAAGAACAGACTTTCCAGAATCAGATGAAAATAAAATGCAACAATCTTTGGAATTCATAAAAACATTAGACTTTGATATTTTATGTCCAGG
>CAYQDG010000006.1:0-27024 GCA_964416245.1 Candidatus Woesearchaeota archaeon
TAATTCCAAAAAATCTCCAAAAAAATTCAACTAATTTATCCCAAAAATTCAATTTATCTTTTATTCCAAAAATGGCAATTTCTCTAAAAAAATCTTTACTTTCAAAAGAATATTTATTTTCTCCAGACTTAACAACATTCCCAGTTAAACTCACCCATTTTCCCTCTTTATTTTTTCCTCTAAACTCTAAATCTTTTAAGTTCTTATCTGAAAAGTTTTTTTTATCAAATTCATATTCAAAGACAAACTTTCCAAATTCATCTCCTAAATTCATTTCAACCAAATAACCCTCTAAAAATTTCAAACTACGATTATAAATTTTTGGAGAAGAATTCAAATAAAATAACTCCCCTGCTCCATCCAATTTTAAATCATCTGAATACAAAGCCAAATTGAAATTATCTTTTTTATCAATAAGAGGAAATTTATCAGAAACTATAGAAACATTTTCAGGTTCATATTTATAACTTCCTCCTCCACCTTTTCTCCTTTTCTTGTTACCGGAAGAAACAACCCGGTAAACATTCAAAGAATTTTCTTCCAAAAGATTTCCTCCAAATTCACTCATTAAATAAAAATCTCCCAAAGTGTTTGGACTAATTGTATAATCAAAATAAAATTCTTTTCCCTCGACACTCCAAACAATTACATTATAGTCAGAATTAGAAATTTCAACAACTCCGCCATTTGAGATAGAACTAATATCGAACTCAACAGGCACATATTCTCTAAATTCTACTCCAGAAACATTTTCAGAAAGATTTCCAGATAATTCGACTTTCTTTTTCTCGCCTATTTTAATTTTATTGTCCATTTCTTTTTCAAAATTAACTTTTTCAATTAAATAAAAACCGATGTCTTCTGAAAAAACACAATCAAAATAAAAATTGTTTTCTTTTAAATTTAAACTCTGATTAAATAAATTAAATTCTTCACTAAATCTATCTTTCAAAACTTCTCCACTATTCAAGCCAACTTCACAATTTTTTAATTTATTTTTAAGTTTTATATAATAGCTAAACTCAAAAAAATCCGAAGAAACATTTTTCCACTCAATAGCATAATAACCATCTTCCTCAAAGACTTTTCCTCCACCAGAAACATTAATTACTTCAAACTCAGATGGAATAAAATCTGTTAAAATTGAAATGTTTGAATGTTTTTCTCCAGAATAAATAACATGAAAAAAATCTTCAGAAAAGAAATAAATCTCTTTTTCAAAATTGACCCATAAATCATCCCTTGATTCAAATAAATCTCTACTCCCTCCCTTGAATCTTTTACCAACCCCACAATCAATAATAAAATTTAATTCATTAAGCCCAAAACCTTTTTCAAAAATTTCAGAATAATCACATCCCCTTTCACAAAGCAATTCATCTTGCAAATATAAATCACAATCATCATAAACATTTAATCCTACATCAAACTCTCCTTCTTCAGAAATAATCAATTCTTTCAAAGGTTCTTTCACTTGCACAACTTTTCTAAATTCCATTGGAGAAAATATATCATAATCATTCTCAGAATATTGTTTAGAATTATCCCAACTTAAATTCATTTCAACTGGTCCAGCCATCAAACCATTTTCAAAATCCAAAATTTCTGCACTGATAAAAGCATTTTTTCCAAAAAGACCAGAATTTCCAAAAGAATACTTAAAATCCTCTGGACTAACTTCAACTTCAAAATAATCATTTACATCATTTACATCATAAACAAAAACATTTTGCCAATTTGGAACCATATATTCACTAAAATAAACTTCGCCACCAATTGTTTGTGCACCAACAAAATTAAAAAATAACATAATTCCAAATACTAAAAACCATTTCAATTCCCTTGTTTTGTTTTTTTCTTCCATTTTCATTTTATTCTTGTGTCCACATACTATCTTGAGTAACCGAAACTTCATACCCCCCTTCTGGTTCAATATCAAAATTTTCCCCCATCCAAAAACAAACTTCCTGATTCCAAGTCAAACAAACATAGGCCTTTCCTTCACTTTTTTGCTTTTCTTCATTCCAAGAAGTTACAGTATCTTCACCCAACAAACTATTCGCCAAATCGTTTGCATCTTTCAAATTTGTCCCAGCATACATACTAATCCAATTTTTATTAAACCTTGTCCCAGTTTCATCATAAACCAAATTTACTTGAACTGGCTCCTGTACAATTCCAACCCCGCTCCAATTAATTTCTGAAGACCCACTTTCATTCAATAAAACTTCATAACCCTCTCCTGATTTCAAATCAAAATTACAAGCAGTTTCAGTACAAGCAAAAGATTCAGGACAACTAAACTCAGTACAAGAAACTCTTTTTTGAGTATCAGGATTCAAACGAGTTATAGAAGTTATTCCCTCAATTTCATTCAAAGTATCATTTGCATTTTTCAAATAACTAAAATTAGTAGGAAATCCAATCCAATTTCTATTCTTAACAGAATGCTCTGAACTTTGATTTTGTTTGAATTCATAAAGGTGCGCACCAAATACATAACTTGTCATATTAGAACTTGAAGGATTCCAAGCCTCCACTTTGTAAAACCTTCTCTTCTGTCCCGCAAAACTTGTGTCAGTATAATTTGTATCTGTAATTTTGTCAACCAAAACAAAATTACTCAAATTATTTGAAGAATAAATTTTATATTTTACAGTTTCATTAGATTCATCCCAATCCAAAAATACATTTCCAGTTCCATCATTTTTACTTTGTGTAATATTAACAAATTCTGGTTCAGTAGGAGGCAGATAAGAACTAAAAGTCCTATTATCAGTCAGATAATAATTTCCATAAATATCATAACATTCTACACTCCAATTATAAAAACCACTTTCATTAACCTCGGCAGGATTAAAACTATTTTCAATTTCAGAATTAACAAAATAAATCGTTTGATTAATATGCCATCCTCCCCAAGATCCGTACAAACTACAATTACTCATATTACTTTCATCTTCAACAACAAAAGTAAATCCCCCAACATTGTGAGTAGTATAATTATAATTTTCAATAGGAGAAGTTAAATTAACAATTGGATCAATAACATCTAAAATTTCAATAGCAAACCATCCAGTTTCCCCTGCCCCACTACTAATCCCTTTCTCTAATCTTAGGGAAGAATTGTCTTCTATGTTCTCAGTAACAAAACCTTTTGAAAAATCCACATTAACCCCACCATTTTCATGAGAACCCAAATCAAAAGATCTACCAATATTTATCAAACCATAATCCAAATTAATTAATTGCTCATCCCCAGTTAAAAGATGTTCATATTCTCCTCTTTGAACATCAAAAAATTCAGAAGAAATAATAAAATAACTAATATCAACAATCCCTCCATTACCTCTACGAGTAAAATTCGCATAAGTAGAATTTCCAATAACTCCCCTAACAAAAACATCTTCAACACTCTTGTCCCCAGTTAATGAATTTGAAAAAATCAAAAAAGAATTATTCAAATCAATTTCATTAATTGTGCTTCCTACACTTTCAGCACTATCCAAAACTAAATTTCCACTTTGAACATTCACTCCCTCCCAACTTACAACTTGCCAAGATAAAACCCCCTCAGAACTTCCTCCCTCTCTTTCAAAAATCAAATTAGAATCATCAATAAATTTCCCAGTAAAAAATCCTTCAACATTTTTAGACGCATCACTAGAATTTAATTTAGAATTAACAATAATGAAGCTATTACTCAAATTAACAGAATTTATGCTTGTTGTTAAATTATCCTCATTTGTAAAAGCAATCTTTCCCCGTTGAACATCAATCGCTGGGCCAGAAATTATTGACCAATCAATTATTGACCCAGAACCAACTTCATAATTTTCAAATCTAAGGTTTGTACTACTTGTAAAATCACTTATGACTTGTAAACTATTTGGACCATTACTGCTTCCTCGAGAATTATGTAAAACAAAAGATTTTGACATGTCGGTGACTGGAATTGAAACATCCTTAAAACCATCAACAAAAACATCTCCTTTCCTAATAACTTTATATGACGGAGTTTCGATTAAACTAGAATTCACAAAAAACACAACAGAAGAACTATTCATATAACCTAAAGTATCATTAACAAATAATTCCAGAGCATGCTGCATTTCATCTTCAACATTTAAAACAGTCCCCCCACAATTTTTCAAACTAATGTTGCTCCCCCCATCTAATCTATACCAACAAGAATCCAAATTCATATCACTAACACCATAATCTAATCTAATTCCATTTGCATAAGAATAAGTAGTATTTTTGGGACTATTCAAAACCAAATTCGGCGTTGTGACATCAATTAAAGTAATATTTCTTAAATTTGTCAAACCATAATTTCCTGCCCAATCATAAACAATTATATCATAAAAATATGTTTTGTTCTCATTTGAAACGCTAAAGTTTATTTCACTTACCAAAGAATCAAAACTTGTTTGATTAATTAATTGAGTATTATTATCATAAAGTCTATAAGACATATTTTTAAAATTTGTATCCGAAGTTCCACTACTTGCTTCAACATAAATCCAATTTCTTTCATAAATTCCTCCATCAAAAGAAGTTCCAGAACCAAAATCAACCAAAGGTTCAACAGTATCCAAAGTTATTTTTCTTGTAGATAGATCTCTTTTCAAACCTGCTTTATCATAAACTGTAACATTATACCAAAAACCTTCATTAACTTCAGAACTAAATTCAGTCCAATTAAATTTCAGAGTAGAATTTTCAAAAACAACTTCATCCAACAAACTTTCGCTATTATACAATCTAAAACTAATATTTTCAAAATTATCTTCTTCCACGCTAACATTCACAAAAATCCAATTTTGACTTTTATTTGCAAAGTTTTCTTCAGTTCCCAAAGAATAACTAACAACAGGGAAAACATTATCCAAAGTTATATTCCTTATTCCACTCGAATTAAAATTTCCTGCTTTGTCCCAAACACTCACATTATAATAATATATTCCATCATCTAACAAAGTCCAATTAATATCTCGCTTAGAATTTGTAAAAGTATTTGAATAAACCCGTTGGCTTTCACTATATAATTCAAAAGTAATATTTTTAAAATTGTCCTCAACTAAACTAACATTTATATAAACATAATCCTGCGAAACATATTCTCCTCTTGCTCCAGTCCCAGATTCAAAAATAATTTTAGGTAAAGTTGTGTCTACAATTAAATCATAATCAGTCAAATTATATTTATTTCCGACAGTATCTTCAACTTGATAAAACCAATCATAAATTCCATCAGCTAAAAATTCATAAACTATTCCTACTGTTGCAACCGTCAAACCAGTTAAACTTATCGAATTAGACTTGTAAACCAACCCTGTAGAATTAAAAATAAATAAAATAGCTTCCTTCAATCCCCTTTCATCACTCAAACTTGCCGTAAAATTCTGTGTTGCATTATTAACATAGGAATTATCTGAAGGGGAAATTAAATTTCCTGAAGGTGATTCAGTATCCAACAAAACACTCCTAGTTCCAGAATAGCCTTCCCTGTTTGCTTTATCATAAACAGTTATATTATAATAATAAATTCCATCATCTAAATTAGTAAAATTATAATCTCTTGTGGAATCATTGAAACTTTCAACACCAACAAATCCCAAGGAATTATACAAACTGAAACTTATATTTTTAAAATTATTTTCAATAATTGAAGAATTTACATAAATCCAATCTTGACTAACATTGCTATTATCTAGCAAAGTTCCAATTCCAAAATCCACAATTGGATCTGTTACATCAAAAGTTATTGAATAATTTGAAACAGCCCAAGTATAATACCCTCGACTATCATTACATTCAATATTCCAATCATGAGTTCCCTCTTCAGATAAATTAAGAGTAAAATTTCCTTCTGTTCTAGCCTCAATAACTGTAAAATTTATATCGTCGTTGTCATGAGAAGTCCCTGTGTCTGCACAAACATCATCTTCCCCACTATAATCTGTAATACATCTCACCCATTGGACTCCAAGAAAATTATCCACAATTAATCCCACAGTAACATTATAAATATCTCCCGAAGGAGCATTCCCAACATGTAATAATTCCCAACTAGAATCCAAAGTACTATCACCTGTACCATTATAATACCAAATATATTGTGTATCTACATCTGAATAAGGATCAAATTCGCATGTTACTTCTACTTCATTTCCTGCATATACTTTAGTACTATCAATATAAACTTCACGAACATGGCCATAACTCGGATCTCCCAAATTTGAAGAAGTACAGGAATCAAAAGTATTATCTCCATCTCCTCCAGGCTTCGCTGTGCTAGTTTCTCCACAATCAAAGCCCCAAACTTCTGAACAAGTGCTATTTGAGAGATCTCTTTTATCCCAACTAGAATCAGTCTGATTCAAATGCCAACCGCCATTCCAAGAACCATACAGAGAACAGCTTTGAGTCACATCGGGGTCTTCTGCGGAATAATTAAAAAATATTTCAGCTCCCTCTGAATAAAATGAATCATCTTCTGGATTAAATAATTGAATTGCGGGGCCCGTTGTCGAAACCAAAAAAGTCACATTTCTATAATTCAAATTTCCAAGAGTGTCATTGGCATAAAAATGTAAAGTGTGTCCCCCATCACTTGTATTGAAAGTAGAACTTTCAGAAGAACAATCTAAACTAATATTGCTTTCTAAATCCAAATTATACCAACAAGAATCTTCTCCAACAATTGCATCACCAATATTATAATCCAAAGGTAAACTAATATTATACCCATATGCTTTTGGTTTAGGATTGGTCAAAGTAATTTGAGGTCCAAGGTAATCTATTCCAATTTTTCTTGTTTCAGTAAAATTCATATTTCCTGCTTTGTCATAAATACTAACATTATAATAATAAACATCCGAATCTAAATTTGTAAAATTATATTCGCTAGTAGAATCTGAGAAAGTATTTTCTTCAACTAAACCATTTACATCAAACAAACTAAAAGTAACATTTTCAAGATTATCTTCAGTAACACTTACATTAACAAAAATCCAATCACTTGTTTTATTAAAATTATTTTCTTCGGTTCCCAAAGAATATTCAACAAAAGGAGATTCATTATCCAAAATAATATTTCTATTCAAAGTAGAATTTTTATTTCCAGCCAAATCATATGTGGTTGCATTATACCAATAGTCTCCATCACTCAAACCAGTCCAATTATAATTTCTTGTTGTGTCAGAAAAACCTTTCTCAGAAATCAACCCAGAAGAATTATACAAACTTAAACTAACATTCTTAAAATTGTCTTCCAAAATATTTACACTAAAATAAATCCAATCTCTTGAAAATGAAGAACCATTTTCTTCAGTTTCAAAACCATAACTTATTTGCGGAAAAACATTATCTAATATAACTTCCCGAGTATTAGTACTTGCAAAATGCCCTACTCGGTCATAAACAGTAACATTGTAAGAATAAATTCCATCATCCAATAAATTCCAAATAATACTTCTTCGATTATTACTAAAAGTATTACTCCTAACGCTAACTCCAAATTCATCATATAAATTAAAAGTTATATTCTCCTCATTTGCTTCAATCACTGTAACATTTACAAAAATCTCATCTCCATTATCATAAGATTCATCAGGCAAAGTTCCCGAGCCAAAACCAATCACTGGATTTAAATTATCCAAAGTTATGTTTCTCGTCTCAGTTGAATTTATATTTCCAGCTAAATCAGAAGCCGTAACATTATACCAATAAACACCATCCTCCAATGTTGTCCAATTAATTTCGCTTCTTCCATCAGAAAAAGTATTCGGGCTAGGAGAAATAACTCCTTCAAAACCATACAACCAAAAAGTTACATTAGAAAAATAAGTATCATTAAAAGTAACATTAACATAGACATTTTCCCGTTCAAAAACAGAACCAGATTCTTCTGTACCTAAAGAATATTCAATTAAAGGCAAAGTTGTATCGATTGTCAAGGTATTATTTTCCGTATAATAAACATTCCCAACAATATCTTCAACTTTGTAAAACCAAGAATAAATTCCTTCTTTAATAAAATTATAAATGATTCCAACTGTAGCCAAAGTTGCACCCCCCAGTCCCAAAAAGGAAGTAAAAATCAAAGTTCCCGATTCATTAAAGACATATAAAGTAGCATTTAACAAACCAGAAGAATCGCTAAATGTCCCCGTTAAATTTTGAACTAATCCCTTTAGATAACTTCCAGAAGAAGGGCTATCTAAACTCCCAGTTGGAGGATTTAAATCAAGATTAATCATTCTAGTTTCACTTGAGCCTTTTCTACCGGCCCGATCATAAACAGTAACATTATAAAAATAAACATTTGACTCCAATTCTGTAAAATTATAATCTCTTGTACTATCTGAATAAGTTTTACTCTCAAGAATGCCTTCAGAATTAAATAAATCAAAAGTTATGTTTTCAAAATTATTTTCAATAACATTCGTATCAACATAAATCCATTCTCTTCCCACCGTAGAATCATTGTCTTCTGTTCCAGAACCAAACAACACAACAGGATTGGTAACATCCATAATAAAAGTATAATTTTCCAATGCTTGAGAAGAATAACTCAAACTATCATTACAAAGAACATTCCAGACATAAGAACCTTCTTCGGAAATAGGAACATTAAAACCAATAAAATTCTCCTCTATCCCATAACCTCTAAGATTTTCTTCATCAAAAATCATTCCATAAGTCTGGTTTACTTCTTCATAACTTAAAGCGCTATCAATTCCTCTAAATTCATAAATAGATCCAAGGAAATAATGCCCAGAATCACTAAGATCATGAAAGTCTTTGTTTGTAGAACCAGTATAACCAATCCCTCCATCTCCCGAATGTGCAGCCATGCTTGCTGGAGTAACTTTCGTTCCAATTAATTGTCCATTCAAATATAAACTATAGTTCCCGGGGTAATCATAAACCATGACCGCATGATATTTTTCATCCCCAGAAACTTGAGCATTTATATAATCCCCACTAAATCCTGTTGATTCGCTCCACCATCGAGCATATATTTGTCCCGACAAAATATAAAACATGATTCCATTAGTTCCTCCCCCTTCGGCAAAAAGAACTTGCCTAGTATTTACATTGCTATTTGTTTCAAAAACAATTTCATGAGTCCTTGTATTAAATCCATTTTCCCACCAAGCCAAATTTGTCTGGTCCCAACCATTTCCGTTACTAAAAGAAATACCTTCTCCCAAAAAAGAATCATCATTAACAGGATTTCCACTATCTGCAACTCTATCACGATTATTAGAGGTTGAATCTTGACCAGCCTCATCCATATGGTAAACCAAAGCATAATCATCATTCCAAGTTCCAGTTACATTTTCCAATTCGTCAGCCCCATCACTCCCATAATACATGCAAATTGTGCTCCCTCCAGAAAGAATTTCTGGAACTCTGACCCAAACATCTGCAGAATTCTCATCATAATATTCAACTCCATAAGGAAGTAAACTTGTTTGGTTTTCAGAACAACTTCCATTAAAAAATCTCAAATCAGAATAATCTCCTGAATGAGTATAATCAGAAGTTACATTAAGATAAATCGGGAAATCAATTAAGCTGTTTGTTCCAAAATTTGAAATATTTATATCCTTTCTATATTTAAAACCAACATCATACCAATTTCCAGAGTAATCTTCTTCTTTTGTCCAAAGCCCAGACCAATCACCATACAATGAACAAGTATCCACAGAATCCGGATCATTTGCAGAAAAACTAAAATTCAGAATTGTCGAATCAGAATAGAAAGTCTCATCTTCAGGTAAAATTAATTCAATCGCAGGACCAGTAACAGAAATAAAAAACGAAACAGAATCATATCCCAAATTTCCAAAACTATCATTCGCATAAAAATTAATTATATGGGAATCGACAGTCGTATTAAATGTTGTATCTTCATTACAATTTATTGTTTGGTTTTGTCCTCCATCAATATTCCACCAACAAGAATCCAAACTTGACACCTTATCGCTAACTTCATGTTCTAAAGATAAACTTTCATTATATCCATATGTTTTAGATTTTGGCCGAATTATATTAACTTCTGGTCCCGCACTATCCAATCCAATATCTCGGGTTCCAGTATTATTTGCATTTCCCGCCCAATCATAAACTATAACATCATATTGATAATTATCATCAAACAAAGCAGTAAAATTATATTCTTTTGTAGAATCTGTAAAGACCTTTTCATCATTCAAACCATTCGAATCATAAAGACTAAACTTGATTTCTTTAAAATTGTCTTCAACAACAGAAACATTCACATAAACCCAATCTCTATTTCTTATAACTAAATCCTCTTCTGTAGGATAAACAAAATTAACTAATGGAAAAACAGTATCCAAAGTTATCTCCCTTGTTGAAGAATCAGAACTCTGCCCAGCTTTATCATAAACTGTGAAATTATAGGAATAAATGCCATCATCTAAATCTGTAAAATTATAAGATAAATCACTTATAGAAATAAAACTCTCCACAAAAGAAGTTTCATTATACAAATAAAAAGTAATGTTATCAAAATTTTCTTCTTCAACGCTTGAATTAACAAAAATCCAATTCTGACTTTTATTGGCATTGTTTTCTTCAGTTCCCAAACTAAAATTAACAATTGGGTTTGAATTATCCAAGGTTATTTTTCTTGTTTCAGTATGTCCCACTAGATTAACTTCATCAAAAACAGTTACATTATATTGATATGCGCCTTCACTTAAAAGATTCCAATTAACAATTCTACGGTTATCAAAAAAAGTATTTTGTTTTACATTATTTCCTTCTTCATCATACAAATTAAAAGTTATATTTTTTTCATTAGGTTCAATAACCTCCACTTCCACACCAATATTATCTCCGTTTGCATAAAAACTATCTTCCTTTGTAATTCCACTAAATTCAATTATTGGAGAAGTTGTATCCAAAATAATTTCACGGGTATTTGAAAACCCTTCATTTCCTGCTAAGTCAAAACTACTAACATTATATTCATAATTCCCATCGGGCAAGAAAGTCCAGTTTAAACTTCTGGTACTATCCGAAAAAGTGTTTGGACTAGGAGAAACAACTCCGGAATTATCATATAACCAGAAAGTCAAATTTTTGTAATTTTTTTCATAAACACTTACATTCGCAAAGATCCAATCCCTTAAAACTACATTTCCACTTTCTTCTGTAGGAAAAATAAAATTAATAGAGGGAGATGTCGAATCTATTTCAATTTGATGGCTTGTTGTATTGTATTCATTATCAACAGAATCCCTAACTCTGTAAAACCAATCAAAAACTCCATCATTCAAAAATCCATAAACAACTCCAATTGTAGCATAAGTTAATCCTGCCAAATTCACCAAATAAGAATAAATCAATTGTCCCGTAGAATTAAAAATAAATAAAGTTGCATCTTTTAGTTCTACAGAATCTTCAACATCCGCAGTAAAATTATGAGATTTATCTTTAGTAAAATAATTGTCCGAAGGGGAATTTAAATTGCCAGAGGGTAAAGAAACATCCAATTCAATGCCTCTCGTTTCAGAAACTCCAAAACGCCCAGATTTATCATAAACTGTAACATTATAATAATAAAAACCATCCTCCAAACTTGTAAAAGTATAATCCACTGTTTCAACAAAATAACTTTTGTTTTTTATAGATAAATTATCAGAATCAAACAAATAAAAAGTGATATTTTCAAAATTAGATTCAGTAAAGCTAGCGTTAATATAAATTTGATTTGAAGCAACTCTTTCACCATTAGCAACTGTTCCCTCTCCAAAACTAACAACCGGATTTGTATAATCAATCCCCAAAGTATAATTATTCAATGCCCTTCCAACATAACTTAAACTATCATTACAAAGAACATTCCAAAAATAATTTCCTTCGGAGGATAAATTCAAAGTAAAGTTTCCTTCTTCTTTTGGCTCAACAACAGAAAAATTTAAATCATCATTATCATAATAATTTCCTCCACCATTCGCACAAGAGTCATCACTCGTATCATCATAATATGTAACTCCACAACGAACAACATGATTACCGACGTTTTCTCCCACATTAAATGAAACTTCATGTGTAGTCGTTGTAGTCCCAATTTCACTTTTTAATTCTTCCCAACTAGTTCCATCATAATGCCAGATATAAATATCATCATTACTTCCATCAAGAACAAAATCACAACTCACCGTGACTTCAGAATTCGCAATAGCAATTGTATCACTTAATTGTACTCCACTAACATATTCATAAGCCGTAGAATAGCTACTATCACAACCATCAAAAGGAACTCCACTCTCTGGTTCACCACAACTAACTGAAGTACTACTAGAACAATCCATATCCGAATCATTCCAAATTTCACCAAAACTAAAATCAGTTTGATTTAAAATCCAAGTCCCATTAAAATCGCCAAATAAAGAACAACTTTTAACCCCATCCAAATCAGAAACAGAATAATTGAAAAATGTATTAGTAGAAGAAGAATAAAATGTATCATTCTCTGGTTGATTCAAAGTAACTGCAGGCCCGGTCGTAGAAATTAAAAAATTAACTTCCTCTATTGCCAAATTCCCAAAACTATCATTTGAATAAAAATATAAAGAATGTGACCCATCTGAAACTGTAAAGGTAGAAGAACTCTCACAATCAACACTTACATTTGATCCCTCATCCAAATTATACCAACAAGAATCCACTCCTGCAATAGAGTCAATTACAGAATAAATTAAATCCATATCTGTTCCATTCCCGTATGCTTTTGATTGGGGACTATCAATCGTGATATCTGGTCCACCAACATCCACACCAATTGTCCTTGTTCCACTATTCCCAAAATTTCCTGCTTTATCATAAACAGAGAAATTATACTCATAAAAACCAGTGGATAAACTCGTAAAATTTATATTAAATTTCGAGACATGCACTGTTTTATTCACTAAACCAAATTCATCAAATAAATTAAAAGTTATATTTTCAAAATTGTCTTCAATAATTGAAGAATTAACATAAATCCAATTTCTACTAACATTGTTATTATCTGCTTCGGTTCCAATTCCAAAACCAACAACTGGATTAACACTATCTAAAGTCAATTTATTTGTTAAAGAATATCCGCAATTATTTGCAGAATCACAAACAGTTACATTATACCAATAACTACCATCGTTCAATCCAGTAAAATTATAATCTTTTGTTGCATCTGTAAAAGAATTCTTATCAATAAGATTGGATTCATTGTATAAATCAAAAGTAATGTTCTTAAAATATTCTTCAGAATAACTAACATTTACAAAAATCCAATCCCTAGAAAAATAAGAATCATTTTCTTCAACTCTCCCCCCATAATCAACAACAGGTTGAACATTATCAAGAGTTATATTTCTAGTTTCAGTAGAATTTACATGTCCAAAATCATCATATACCGTCACATTATAATAATATAATCCATCATCCAACAAAGACCAAACAATATTTCTTCTACCATCAGTATAAGGAACAGGCGTTCTTTCTAAAAAGCCAAATTCATCATATAAATAAAAAGTTATATTTGCTTCATTATCTTCTATAACTGAAACCCCAACTTCAATTGAATTCCCTGAAATAATTGCTTCTTCTTCCTCCGTATTTCCCACATATTCAATCAAAGGATTCTCAGAATCAATATAGATTTCCCTAGTTTCAGTAAATTCATAATTTCCCGCTTTATCATAAACTGTAACATTATAAAAATAATTTTCTGTAGGAAGGGAAGTAAAAACAATAGAATCTACAAAATTAGAAAAACCCGTACTATTAATTAATCCTATTGAATCATATAGATTATAGGTTATATTTTCAAAATTATCCTCTAAAACACTAACATTGATAACAAAAAAATCCTTCCCTTGAGAACTATCATTTAAAGGAGTGTTAGGACTCACGAAATTAACAACGGGGGGAGTTAAATCGCAAGCCACACCAACACCCAAAACACCAGTACTATTAGTACCAATAGGATAACCATCATCAGATGCATAAACAAAAGTCAAATTGGCCTCCTTTTCACTTATACACTGATAATCATAATACCATTCATCTAAAGAACCCTGAATAAAACTAACATTAATTCCATCAACAGTCCCCAATACAGAATCAATATTATTACTTGAATCAGAAACATCAACACTAAACTTCACCATTTCATTTTCTTTTGCATAACTTTGATTAACTAAAAAATTAGAAAATTGTGGAACATCAATATTTTCATAATAAGGTAATTCTAAAATTTGCCAAGAATATTCCCTGTCTTGCCCCCCATAAGTTCTCTCTACATTAAAACCAGTCGAATTAAATTCCCACCATTGTGTGTGACGAGGTTTAGCCGTTCCATCCCCATTAGACGTTGCCGATAACCAAAACAAAGAATTATCAACATCATAATTATTCAAAAAAGAAACATCATCTCTATAATCAGTACTTCCCCAAGAAGAATAAATATCTTCTTCTCTTTGCGTTGTTCCAATAAAATCTACTAAATACCATTTAACTCCAGCAGTAAAAGAACCATCATAATCATAGAAACAAACTTGATCATCATCTTGGATATAACCTGCTCGAGTAGAACTATCTAGTCCTCCATCCCCGTCATTAATCGCATGGGATTGATGAAATAAAATAGAAGAACTTTTGTTTATTGAAGAATCCAATAAATAACAATCAGGAGAATTTTGGTCCCCTGTTATTTCGCCAGTATAACCCTTTAAAAAATAATTAATTTTTTCTAAATTCCATTCAATAACAACCCATCTAAAAGTAATATCTGTTGAAACCCCCGAATGTTCTCTTTCAAATTTCAAAGTATCATTATCAACCAAGTCAGAATAAAATTGTATTTTATCTCCATCATTAGAAGTGTAACTAGTGTTAATATAAAACCAAGACATAGAATTATCTATATTTACAGGGGAATTAATTGTTTCATTAAATTCTGCCGAACTTCCCGAATAATGTCTTTGTCCCCTTTGAACAGAAAACTCCCCATCCATTGATTCTAAAACTTGCCAAGTAACAACAACTGGACCATCATCACTTGCACTCCTTTGTGCACGAATATGTGTAGAATTATACAAATACAAGGAAACAAAAGAATCATCTGAATTAGTTCCAGAATCTCCTCCAGTCGAGGGAGTAACATTCTTTTGATTCATTAAATTTGGAGCGATAACAAAAGCAGAACTTACATTGACTGAATAATCAAGCGGAATAAATTCATCCAATCCAGCAAAATTGTAAACTCCACTTTGAGTTTTATATCCTACTTTTCCAGCATAATTATGAGCATAACCAACAGAATCTCCAAACTTAAACTCTAAATCATGTTTTCCAGAAGTCAGAACTTTAGAAATCTCAAAGGAAATATCCTCACAGAAATAATCTTCGACAAAAATCCCATTTTCAATTTTTAAATATTCAATCTCTCGATTTCCACACCTCAATTCTAAAAAATCTAAATCCTTGCCAAAAAAAGTTCCATTAATTCCTTTAATAGTTAAATTTGCTCTACCCGAAGTTTCAAATTCAACCTCCCATTCCTTCCCAACAATTGGATAAGATTGAACGGTCAAAACTTCAACATAAATCTCAAAAGTTTGATTAGACAAATGGGGAATAACCCATTCAACAGAATCAACAAATCCATCCGAATCATAATCGAAAACTTCAAAATCTAAATATCTCTTTTCCTCTTTCCAATAAACTTTCAATTTTTCACTTTCATTAACACTTAAATTAAAATCAATCTCCGTTTTTGCAGTCACATTTTCATAATGTTGTTTAGAATAAATCAAAACTTCTTTTTTATTTTCAAAAATTTTTTCTTGAATTTTTGGAGCAGATGTTTCATACCTTATCTCTGAATAATTTTTGAATTCTGAATCCATTAAATTTTTTGCATTTTGTATCACTCTTTCTGCATTTTTTGGAATTTCAATTTCAAAATTTTCAGAAACCCCATATACTCTTTTAATCCAATGAACATTCTCTCCAACTTTTGCAGGCAATTGGATTATTTCAACTTCAAAATTTTCTTCCGTTAAATTTGAAATATTTGATAAAGTTTCATTCTCAACAACCAGAGGAACAGAAAAATTTTCGGTAATTTTTTTTGAAAAATTCCCTCCTTCAGAATTAAAAGAAGAATTGCCTTCAAACTCCGAAAAATTTTGAGTATTATTAAAATAAATAATTTCAGAACTATTTTCAGAACCATTAATTGAAGAACCATTAAATTTTAAATCATCATGGTTAGCAGATAAATTTTCAAACAAATTTTCGCTTTTTTCTGTTTCATTTGAAAAGTTTTTAGTTATTTCAAAAGAAGAATTCGATTCATTTCCAGAAAAATTATTGAAGTTCGATGTAGAATTTTCTAAATCTGTTCCTAAAATTGAAACACTCTCATTGATTTTTTCAACAATACTATCATTATCCAAGAAACTTTCCCCTGCAACAAATGCAAAGTTAGAAAGAAATAATGTATAAACCAAAAAACATGCAATTATTGAATTTGAAATGGCTTTATTCATAAAAACCCCCTCCAAAGTTCAAACTAATAAAAATTACCAAATTGCTTACTATCTCCCCCATTTTTTTCATCTTTTCTCTATAATGATTTACCCTTATTTTTCTTTAAATAAATTTATATCTTGTATCCCTCTCTATGAATTTTATTTGAATTTGATACCTTAAAATTTCCTCCAAAGTAAAGGGTCTCTTCAGACTTTGACTTCGCCAGTAAATATAGCCCATAAATTAAAATGCCAACTCCTACAAAAATTGAAAAGAAGACCAAGTTTTCAGAAACTCCCATGTCTGACAAATCCCTCGAAATTGAAATTAAATTAAAACCAAAAATCAGAAAGGCAATTTCTTTCATAAAAACCCCTCCAATTAAAAATAATAGAATTGCAACTATAAATGGCAATATAACCCCTCCCAATGTAACAAATAATCTCCCTTGAGAATCTTCGCACAAGATTTCAGTATGAAAAAAATTTCCATCATAAACAATCTGTTGGTATTCGCAATTCTCTAACTTAGAAAAACTATAATGCCCAAATTCATGAATTCCAACAGTCCCAATAAAAACAAAATTAGTCAAAGTTATAATAAAAACTAAGTGCCCTAAAAGAGTAAAAAAATAAGATTTTTCTTTTTTTGGTTTTGAAGAAATCTCCAAAGGATATTTTCCTAAATCTCTAAAAAACAAAAATGAAAAAACAAGAAAGAAAATTCCAGAAATAAAACTAAAATTATAGATATTTTTTTGATGAACCAATAAAATTACATTCAAAATTATAGAAATAGTAAAATATAAAATTCCAAAATATCCTGCTTTTTTGTATTTATCATCTAAAAAAGAAAAATTAATAAAAACCAACAATCCAAATAATGAGGAAGCAACTAATGACAAAACTAAAAAAGTGTCTATCGAAAAAAATAAAGAAAATAAAATCAATAGATAAAATGCCAAAAAGTAAAATAAATTTTTATTTTTCGAAAAAAGATATACTACTTTAAACAAAATCAAACTTTGAATAATCATCCCCAAGGAATACAAAAACAAAAAATCATTCTGTGAATATTTCAATAAATCAAAAAACCAAAAAATAGAAGACACAGAAATAAAAAAATAAACTATTCCAATAAAAGAGAAAGCTCTTGCAATTTTTGCAGTAGAAGAATCATAATGTTTTCTAAATTTCAAAATAAAAAATAAAAAAATTCCAAAATACAAAATTCCATTAATTAAAAAAAATAAATTCATTCTGATTTCACCGCCCCAAAAACTATATTTCCTTGACACTCCCCATTTATTCCAGAAGGAACATAAACTCTCCAATAAGTAGAATTATATGCTTCATCAATCAAATCATCATTTCTAAAATTTAAATCGAAATCCCTAATAATTGGGCTAGAAGTTAAAGGAAAATAAAGTGATTCGAATTCAGTAAAATTCAAATCTCCCAAAGAAGAACTAAAACTATATCTTTTATTTGAAATGTTAATCCCTTGTCCTCCGCAACTAAATGCAAAACCATCCTCTTCTTCATTTCCATAACCATAGAAAGACAAATCCAACATAACATTCCCTTTATTATGCACAACAATTTCAAATTCAGATGAAACATTTTCTGTAGAAACACTTCCAAAATCCAATGAATCAATAAGACCGATGGATAATAATTCATTAACAAATGTTTGGTCTTCCTCGGTAGAATTCGTCATATTATCCTCCGCATGAATCACACATTTCCAATTTTCTGAATTAGCATAATACAAAACATCAAAAGAACATAAAACAAAAGATTGGTTCTCATTTCCAAAGCTTTCATTAACAAAACAACTTGAATTTGAATAATGGTAATTATTGTCATCTTCATCTCCAAAATAAGAACTAGTCTCTCCAAAAAATTCTCCATAAATTTGAGAAACATTTTCTCCATCAAATTCTTCTAAAACTGCTTCACAAAAAACTTCTCGAGTATTATTTGTCAAAAGATCAATTTCATTCAAAGTTAAATTTGATGAATCATCAACTAAAACTGAATTGATTGAAACCGGACTATTCATAGAAATATTTTCAACAAAATCATACCCTGCACCAGTAATTTCAATCTCTTGAAAATTGCTAACATAATTATCTCCAATATCATAAACTTTTATTCTCAAAACATCTCCAACATTGCAAGAAGAATCCAATAATTCACAATCAAACATATACATGTTATCCTGGCCAGAATTTCCAGAAGGACCAATTACCTCAGTTAAATTATCTCCAAAACCTTCAAAGGGATTCCATAAAACAACTTCATGTAAGTTCGCTAAAGTCCCATCCTTTGCATCATTAACATAACCCACAACATAATGCGCACTACTTACAAAAGGAAAAAAAATTAACAATCCCAAAACAATTAAAAAAATTTTATTTTTCATTTTCAACTTCACTCCTAATTTTTTCAAAAAGGTCTGAAATTTTGTTCTTATGCAAGGAAGATAAGTTTTCATACATTTTTTCAAGTTTTTTCAAAAGTTCCTTATCCTTTGTTTTCTTCAATTCTTCCAATCCTTTCTCAATTTCAATTATTGCAATATTATTATATAAATTTTCTATTTTTCCATAAATATTTTGTTTTTCATTTGAATTTAGTCCCCGATAAATATCTTTAACTTCAAAATAAATGCCTTTCGATTTTTTCAATTCATTCTTTTTCAATAAATCTATGCTTCCATTTATCTTATTCAAAACCCTAAAATAATCATCAGAAAAATTATTCATTCTGGAATAAAGAAAATAAGCACCAATAGAAACCAAAAATATCAATACTGCTATCCAAGTATAGCTCTTTTCAGAATTTTCAAAAACAAAAAAACCAGTAATTGATCCACCAGAATTTTCTTCAGCTTCATAAATCGAAACAAAACCCGATTCAATTTCTTTTAGATTTTCAAAATTTGAAATCTCTTCAAAATAATAAAAAATATTTTTAGAATCAGATCCAAAACTCAAAACATTATCTGTCAAGAAATCATAATCTAAATTCTTCACACTCATTTTTCCTTCGTTAATCAAACTAGAAGGAATTTCTTCAATGAAAAATGAATTTTCACTTTTTTCCAAACTGGATTTTAAATCTCTTTTAACAATAAAAAAATCCTTAACAGTCCCATCAAGAAATTTAACTTCTGCTTGATAAAAATAACTTTCAATTTTAAGATTATTTTCTTTCGCGAGTTCAAAACTTTGCTCCAAACTTTTTTCTAAATCTTTTTCTTCCAAAAAAGAATTGACTCTATTCAAATTCTCTAAAATAAATTCTTCATCAAATTCTTCAATCCTTGATTCTTCCTTTGTAATTTCAATAACAGAGGGAACACTTTTTTCAATTATTCCTAATCTAGTTCTAGAAGATTGAATTTTATTCTCTAATTCCGTTCGACTCAAATCTTGCTCCCTATATTTTTCAACTGAAGATTCTAAAGAAATCAAATCATTTTTAGCTTTGTTTAAACTATCTTTTAATTTTAATTTCTCAAGAAGCTCTTGTTCTTTTTCTGTAAATAACGAAACATCTATTTCCTCAACTTTTTCTTTTACACTTTCAATTTCAGATAAAAAACTATCAACTTTTCCAAAAAGACTCGGGTCAAGCCCTCCTTCAACTTCATCTGAATCTGTTTTCAACGGTGTTCCAGAAACACTAACAGAAAGCTCCCCTTCATTTCCCGCATAATCCACTGCAGAAACTTTGTAATAATATGTTTTTCCTAACTCAACATCCGTATCTGTATAATCTTCACTACTTGTTGTTTTATAATAATCAACATAACCCGGGTTTTCAATTGTCGACCTATAAATATTGAATTCATCTACATCCTCTTCAAAATGCCAATTCAACTCAATTTTACCTTTATAACTTGTGGCTTCAATATCTGCAATCATTTTTGGTTTTACCATATCATATTGAAAAGAATTCCCTAAAGTCAATTCTGTCCCTTGCCTTCCCTCCAAATCAACTGCTTTCATTTGAAAAGATAAAACTCCTTCTCCTAATTCCTTATCTAAAACCAAGTAACCTTTCCAAGTTTTTCCAGAACCAAATAAAACAATTGGATTATCACTAGTTCCATCAACAGAATAACTCAAAATCGGAGTTTGACTAACAACTTTTGAAGTAACCAAAGTAATTTCTAAATCGCCTGATTTCAAAGGAGAATTCTCTGATAACAAAATTTTTCCTGTTACCAGAGAATTTATTCGGAAAATCACCTCTAATTCCCCAGGTTCATAAAGAGTATTATTACATTTTATATAGTATTTGTGAACTCCATCTGTCAAATCAACTAAATTCAAATAAGATATTTCCCCGTCTGTCTGATCAAAATTTCCCGCCATGTTTTCATAATCTATTCCTTTACTTGTGGAATATTTGCAAATTCCTTCTTCTGTTGCATTAATTTTTAATAAAACAGTATCAAATTGCAAAGGACCAAATGTTTTAGAATCATTCACCTCAGAATTATAATTAATTTCATATGACTGACTAGCAAAAACTAAAGAAAAACTTACAACCAAACATAAAATTAAAATCAATCTTTTCATTTTAAATATTTCAACTTTTTCAAATAAAGTTTCCTCTCCTTTCTAATTTTAAAAAATAAAACAAAAATGGCTAAAATAAAAAAGCCATAAACAATCGGCATAAATGAAAACTTTCCTGAACCTACTTCTATACTTGCACTTGATTCAAAAGTTTTTTTTCCTGAATAATAAACTCTTCCGCTAATAATATGTTTTCCAGCTTTTTGAGGAGTAAAATAGAAATGGAATTTTTCTATTTTGTCAACTGAAACAAAAGATTTTTCACTTTCCAAAACCTGAATTATTTTTCCATCACGAGTAACTTTTCCTTTGAAATAAGCCTCAACTTCTTTTTCTCCAACATTTTTGAAATTTATTTCAATAGGAATAGTCTCTTTAACTTCCGCAGTTTTTTTAGATAAAATTGATAATAAAAGACCACTTGCACTCAATGAGCCCTCTTCCAAAATATCGAATGTAAAAAGAGAATCATAAACACAATCAGGAACTGAAACTTCAGACCAATGTTGCCCAACTTCAAAAAAGTTAGATTTCACCCTGAATTCTAAAGGCTTTTCAGTAGTAGGTAAAATTTCTTCTCCAAAAAAAGAATCATCGAACAAAACTTCAGTTTGATCAAAATCCCAGACATTGAAAAAAACTTGAGGATATAATTTTACATTCCCTCTGTTCAAAACATCCATAGAGATCAAAATATCATCTCCTTTTTCTACTGAAGAAATTTTCACATTTGAAACATCACATTCAATAACTTCAACATCTGTCACTTCAACCTTTATTGCCAAATCAAGTGTAGAACGTATTTTTCCAACTGCCTGGCCTTCCAAATTTTCTCCAGTTGAACTCGTCATAACTCTCAAAAAACCCGAATAATTTCCATTTGGAGTATCAACATCTGGATTAATAAAAATTCTCAAATAATGAGGTTCATTTCTTGAAACTTCAAAAGACTCTTCAGAATAGTTGATCCAATCCACAATTTCTCCTCGTGGTTGCAATTCAATTTCAATTGGCTCAACAGAGTCTGCAGAGACTACAATTATCCTCTCAGCATAACCATTCCTCATAACATTTTCAAAATTAACTGTTGCAGGACTAATTCCAATATTTGCCGCAGAAATCAATGGAACAAACAAAGCTAAAGCTAATAAAAATCCTAATAGTTTTGTTTTTCTCTTCTCCCCCATTTTCATGAACCTTGCCCTTAAGGCTTGAATATTATGGGCAGGTATTCCTGCCCTTTTGATACAAGGTATCGAGCTAGACTCTCTACTCTTTGAATATTAAGTCAACACTTCTAGGGCCCCGATTAAAGGGCCCTTGTTGACTATTAAAAAACTTACAAAATATAAAAATAAAAAATAAAATTAAATTTATGCAAGTTCTACGTAAAAGTAATACGGCGTTGTTGCAGTATCACCATTATGTCCATCTTCTACCACTAACATCTGAAAATCATGTGTTTTTCCATCAAATCCTAAAACATCTTCTTCTAAGATTGATGCAAAAATCATTGATGAACCATCCCATAAAAGAGCTTCATCAAAAGTTCCAGCTTGGCTTGCTCCTTCTGCAAAAACAGCTGTACTCATACAACCAGTCAATGCCTGACTTCCAACAGTTAAACCAACAGTACCAGTAAAAGTTTCATCAATACCGTCAGCCGCGTCAGATTCAATATTGTAAGTGGTTTCTTGAGCTGCACCATTCTCAGAAAAGTTAAAACAATCTATGCTTTCCCAGGTAACCGCATTATTTTCTGAAGCATAAACTTCACCTTGCGGACTTGCTAAAGACCAATTGTACATAACGTTTCCATCACTGTTTTCCAAAGTAATTGCACCACTAACATTACCAAAATAACCTTGCCAAGTTTGAGTAACAGATAATCCCTCGATTGTTAATTCTGTCACATTACCTGCAATTGCATCATGACTATCTGCAGCTGTTGGAGTAGCAGTCGAAGAACCCTCTTCAGTTACAGTTTCCGCTCCGTTAACTGCTGCAAGACCAAAACCAGCCATAAATGTTAGCATTCCGATAACAAACACCGTTAAAATAAATTTTTTCATTTCTTCCTCATTTCCTCCTTTTTAGCTTTCTATTTGAGCCTCCTTTAATTCATGTAAAATATTATTCGGATCATGGATAGGGAGTAAAGAATCAACTGAAAGGGCAGACAGACCACTCTTAGTAATATAAGAGTGGCCAATCTTTTTGTCAAGTGTTTTGACAATTGAGTCTACTTTAGACTTCACCTCTTTAGACCCAGAAAGAATCAAGACTTTTGGAACAAAGCCTTGTTCAATAAACACACCTTCAATTTCACCCAAAAGATTCTCCAATTTCCAAAATAATTTTTCAATTGGATAGTGGAGTGTAACATCATCTAAAAGCCAAATATTCAAAATCCCTCGATGGTGCGGAGTCAAATAAACAAGCTTTTTTCCAGAATTATTTTTTGTTAAAAGAGTTAAATAAACTAATTCATTTTGAATACTATAAACACTACGAGGTTTTCCCTTTTCAGCTATCCCTGTTTTTTCCTTTCTAATTAAATTCATGGCTTCAAGAAGTTTCAACTGCTGACTGACATAAGAAACAGTTGTTCCTAATTTTTCAGCAAGTTCAATTGGAGAACTCGGTCTATCGGCCAAAATTTTCAATATTTCCCACCTCTTCTCAACCAAGAACATATCAAGTTCCATGTTTTCTCAAATTCAATATCCTATTTAAATGTTTTGTTTACTTAATCAAATATATTTATCAATTTAATAGACGATAAAATTAATTATTTTTATTTATTATTTATGATAATTAATTTGTTTAACTTAATAAAGTTTTCGTTCTATTTAACTAATTACTAAATTAGATAGCTAAAAAAAATAAAATTATTGTAGTTCCACGTAGAAATAATAATCAGTAACCTCAGTATCCGTCCCATGCCCATCTTCTAAAACAAGCATTTCAAAATCATGGTCTTTTCCATCAAAACCTAAAACACTTCCTTCTTCCAAAACAGAAGTAAATATAACATCAACTCCATCCCATAATAAAACTTCATAAAAATTGTTTGTGGACCCCCCCGTAGAATCAAACACATTTGTACTCATACAAGTATCTTGAGAAATTTCAAGATTATTTGTATAAAAAACTGGGTGGGAATAAGAATTAAATGTTTCATCAACTCCATCAACATCATTTGCTGCAATATTAAAGTCAGATTCCAACCAAGAACCATTTTCCGACCAATTAAAACAATCCACTGATTCCCAACTAACAGAAGGTTGCCGAGTAGCATAGATTTCCCCCTCTGGATCTGCAACAGACCAATTATACATGATGTTATCACTAGAATCTGCCAATTGAATAGTACCCGAAACATTACCAAAATAACCTTGCCAAGCTTGAGTAGTTGAATAACCAAAAATATTTAATTCGGTTACATTTCCTGCCTGAGCCGGAACCCCCACTGGATCATCAGAAGTAGATTTGGAAGAATTTTCGACATTTATGTTTTCCACTCCAAAAGGCTCAACAGCAAAAGCCAAGCTAACAGAAACTAAAATCAAGACCATTGCTAAAATCGATTTCACCCCCAATTTCATACTAAAATAAAGAAAAAACAATTTATAAAAATACCGTATATACGTCGATAAACTAGATTTGCGATTATCTAAACAATGCCAAAAACCAAATAAACCCCCTCCAAATTGATTATCTAATTCCTGATCCCTCCTCTCTAATCTCCAACCTCTAACAATTTCCAAATTATTTCTTAAATTATTCCTATCTCAACTAATCCACTAAAATTTCCAAAACCACGTTTGGGAATTTTATTTATATTAATTCTTTGCGAAAGCAAAGTAAAATTATTTCTAAATCAAACAAATCTCTAACTTTCTTCCTTCAACTTCAACAATCTTTTTTTCTTTTTCGATTCCTATTTTCAAAGAGTCAAAAAATTTGGAAGTCACCAAAATCTTACCAGACGAATATTTCAATAGTTTCCGATTCAATAAAGCAAATTTTTTCAATAAAGTCAATTTATTTTCAAACATTCCCCTATTTATTACAATTGAAGTTTTCGCATTCTTTACCGAAGAAAAATTCATAATAGCTTTAGCCAAATTATAAAATTTCAAATCAGGATTAGAATCTTTTAAATTAAAAGAAATAACGTACCCTAAATTAGAATCCACTCTATTCAATTTAAATCCATATTTTTCAATAATACTTTCAAAGTTATCTAAAGAAACATTTGAATCAATAAATAAAATATGATTTTTTCGAATGATTGGTTTTTTCTCTTCTTCTTTTTCCTTCACAACCATTTTTTTTGGTTTGATTTCTTTTTTTTCTTGGCCCTTTTCTTTATTTCCCCCATATAATTTTTTAAAAATTTTCTTTTTGAAAACAAAAAACCAAACCAAAAATAAAAAAATCAAAACCCCTCCCAAAACAAAATAACTTTTATTACTAAATTCATAGTCTCCAAATATGGAATATCCTGTAATTCTACTTCCAATCGAATATCCTGTTAAATGATGTTCTCCCAAATAATTCCCATCAACAGTTATATTATATTCTCCTTTATTATATAGCAAATAACCTTCCTCTCCTCCAACAGGAACACTAACATTCAAATAATCAGTATAATTTTCTGAAGAACCATTATCTAAAGAATACTTGACAAGTTTTTCATATGGAACATTTCCAGTATTTTCAAAATATAAACTATTTCCTTCCAAATAAACTTCCGCATCCATATTTCCACGAATAACTATTGACTTCTCTGCTAAAAGATTAGAATGATAAGTTCTAATCATCCACCCTCCTTTACTTGAATTTCCCAAAAACGAATAATTCAAAAAAGTTCCACTCAAAACTTCCTCTTGTAAAATGATGTCGCCTAAAGGGTCAAATAATTTAACGACAATTGTTTCATTCTCAAATTCTCTTCCAATTTGATCAAGTAAATCAAAACGAATAGAAACATTACTTGGAACAAAAACTTCTTCAGAACAATTTATCTTTAAAGAAGTAGCCTTGGGTTTAATCATAATTTTTTCCCGCTTCAATCCAGAATTAATAATTTCATCTTTAAAATTTTTCTCTTCAACTAAAAATTCCAAATTATATTCTTTGGGAACAATCTCTTCCTTAATTTCATACTCAAAATAAAAATCTCCTCCCACAACTTCAACTGACTTTTCTAAAAGTTCAGAAATTTTAATTTTTAAAATTCCCTCATAGTCTTTCCCATTCCTTTTTTCAACACTTCCATTCGCTTTTAATTTTTCACCAGGAAGAAAAAATCTATCATTCAAAACATAATTAATATCGATTTTGTCACTAACTTCAAAACCTTCGCTTGTTTCCACTTCATTCAAAAAAGAAATTTTTATTTTGCAATCTCCCGGAAGAGGCAAAGGAGATTCCAAAAAAATATATTTTTTCTTATCTTTTTCCAAAGAAATATAGTCTTTTTTTAAAATGAATTCTTCCTTTTTACAATCCAATCCAACTTCAACAAAATCAGAAACAGTATAATCTTTTAACAAAGAAAAATTAACTTCAATTAAATCCCCCACATTATAAATTTCTTCAAAATTATCTTCGATTATGATTGCAGAACTAGCCAAAGGTACAAACAAAAACAACAAAAGCAAACATCCCCCAATTTTCATATGAATATTAAATAGGACAGATTTATAAGATTTTATATGATTTTATTTCAAACCTTCCAACAACTCTTTCAACTTATCAATATCTTTAGTCATCGAACTCTTCTTCTCCAAATCTTTCAACGCGTCAACATATCTTTGAACCTTGTTGACCAATTTATCAAGCTCATCCTT
>CAYQDG010000006.1:27124-28647 GCA_964416245.1 Candidatus Woesearchaeota archaeon
CCTCTAAAAAATTCTACTTTTTTCTTAACTTCTTTCAATTCCTCCATCACTCGACCCATAATTGACTCGTTTCCTTCCAAATTTGCTTTTAATGCTTCAATCTTTGCTTCTTGCTTTTGAACATCAGTCATAATTTTTTCAGGCTGGACAGTCTCAACCAAATCAGCTGCTTTAATTGCTTTTAATTCAATGTTTTGAATACTTTTATCCCTATCAAGAATCATTGCCCGAAGTTCTCCAATCTGTTCACTTGTTCGATTAAATCTTTCACCAAAAGATTTTCTAACTTCCGCAAAAGCTTCAACACTCGCATTCAATTTTTCAATTTGAACACTCATCTGGCCAAGAGAAGGACCACCCGAGCCTACTTCTTTTTTTGGTTCCTCTTTTTTTTCTTCCGGTTCTTCAGGAATTTCTTCAGCACCCGGAGCTTCAAAACTCTCTTCCTCTTTTTTCTTTTTTCCAAAAAGTCCCATTATATATTATCAATCTCCTTTTGAATTTCTTTAAACAAATCCATAATCTTCCCAAAATCCTTTTTATGAAAGGTTGTATTAAAATATTTAATTTTAGACTTTAATAAATTAGTCTTTGCAAAAATGACAAAAACATCAACTTCCTTTTTTTCCAAATCTTTCAAATTCATTTCCAATCTATGCAACTTTAAATCCAAGTTAGAAGTAATTGCATGTTTCAGAACATCAATTTTTTCATGTTTATCCTTAATCTTTTTAATTTTTTTAAGAACATCCTTAGGAACAACCTTTTTTCCCATGAACAAAAGTGATTTCAATCTCTCCCTCATAATATAATATAACTAACTGAATTTATAAGATTTGTCTATTTAATACAAGGAGAAAAAATTCCCAAAATAAATATTGAATTATCCATAGATATTCTCCAACCCATTAATTCCCATCTTAACTAAATATTTTAAAATTCACAAAACCACGTTTGTGAATTTTAGTGAATAAATTCTTTGCAAAGCAAAGCTATTTCCAAAACAATCCCAAAAACCAATCCCAAATTCTCCTAAAAAATCCTTTCCTCTCCTCTTCCATTTCTTCACCAACTTCCTCATCCACTTTAACTTCCTCTTTAACCGAAGGAATTTCCTCATGAATCTCAGTAATTGTCAAGTCAGCAAAATACCCCTTAGAACCAGAATAAAAAATCTCAACATCATAAAATCCATCACCATCCAAATCAACCTTCCCACTCTCATTCAAATTAATGTCAAGAACTCCTCGAGAAAAATTCAAACTAACATTTTCTTCTTGAACTTCCAAAATCTTAAAAGAATAATCAATCTCTCCCTTCTTCATCTTAATCAAGACATGCCTCGGAAGTCTTCGAGTAACACTACCCTCCTTAAACTCAACAGAAATTGAGCCACTTCCTCCAGAACGCCTAACCTCATCAGGAAAGTCAACAATCAAATTTCTCAAACTCCTAACCCAACCAAACCCATCATTAACATAAGCCCCATAACGATAAGTCGCCTCAGCCAAATCACTAAACGA
>CAYQDG010000007.1:0-4450 GCA_964416245.1 Candidatus Woesearchaeota archaeon
TTTTTGCTAAAAGTTCTGCATCACTTAAACTTTCAACCCCAAATTCTTGTAATCTCTCCCTTGGACGAGAATTTTTTTCCATTTCTAGAATTTTCATGAATTGAATAAAAATAAATTGATTAAATAGTTGATTATAAATAAAGGATAAATATAAATAATTTGAATTTTAAATTTTATTATGAAATATGAAAAGATGGAGAGATCCTTAAAAGATTATGGGAGAGTTAATTTTGATGATGTGCGAATTCAAGATTTAGTTTATCAAATTGGAAAAATTTATTTTTTAGAAAGTGCAGAAATTTGCCGAGGAGATAAAGAAGAAGAATATATTTTATTATGGGATACATTATCTTATTTGCAAGAATTAAAAGAAAAAATTGAAGTGACAAAAAATAGTAAGGGAAAAATTGAAACTTACCTTTTATTAGAAAAAATTGTTAAGGAGAAAAACTAATGGAAAATGATTTGGAAAGAACTTTAGAAGTTTTTTGTGATGGAGCTTTTGATAAAGATTATTTAAAAAATTATTTTAAAAAAATAGGAAAAACTTTTTATTTTACTCAACTTGAAAAATACAAAAAGAAGAAAAATCCTACAGATTTTGCTTTAGTAGATTTAGTAGATTATCTGTTCGATACTAGGGAGAAAATGTTTGGAAAAACCACGAGTAAATCTTTTAATAATTCTTTAAGGGATTTTTACGAAAATTCAAATTAATCAAAAACACCTTTGAGAACTTTTTCTTTCATTTCCTTTCTGAAACAATCTTCGCAAATCTCTGCACCTGTTTTTTTACTTGTTCTAAAACTATATGGCTCTTTTAATGATTCACATCTTTCACACCTTCTTAAACACTGATTGCAATAAACTCTTTTTGAAACTTTATCCTCTTTTGTGTGGGTTTTGCACATTATTTTTCCACACCTAAAACAACGAGTATAACAATCCTTGCATAAACGTTTTGAACATAACTCACATTTATGATTTAAGCATTTTTTACAAAAAGTTTTGTTACAAGATTCACAGGTTAAAGAGCAATCCTTGCAGGAAACATGTCCCGTCGCACATAAATAGAGATCATTAGTTTCTTTTTCACAGGATTCACAAAAAATTGGATTAATTTTTTCAGTTAAAGGGTCAAAATAAACTTCTATTATTCTTTTAGAATCTTTGTTTTGTAAAGTAATATCAAAAATTTCAAGCGGATAATAAATTAGCGTTGTATTAAATAATTTATTATTTATATTCAACAAATGTTTTTGTTTTTCTAATTGAGTTGCTCTTTCTTTGTCATTTTCTAACTCTCCAAAATTTGTTTTTTGTTTTAAATTTCTAATTATTTCTATTTGTTTGTAAATTTTTTCTGCATTTCCAACTAACTCATATTCATGCAATTTTTCTTTGGCTTTTTCTAAATTTTCATTTATCTCTTTAGTTTCCTGTAGAAAGTGATCATTTATTCTTCTGGTTTCTTTTTCTAAACGCAAATTTAAATCTCTTGCAACTTGTTCAGTTTTTGGTAAAATGACTTTTTTTAATTCATCCTTTGCAATAAAATAGGGTTCTTTCATATCTGGAACTTTTATTTCCTCTTTTGAACCTTCTTCAATACTATAATTTGTTAAATCTCCCTCTATAACTTCTCCATTATAAATGAATATATCATTAATCACTTTTTCTGATTCATTCAAATATTGATAAGTTGTATGGAAAGTAAACCTGAAAAAAAAGTTAAATTTTTTCTTTGGAGAAAATTTTGTTATTTGAGAATTAGGTAAATTTATTCTTTTTTTTATTTCTTCTTTTCCTTCCTTTTCGAAATTAATTTTCAAAAGAGTTGTTTGTCCTGAATTTTCTAAATAATTGGAAATTGTTTTCAATGCATAGCTCCCTTTTTCTATTAAATCTGCTTCTCCCTTTTGTTTTTCCTCTTCAAAAACAAATTTATAGGGGGATTTTTTTCCATAAAATCTTTCAAAATTTTCAGGAACATTTGAAACAATTAAATGATCTTTTTCTTCAATTATATCTGAACTTAAATTTTGAAAAAAATTTTTTACAAAATTCATTAATTCTTGATTTTCTTGCATGTTCAATTCAGGAAACAGAGATTTATATAAATTGTTGGGATAATTTGAGATTTCATTGTTCATGCGTATCCAATAATTCAGAGCTAGATTCTTTACTATCCTCATATTCCTCTATCCCTTCCTGAATTAGTTTAGAAATTTCTTCTACTCCTTGGGCAAATAAATCTAAATTATTTTTTGAATCAATAAATGCTGAAAGTAATTTTTCTTCTATTTTATTTCTCCCGGAACTTGATTCTGAATCTAATCCTAAATTAAAAAGTATTATTGGTAATTCCCCTATAACTAAACCAACACAACACATTTTGTTTATAATCAAATCCACTACATATTCTTCCATTGTACCTTTTGTTGCCAAAGAATAAATATTCATATCATTTTTTTGTCCAATCCTATCTAACCTTCCAATCCTTTGTTCCACAGACATTGGATTCCAAGGCAAATCATAATTAATTAAAACTTTACAAAATTGTAGGTTTAATCCTTCTGCTCCAGCATCTGTGCAAATAAGAATCTGAGATTTATATTTGAATTCTTTTATTCTTTCAGATTTTTCTTCTCTTGTAAGTCCTCCTTTGAATTGAGTTATTTTTAAATTGTATTTTTTTAATTTTTCTACCATATATTCAACCGTGGAAGGGTGCTTTGTATAAATTAAAATTTTCTCTTTAGGATTTTCTTTCAATGTGTTATCTATTATTTCTACAAGTTTTTCTATTTTTGAATCTTTTTTTAAGTTTTTATAATCATTTAAAATTTCATTTGCGAATCTTCTTGTTTCAAAATGATATTTTTTATCGTTTGCTATTTTTTCCAAAGATTCTATTGCAGATTTTGAAGATGAAGTCATTTTTGGGAGTAAAGCAAAAACAATTAATCTACCATTTATTGCATTTCCATTTGAATGAAAATATTGTTCCTTTAAAAGTTCTGTAATTTTGTCATAAATTTTTTCTTCTTCTTTGGTTTGTTCTACTGAAACTATTTTTGGAATTCTTTTTTTATATTTTATTCCCGTTTCATTTCTTTTTCTTCTAACCATTACTTCATCTAATTTTGCTTTCAAATCTTTTGGATTGAGAGGATAACGTTTATTTCCACCATGCAAAAATTTTTTTCTAAATTCTTTTATTGTGCCCAAATGACCTTTTTTTAGAAGATGTAAAAGATTATATAATTCTAATAAATCATTTTGAAAAGGGGTTGCTGTCAATAACAAAAATCTCTTTTTTTGTAACTTATCTACAAATTTCCACCGAACAGTATTTTTTTCTTTCAATTTATGTGCTTCGTCAACCATCAACATATCCCATTCTATTTCATGGGCTTTTTTATGTCTGAATTCTCTTATTTTTTTATTAAAAATTTTCACTCTATCTATTGATGCAATTGCAAAATCTGCATTTTCCCAATCTTGTTCTTTTTCAATTATTTTAAAATCTAATTCGAACTTTTCTTTTAATTCTCTTACCCATTGATCCACTAGGGAAGGAGGAGTTAAAATTAAAACTTTTTTAACAAAACCTCTTACAATGCATTCTTTTAATATAAGTCCAGAAGTGATTGTTTTTCCAAGTCCAACTTCATCTGCTAGAAGAGCAGAACCATTTAAATCTCTTAAAATTTTTAGCGCACCATTTATTTGGTAGGGGAGCTTATACGAAAGATTTTCTTCTATCAATTCATAAGAAATAAGTTCGGTAATGACTTGGTCGTTTGACATTTCTTCTGCCCTTACTTTCAAATCTAAAATTTTTGAAGACTCAAATTCCTTTTTTTCTAATTTTTCAAAAAAACTTAAATCTTCATTTGAAAATGATTCATTTATTGTAATTTTTTCCATATTTTCACCTCAACAGAGCTTAAAAATTTTCTTTGGTTTTTAATAATTTTGTAAGTTTTGAAACAGGAAGATTAAATTTGAAAAAATTATTTTTTCATAGGAGTATATTTTAGTAATACACAACGTTTAAAAAATAAAGTCTCCATTTATAGAAGAATTAAATAAAAGAGGAAAAAATGACAGAAGAAGAAAAAATTCAGGAAACTGATGAAACTCAAGAAACTGCACCTGAAGAAAGTTCTGAAACTACTGAGGAATCTAGTGAAAAAGAAAATTCCCCGGAAAATGAAGAAACTGAATCAGATAATTCTGTAGAAGCTGCTGAAGCTAAAGTTGAAGAAGCTGAAGAGCAAATGCGTGAAGCTAAAGCCGAAGAAGCTCAAGCAAGAGCACAAGAAGCTTTAGAAAAGGCAGAGGAAGCTGAAAAAAAGGCAGAGGAAGCTCTTTCTGAAGCCAAAGAGGCTGGAGGCGAAGCTAAAGAAGTTCTTGGTGAAGCTGAAGAAGATTCTGAGGAAAG
>CAYQDG010000007.1:4550-14342 GCA_964416245.1 Candidatus Woesearchaeota archaeon
TGATTCAGAAGAGACTGCAGAAGAAACTGAGGAATCATCAGAAAATTCTGAAGAAAGTGATTCAGATGAAACTGAAAGTGCTGAAGGTGAAGCTAAAGAAGATTCTGAAGGGGAGAGTGATTCAGAAGAGACTGCAGAAGAAACTGAGGAATCATCAGAAAATTCTGAAGAAGAAAAATCAGAAGAGTAAGTTTTTATTTTTATTTTTTATTTTAATTACATTTAAATAAATATATTTCTAATCTATTTTATGAGAATTGCAAATATTTTTTTGGCCATTATTAGTATTTTAATGATTTTAATGCTTGGATTTTATTGGTTAATCCCCACAGAAAAAATTGTTTATGGGGTTGAAAATAATAATGATAATTTTAGTTTAGAAGGGAACCAAGTTCTTATGCAATTTTATGAAAATATGCGTTTTCCTGATTCAAAAATTTCATATTCCATAAGTGAAGATTGCAATATTAGAAAAAAATCAGATATGAGGTGGGCATTTGATATAATTGAGAATGAAACTGTTTTAGATTTTTATGAACTTTCTAATTCAGGAGAAATTTTAGTATTTTGTGAAGAGAGAAACAAGGTAAAGGAAGGTTTATTTATTGCTGGAGAAGGGGGCCCAACAAATATTACAAAAGGTGAAAAATTTAATTTTATTTTAAATGGACAAATTCTATTGATAAGAAATTCTGACTGTGAAAAACCAAATGTTGCAATACATGAATTATTGCATGTCCTTGGATTTAATCATTCTGATAATCCTAATAATTTAATGTATCCTGTTAGTAGATGTGAACAAACAATTGGAAAAGAAATCGTTGAAGAAATAAATAGACTATATGAAATTCCAAGTTATCCAGATCTTATGATTAGGAAAGTTTCTGCTCAAAGCAATGGAATGTATCTTGATTTGAATATATCCATATTTAATGATGGATTTAAAGTTGTAGATGAGCCAAGATTATTAATTTTTGCTGATGAAAAAGAAATAAAAAAAACAGAATTGAAAAAAATGGAAATTGGCAGGGGATTTAACATTGAATTTATTAATATTGCGTTAAAAAAAATAAAGGTTGAAGAACTAAAAATAAAAATTGAAAGTAATCAGACAGAACTCTCTCTCGAAAACAACGAAGTCATTCTAACAAAAATTTAATTTTGTTTAATCTAAAAACTCGTCGCAAAATTCTTCGAGATCTCTGTCATCGTTGTCGAATTTCGGCAATTCATCTTCTTCATACATTTTTTGTTTTTTGCAAGAAAAATATCTTGCACCTCATTTTTATAATCTTGTGAATAATTTAATAGTATATAAACTCTTCTATTTATTTGAATATAGTTTAGAAAATCTATTATTTAAGTATAATTTGTATGGCAATTATTTAATAAAAAAATTGAAAAAAATAAATTGTCCTCTTAAAATCAGAGGTTTTCTGAAGAAAATAAATTCATTTGAATTTTAACCGATAAGAATCTGAAATAAAAATGAATGACTCCTGCCATTAGAAAAATTTGTAATTGATGACATCAGAAGGTCTTCGGATTCGAAAGTTCGAATATAGTAAAAAAATAAGAGGGCATTTCAGCCCTCAATTATCCATCCACCGCAACTCGCATCCTTGAAATATTCTTTAAATTCATTGTATTCGTTTATTAAAAATTTCAAAAATACTCGGATTTGAAATTGGGGATTTTCTGAAGAAAATAAATTCATTTGAATTTTAACCGATAAGAATCTGAAATAAAAATGAAGTATCCAGCAAAAAGCTGGATACTTTTTATATCCATCCACCCAGATTCGAACTGGGGGCCTCTCGGGTACTGCTTGTACCAAAAGTTTCTTGACTTTTAGGGTTTCATAGATTATCGAAAAACGACTCTCCACCTTAGTTATCTACAGCCAAGCGCTCTACCACTGAGCTATGGATGGATTTTAAGTTATTGTAATAACAAAAATTTTAATGAATGTCTGTTTTTAAAAGTTCTTATTATTCTAAATCTTCTACTTTTTGATTTGCTAAGAAATAAGCTTTATTTGAATTAACTTCTTTTTCTTTATCTTCTAATTTGAATCTGGCAGTAGTTCTAGGTAATGCAAATTTGCCTAAAACGCCAACTTTTGAGTAAATTATGTAGGATAAAACTCTCCTCTCTCCTTTTTCTAATTCTTCAAAATCCCACTCAAACATTTTTTTTGATTTATGGAATCTTTTTGGAACTTCTCCTGTAAATCTATTATAAACTTTTACTAAAGGGGGCAACCTATCTGAAACAACCACATTTTCTAAATACTTCATTGCTTCTACAACTACAGTAACTTTAAGAGCGAATTCTCCTCCTTTCGCATTTACAAAAGAAACTTTTTTTCTTAAAACTAAATCTGTTTTAGAATATTTTTTCAAGAAAACAATAATTAAAACAATGAAAGAGATTACCAAAAAAGGCAACAACCAATTTGTTCTAACATTTATTTTTTGTATTTCACCAGGATTTAATTCTTCTTTCCAGGCATAATAAATAGTTGCACCCCCTCTATTTATAGAAGAGGGTTCAGGATTAAAAGTTGTAAATAATCTAGAAAAAATATTTTTCTTTATTATTGTCTCGGCGCTATTTATTGTATTTCCTTTGTTTTTTGTTTCAATTACTTTTGTTGAAATTATAAAACCATATTTATCTGTTGTTGTTTCTAGTAAATCTTTTTCTTCAAAAACAATTTTTTCTTCAATTGTATCTTCTAAATTTTCCATATTTATTCTTGCACTTAAAGTATAGAATCCTGCCATTAAACTTTTGAAATTTTCTTTATCTAATTGGATTTCAAATTCTTCTTTTTCATAAGGTTTCAATGAAAAAGATTCTTCAAAATTAAAAAATGCAGAAGAAAATTTTACAGAAAGTTCTTCAAAATCATAGTTAACCCTATTTTCAAAATAAATTGTTAATGAATTAGATTCTGGATCTATTGATTGTGCTCCAATCCTGAAAGCTTCCCCAAGCTCTATTATCTTAACAGACAATTTTTCTTCAATTTTTTCTTTATTCCTTGATCTTATAAAATAATTGAAAATAACATTTCCTCTCATTTTTGTATCTGAAATTGGGTAAATATAAAGAGTCATATTTTTTGATTCTCCCGAATTTATTGAAATGAATTCATCTGGTTTCATTCCCAGTCCAAAAAAAGTATAAAATTTGAATTCATCTGATATACCATTATTTGTAACATTAATTTCAAAAGGAATTGGATCTTCAAGTCCAACTATCATTACTTCTTTTTCTCCAATTTTTTCAACATCTAAATCTATTGCCATTATTGTTGGCAAGAGAAAAATTATTGCTAATAAATAAAATAGTTTTTTCATATAAAAAAATCGCTAAATTTGTATATAAAGATTTCTGTATTCAAAGAACATTGTTGTACTTCAAAGTTATTTTTGGCCAGAAATATCTAAAAAAGCTTTTGCTTGGCCCAAAAATTCATCACAATCTCCTGCAAGTTTATCTTCATATTCTTTAACTCTTCCCCCAATAATCCATTTTTCGTAAATTCCTCTCCACAAACTCATTTTAGCAGAAGTTTCAAACTTTCCTTCATAATCCTTTACTAAAATACCTTTTACTTTAACTCCAATTTCTCCTTTATTTGTTTTCACTTTCGTTCCACCTTGATTAACTTCAACTTCAGACATTGCAATGATTTTGAATTCTATTTTGACTTCATTTTTAAAATAATCTGAAACTTTTTTTGAACCTTTCCACTTGATATCTATGTTTTTTACTGGTCCAGAAATCTTCTCTGAATATTCTTCTTCCTCTACTGTTAATCCGAATTCATCTGAAAGCCATTCATAACAAAATTGATAAAAATCTTTGAAATTGAAAATTCCAACATATTTTACCTTACTTGAAAATATTGTATCTTTTTCAGCCATGATTATATGATGAATTTTAGTTTTATATATATTTTGATTGGGACAACAATCTTTATATAATTATCAAGATTTTTTTTTACATGAATAGAAAAAACGAATTTATGTCTGAAGATGTTGAAAGAGTTTTAGGTAAGGATGCTCAAAGAAATAATATTTTAGCTGCCAAGATGGTTTCTGAAGTGGTTAAAACTACTTTGGGTCCAAGAGGAATGGATAAAATGCTTGTAACCCCCACAAATGAAATTATTGTTACTAATGATGGAGTTACTATTTTGGATGAAATGCAGATTGAACATCCTGCTGCAAAAATGATGGTTGAAATTGCCAAAACACAAGAAAAAGAAGTTGGAGATGGAACAACAACCTCTGTTATGATTGCAGGTAAACTTTTAGAAAATGCTGAAAGGTTGTTAGATAAAAAAATCCATCCAACTGTGATTGTCAAAGGATATAGATTAGCACAACAAAAAGCACAAGAAATTTTGAGTGAAGTTTCTTTAAAAATTAGCCCTGAAAATGAAGAAGTTTTAAGACAAATTGCAATGACTGCCATGACTGGGAAAGGAGCGGAAGGAGAAAAAGAAAAATTTTCAGAAATTTTAGTTCAAGCTATTAAAACAGTAACAAATAATGGAAAAGTTGATTTGGATGATATAAAAATTGAAAAGATTTTGGGAGATGGAATAAAAGATACCGAACTTGTTAGGGGAATAGTTCTAGATAAAGAAAAAGTTTCTAAAGATATGCCAAAAGAAGTTCATGATGCTAAAATTCTTTTAATTGATTTTCCTTTGGAATTGAAAACTCCCGAAATTGATACCAAAATAAATATTTCTAGCCATACTGAATTGCAAACTTTTTTGGGTGAAGAAGAAAAAACTATCAAAGCAATGGTTGAAAAAATTGCTGAAACTGAATGCAATGTTTTATTTTGCCAAAAGGGAATTGATGATTTTGCTCAATATTTATTGGCTAAACAAGGAATTTATTGTTGTAGGCGTGTTGCCAAATCCGACATGGAAAAAATTTCGAAAGCAACTGGTGCCAAAATTATCTCAAATTTAAATGAAGTGCGTTCTTTTGAATTGGGTGAAGCTGAATGTGTTGAAGAAATTAAAGAATTTGGAGAAACAATGACGTATATTAGAGAATGTAAAAACCCAAAAGCAGTTACCATTTTAATTCATGGTGGAACCTTGCATGTAGTTGATGAAATTGAACGAGCTCTCAAAGATGGACTTGGAGATATTGCTTCTGCATTAAACACCAAATTGGTTGTTCCAGGAGGAGGAGCAATTGAAATGGAAATCTCTAAACAATTAAAAGAATTTGGACAAAGCCTGAGTGGCCGTGAACAATTGGCAGTTGAAGAATTTGCTAATTCTTTGGAATTCATCCCTTCTACTTTAGCAGAAAATGCAGGACTTGATCCCATTGAAATTTTAACTGAATTAAAATCTTTACATGACTCTGGGGAGAAAAATTATGGATTAAATTTATTTACTAATAAAATTGAAAATGTATTGAATTCTAAAATTATTGAGCCCTACAAAATAAAAGCACAAGCAATTGATTCTGCAACAGATGTTGCAACAATGATTTTAAGAATTGATGATGTTATTTTGGCAAAACCTTCAAAAAAAGGAATGAATGATTCTGGAAGTATGCCTGGATTTATGAATGGGTTGGGTTAAAATTAACAAACTAAACCTTGTGATTAATAATTAAATTAGCCATTCCGTTATTAGCAATAATTGTTGAAGAATTTTTTGAAACTACAACAATTATTAAAAAGAAAAGGTTATTGTGGAGAACATGAAAAAAATATCTTTAGTTTATATGTTAGCAGGATTATCTAGTCGTTTTGGAGGAAAAGCCAAGGCTTTTGCCAAAGTTGGCCCTGGAGGTGAAACTCTTCTTGAGTATTCTTTAAATCAAGCGTTATTAAATGGTTTTAAGAAAATTATTTTTATTGTGAGTCATAAAACTGAAAAACAGTTTAGAGATTATTTCGGTAATTCTTATCGGGGAATTCCAATTGTTTATGCACTTCAAGAATATGATGAAAGTTTACGCGTTCGCCCATGGGGAACTAATGATGCATTGTGTTCTGCTAAAGATTTGATTAATGGTCCTTTTGTTATTTGTAATGGGGATGATATTTATGGCGAAGAGGTTTTTTCTATTTTGTTTGATCACCTGAATGAAAATAAAAATAATATGACTTTGGGTTACAAATTGGGAAATGTTATGCCTGACAAAGGAGCTTTTAATCGGGGTATTTTCGAAGAGGAAAATGGTTTTGTAAAAAAAATTACTGAAACATTAGGAATTGAGGAAAATAATTTGGAGGAAAAGGGATTAAATAAAAATGATTTATGTAGTATGAATCTTTTTGGATTAAGAAAAGAAACTTTAGATATGCTTTATGAGAAACTTGTTAAATTTAAAGAAGAACATAAAAATAATCCTAAAATTGAATGTTATTTGCCTACCGAGTTAAATAATTTAATTTCTGAAGGGAAAATTAAAATGAAAATTTATGAAACTGATGAATCCTGTCTAGGTGTTACTAATCCTGAAGATGAAAGCATTCTACGAGATAAATTAAAACTAGTTAGTTAATTAGAATTTTATTTTTTATGGAATCAAAACCTCTTTAAATTGAAATTATTTCTTGAGGATATGCATTACCATATCATTTTAACAGAAGTGTGTAATTTGAAATGTAGCTATTGCTATGGAAAATCTATGGAAGAATTTGATAATGGCCTTGAAAAAAAATGGGATTATGACATGAAAACACCAATTCATTCTGAAGTTCCAGTTGAAAAATTGAAGAAATTTTTGAAATCGGAAGATGTTTTAATTTTTTATGGGGGGGAACCTTTGATTATGTTAGATAAAATTAAAAAAATAATAGATAATGTTGATTGCAGGTTCATGATTCAAACGAATGGTATGCTTTTAGATAAAATCCCAAAAAATTATTTAATGAAATTAGAAAAAATGTTAGTTTCAATTGATGGAACTAAAGAAAAAGATAGCTCTACAAAGGGCCCAACACATTATGACAAAATTATTTCCAATTTAAAAGAGATTAGATCAAAAGGATACAAGGGCGAAATTGTTGCTAGAATGGTAATTACCGAAGGAGATGTTTATGAACAAGTTATGCATTTGGTGGAATTAATTAATAAGGGCTTTTTTGATTCTGTCCATTGGCAAATTGATGCTGGATTTTATAAAAATGATTTTGATCTAGAAAAATTTAGTAAATTTGTTAAAGAATATAATGATTCTATAGATGAATTGTTAGATTTTTGGATTAAAGAACTAGATAAAGGGAAAGTTTGGAAATTTTATCCTTTTTTAGGTATTTTGGCCCGTTTGATGGGATGGGATAATAACAAAAAATTGCCATGTGGAGCTGGCCATTCAAATTTTTCTATTAATACAAAAGGAGATTTATCAGCTTGCCCTATTATGAATTCTGTTAAGAATTTGTATTGTGGGGATATTGAAAAAGGAATTACACGAGAAAGAGAAATAAGTGGTTGTAATACTTGTAAATATCTGAAGGTTTGTGGAGGCAGATGTTTATATTGGAGAGAAGCCAAATTATGGCCAAAAGAAGGAGATGATTTAATTTGTGAAACTATAAAACATTTGATTGATGGGATTAGGGAAAAGGTTGTTCCCAAGGTGAAGCAGTTTTTAGAGAGTGGGAAAGTTAAAAAAGAAGATTTTGATTTTGAGAAATATTTCGGACCTGAGATAATTCCTTAATTAGTCACTACATTTTTAAAAAACAATATCTTAGTTATTTTATGGAATTTAATTTTTGGTTGTTTTTGATTGGTATACCTTTGTTGATGGTTATTGATTATCTTTGGATAAATATTTTGAATAAAAAGTTTTATTTGAAATCTTTTAAGGGAATTGGAAGGGTGGACGAAAAAGGTTGGAATATTTGGTTTTTTCCGGGACTTTTATCTTGGATGTTAATTATTTTTGGTATTGTCTTTTTTGTTTTTAATTTAGCAAGCAATAACACAGAATTTTTCTTGTATGGTGCAGCCATGGGATTCTTAATTTATGGAATTTATGATACAACTAACCTTGCAACTTTGAAGAACTATTCGAAAAGTTTTGCTTTGATTGATACTCTTTGGGGAACTTTATTATGCGGATTAATTAGTTTGATTTTGTATAGGATTAGTTTTATATTTTGAATAGATTTTTGAAGTTTTTTTCTATTTGGTTTTCAACTTCTTTTTCAGGAATTTTCCAAATTTCAGACATCTTTTTTATTGATTCTAAAATAAAGCCGGGTTCGTTTTGTTTTTCTTTGAATGGTGAAAGATAGGGGGTGTCTGTTTCTGTTAAGATTTGATTGTGTGGAACTAAAGTTAGCATTTTTTGGAAGTGTTCTGCTCTAACAACATTTGTTGGAATTGAAAAATAATATCCTAAATCTATTGCTCTTTTAACTAATTTGAAATTTCCTGAAAAGCAGTGTAGAATTATTTTTGGATAATTTAATTCTTCTAAAATATCTATAACTTCTTTCTCTGCTTTTCTAGTATGGATTATTGCTGGAACATTTAGTTGTTTTGCAATTTCTAATTGTTGTTTAAAAAAATTGATTTGATTTTCAAAATCAAGATTTTCTGTTTTGTCCAAACCTATTTCTCCTACTGCCATTACTTTTTCTTTATTTTTTCCTATTAGTTGTTTTAGTTCTTCAATGTTTTCTTGGATTAAATTATCTTCAGGATATAATCCTACTGCATATTTTATTTTTGGATATTTTGTTGCAAGTTCTAAATTCTTTTTGTTTGATTCAACATTTACTGAGTTGGTTATAACTAGGGAAATGTGTGGATTTGATTGAATTTCAATTAACTTTTCTTCTGGGAGAAAATCTAGATGTGCATGTACGTCAATTATCATAATTATAGAAATAAGTGAAGGTTTTTAGGATTTTTGATTATATAAATGTCGCATAAACTACACAACCAACAATAACAATTGATGCGACAATGTTTTTCCAAGTTAATTTTTCTTTCAAGAATTTCCAAGCAATAATATAAACAAAAATTGGTGCTAACAGCAAGATTAATGTTGTCTCTACAATTCCAATTGAAGTGTATCCATAATAAATTGCAAGTCTATAAACGACCCACATAAAAGCTGCTAAAAATATTTGCAATTTTGTTGCTTTATCTAAATTTTCAAAAAGATTTGGTCGGAAAACAATGATTGTTCCAATTAAAACCAAAATACTTCTAGCAAAATACATTGTAACGGGGGAATAAAAATCTAAAATTAATTTAGCAAAAACCAATTCAAGAGCATATAAGAAACTTCCAATTAAAGCAAAAATAAAATATTTGTTAAACTCTAGGTGATGTTTTTTTACATGTGAAAAAATCAAAGCTAATGCTGCAATTATTGCTGGAATTAAAGAATGTAAATTTCTTTCGTAAATTGTTGGGCTTATTATGTAACTAAAAATTAAAACAAAAACTACAACAAAAAGTGGTTCTGTCATTTTTGCTGGTTCCAATTTTGAAAGTTTTTGCCATTTCATTGATGTGAAGGTAAACCAATTTGCAGCTATTGAAATTATACCAATTAATAAAAGAATCAATAAATTTTTCCAAAGTAATGCTTCAGGATCTAATTTCCAAAAAAAGAACAATAATGGAGCAAGAAGAATTGTAATTCCTAAAAATTGCAAAGCTTGATATTGTTTTGTTTTTATTATTTCTTTCATTAAAACAAATCTTTCTGTTATTTCTGCTATTGCTTTTGATAATGCGCCTAAAATCGGAAATAAAACCATTTT
>CAYQDG010000007.1:14442-28163 GCA_964416245.1 Candidatus Woesearchaeota archaeon
AGTTTATTGTTAGATTAAATTTTTAAAGAAAGGGTGCATATTTAATTCAAGCGTGAGTAGTATAGTGGTTAGTATATGACGTTGCCAACGTTGTGACCCGGGTTCAAATCCCGGCTCGCGCATATCATTTTTTAATACAATAATTAATTTAAAGTCAGATTTTAATTTTAGATTCAATTTATGTTTGGTCATTGACAATCTTTGTTTTTTTAAGATTCATAATAATTATAAAAAATAAATCACCTCTCAAATCTCTTTTGACCCAGAAATTACCCCGTCTAATATCACTTATCTTCTTCTGTCTCTTTGAGAGTTGTTTCTTGAATCAGTTTTTCTTTTTTTAGAAAAATTTCTTCTTGAATTTGAATTATTTGAATTGAAACTATTTCTTCCCCTAGAATCTCTATTTCCTCTTGAATCACTTCTTCCTCTTGAGTCACTTCTTCCTCTTGAGTATGAATCACCTCTTCTTGAGTCACTTCTATTTGAATTTCTACCTCTCGAGTCACTCCTTCTCCCAGAAGCACCTCTTCTATTTGAATCTTTTGGAATAAAACATTCCCTGCATGAAACTCCTTTTCCGGATGTAGGTTTGAATGGGACTTGACATTTTTTTCCACATTTTTTGCATACAGCATCAAACATTTCTACTCGGTTATTTCTTCCTCTTCCTGAATCCGTTCTAGAAGAATTCCCCTTACTGTATGCACCTCCCCTTCTTTGAGAAAAATTTCTTCTTGAATCATTTCTCCTTCCCGTATCTCTAACAATTTCCACTTTTTTTATGTAGGGAAGTTGTATTTCTTCAATTTTTGTTTTCTCATGATTTATTATATCTGAAAAAAATTCATAGTCCCTTGAAGCTAAAATGCTTATTGCTTTCCCATTTTCTCCTGCTCTTGCAGTCCTTCCAATTCTATGAATATAATCTGTTGGATCTCTTGGCAAATCATAATTATAAACATGTGAAACGCCTTTTATGTCCAAACCTCTTGCTGCAACATCTGTGCAAACAATTATTCCAATTCCTCCCTTTCCATTAAATTCTTCTAAAACTCTTATTCTTTTTTTCTGGTCCATTCCGCCATGAATTGCTTTTGCATTTATTCCTAAATTATTCAAATTTGTTACAACAAAATCCGCATTTCTACGTGTAGAACAAAAAACCATCACTAATCCAGAACTTTCTTCTTTTAACAAATGGACTAATAATGAAAATTTTAATCCATCTGGAACATCATAATAAATTTGTTTTAATTTTGAATGATCCACAAAAGATTCTACTGAAATTTCCTTTGGATTATTCATATATTTTTTAGAAATGTAATCTACGTCTGCCGAAATTGTTGCTGAAAAAAGCATTGTTTGTCTTTTTTTTGGACATTCCGAGATTATTTTGCCTACATCGTGAACGAAACCCATATCTAGCATTCTGTCAAATTCATCTAATATAAGCATTTCAACTTTATTCAAACTGAGAGTATTTCTATTTAAGTGGTCCAAAATTCTTCCAGGAGTTCCAACAAGGACATCTGTTCCTTTCATTTTTCTTATTTGCGTATCTATATTTACTCCTCCATAAACTGCAGTTACCTTTAGATTGTCTTTTGAAAATTGTTTTATTGCTCCAGCTACTTGTTCTGCTAGTTCTCTTGTGGGAGTCAAAATTAGAGCTTTTACTTTTTTTTCCGGATTTATTTTTTCAATAATTGCTGAAGAAAATGCCAAAGTTTTTCCACTTCCAGTTTTTGAAGCCCCAATCACATCATTTCCGGCCAAAACTAAAGGAATTGTTTTTTCTTGGATCTCAGAAGGATTTTCAATTTTCATATTTGCCAATGTCTTCAAAACTTCTTCGCTTAACCCTAATTTTCTAAATTTTTCCATTTTATTTTGATAATTACAATAATTTTGAGAAAAGAATTTCATCTAACTATTTTATTACTTTAATTCTTATTTTAGTCAGTTTATAAAACTATGTTTATGAAATTCCAATAAAAACATTTTTAAAATAAACTCTCATCGTTTTATTATTCATATGGACCCGTGGTCTAGTGGCTATGACACCTCGTTTACACCGAGTAGATCGCAGGTTCGATTCCTGCCGGGTCCATATTTATTTTATTTTTTTGAAATCGAACCAAGGCAACGGTTCTAATTCGCAAGCTCACTCCCGAGCTTACGCTTTGAGGCTCGTGAACATTGCTCACCTGCCGGGTCCATATTTATTTTATTTTTTTGAAATCGAACCAATGCAAAGCATCTAATATTATTTATTTCTGAAAAATTATTTTATTTCCAAACTTTTATAAACGGGAAACTTTTATTTTGAATATGGTTCCTAATGAAACAATTCCGGGCATGGATTTAAATAATAATTCTAAAAATCCCACTCCAAAACAAGAAGATCCTGAAGCACAAAAAAAGAAATTTGAAAAAACAAAAAAAGAATTAGAAAAATTAAAGGATTTTATTATAAAAAAATACAAATATATTCAGGCAATGGGAATTTTGCCTCCTCAAGCAATTCCAAAATTTATTGAGGAAGAGGAAGCTCCTGAAGAATCAAAAGAACATGTCCATATTTGTTTAATTGTACCAGACAATAAAAATAAAGAAATACCAAAAATAAAAACTGAAATCATAAAAAGAATAGAAAATTCAACGGAAAAAATTTGGTTTCACATTTTAACCCCTTCAGAAATTTGGGAAATTTGTTTTGATCAAAAATTTGAGTTATCTGGAGCAATTTCTATGTCTTATCCTTTGTATGACAAGGGAATTTTAGGTTCATTGAGGGTTGCTGAAATCCATAAATCTCTTGTTTTGCAGAAATTTGAAAAATATGTTGTTAGTTATGTTATTGGGGGAAGCTTAATCAGAGGTGACGCCGAAAAAACTTCAGATGTTGATGTTTTTGTCATAATTAATGATACAGATGTTAAGAGAATGCCTCGGAGAGAACTATTGGAAAGATTAAGAGGAATTATTTACCAATATGTTGCAGAAGCCAGTCAAATTGCAGGAGTTCAAAACAAACTTGAACCCCAGATTTATTTATTGACAGATTTTTGGGACGCTGTTAAAGATGCTCATCCCGTTATGTTCACTTTTATTAGGGATGGGGTTCCATTGTATGACCGTGGAACATTTATGCCCTGGAAATCATTGTTGAGAATGGGCAAACTTAAACCTTCTCCCGAGGCTATTGATATGTTTATGAGCATGGGAGATGGTGTTATTCTAAGAAGTAAAAAAACATTATTATCTGACATTTTTACCAATATTTTTTGGGGAGTTACAACTCCAGCACAAGCAATTGCAATGCTTAATGGAAATCCTCCCCCAAATGCTAAAAAAGAATTGGTTCCTATTTTTAAAAAAGAATTTTTAGATAAAGGCATGCTTGAAAAAAAATATGTTGATTTTTTAGAAAAAATAATCAAAACATGGAGAGATTATGAACATGAAAAAATTAAAGAAATTTCTGGAAAAGAAATTGATAAACTTTTGAAAGAAACGGAAGATTTTTTGGCGAGAATGAAAAAATTAAGAGAAGAAATTGAGAAAAAATATCAAGGAAAAACAATTGAAGAATTGTTTAAAGATGTTGTTGAGGGATTAAAAACATTGATGGGCAAAAAACCTCAAGAAAAATTATTTGAAGAATTTGAAAAAGTTTATGTAAAAGAAGGAAAATTCAGTAAACAGCATTTAAGAATCCTAAAATCAATAATTGCTGCAAGAGAAGAATTCAAAAAAGGCAAATCAAATTCTCATAAAATTGATAGAGCAAGAAGGGATGCAGATATTTTAATCAGGGACCTTGTTGAATTTAACCAAAGAAAAGATTTAGTTTCCATAGAAAAAGGAAGGATGAGATTGAAATTGAAAGATAAAATTGTTGAAATATTAAATGCTAATGGAAAAACATTTATTTTTGATGGAAAAATCATAAAAAAAGTTGAAGATAAATTGATTGATTCTTCAATGGAAGAAGTTGAAAAAGCCATGTCTGAACAAAAAAAATCTGAATTTGTAGAATTTAATCCAGACATATTCAAAATTTTGAAAAGAGAACTTGGAAAATTTGAAATTATTCTTTAAAATGAACTTGCAAAACAATTCTAAAATAATTGTAGATAAATCAAAGTTTTTTGGATATTTGTTTGAAATAAATAATTTGGATGAAATTAAAGAAATTGTTGAAAAAATTTCTTTGAAAGATAAGAAAATTTGTCATATATGTTATGGGATTTCTTTCAAAGATGAAGAAATTTTTAAAAATGACGGAGAAGTTGGACAACCCGGAAAAATTTTATTGAATTTATTAAAAAATAATAATTTGAATGAACATATTTTAATTGTTGCAAGAATTTTTGGAAGGATTAAACTTGGACCTGCAGGAGTTGGTAAAGCATTTAAAAGATGTGGCGAAGAATGTTTATTTGGTTAAAGACATATCATAAAAAAAATCAGCTAAATTCTTTTTTGTTTCCTTTGTTTCTTTTAATTTTTTACATACAAGAGAATAGGTTCTCGGATAGAAAAAATATCTATTAAAAAAGGAATTTTCTAATTCTAATTTTAATCCCTCTAAATAATCTATGTCTTTATTATTTAGAAAATTTTTTATTTTTCCATAATTCATTTGAATATTTTTTAATCCTCCTGCATTCATGAAATTTGTATATTTTTTAATTTTCTCAAAATCAAGTTTTCTTAAATTATCTGTGTTCATATAAAATTAAAATGCTACAAGTATTTAATTCTTTCTTAGAAAATTTTAATTTTTTGAATTTAGGGTAAATCAATTTTACAGCTTTCGCCAAAATTAAAGGTAGCTTCCACATTTTAAAAAAGTATGACATGCAAATTCACAAAATTATTTTATCTTTTCCATTGATTTTGAGGAATTTATGTTTTAATTAATTTATTTTTATGGATAAAAACTTGTTTAAAATTTTCAATAATCATATAAAGGAGTTTTAATTATTAAATTTATGAAATATTTATTTGTTTTGGGGAGAAACCCCGAATTGTCTAAGAGAGAAGTGTTATCATATTTTAAAAAAGAAGCGAATCCTGTTTTGAATTTTGAATTGAATAACAATGGTTTATTAATTGAAGTTAAAAATTCTATTGATCCAAAAATTGTTAATTCTTTTGGAGGGGTTTTAGCTATTGGAGAAATTATTGTGGAAAGTAAGTTTAGTGAATTAGACGGAAAATTAAATGAAAAAATGATTTATTTGGGGGAAGAAAATAAATTGACCTATGTTATCTGGGATTTTTCTTCAAATTATGAATTTATACAAGATTATTTGAAAAAGCGTTTCAAAGAGGAAAAAATAAAAGCAACTGAAAAACATTTAACGGGGAATATAAAAATGCAAAATGGGGAAGAAATAGAAATTCCTTCTTCAAAATTGTTAGACGAAGAATATTTTTTATTCGAAGGTAAAGAAAAAGAATATTTTGGAAAAATAATTTCTCATTGTGATTATGAATCTCTAGAAAAAAGAGATATGGAAAAACCAATTAGGCGAGAATCCTTGGCAATTTCTCCACGTCTTGCAAAAATAATGATAAATTTAGCTGAATTGAAACCAGAAGATAAATTGTTGGATCCTTTTTGTGGAGTTGGGACTGTATTGCAAGAGGCTCTATTGCAAGGTATAAATGTCGTTGGAGTTGACAAGGATGAAAAAGCAATCAAGGGTTCTGAAAAAAATTTGAAATGGTTTGGTTTTTCGGAAAATGATTATTTATTAATTAATTTTGATTCAACAAAAGTCAACATACCGGAAGTTTCCGGTGTTACAACTGAACCAGATTTAGGAGAAACTTTAAAAAAAATACCCACAAAAAATCATGCTGAAAAAACCTTGAAAAATTTTGAGAAATTAATGGTCCAAGTTATTAACAATATTAAAGGAAATGTTAAAGGCAAAATTGTATTTACTTCTCCTTATATTAGAATTGGTAAAATAAGATTATCTTGTGATATTGAAAATATTTGTTCTAGGACGGGACATAGCTTGGTTGAAGAGGGGATTAGTGAATTTAGAGACAACCAGGTTGTTGGAAGAATGATTTATGTTTTGAAAAAGAACAAATTGTAATTTTTATATACCCCTCTAAAAATTGAACGTAAAAATTTTTCCGCGGAAAACTTTATAAACTAATTTTCTTCTAATTCAATATGGTAACTGGAAAAGTTGTACAATTTAGACGTGGAAGACATACTTTGACTGAAAAGCATATGCTAATAGAAGTTGAAGGGATTAATTCTAAAGAAAAAACAACTGAACTAGTTGGAAAAACTGTTGAGTGGAAATCACCTGCAGGGAAATTAATTAAAGGAAAAGTTTCAGGAGCCCATGGGAATAAGGGCGTTGTTCGTGCTATTTTTGAAAAAGGATTGCCTGGACAATCAATTGGAACTGATGTCAATATAAAATAAAATGGCAACTATCAGAAAAGCTAATGCATATTCAAAAAGAAAGGTTATCCCTAACACTCGTATTTCTAAAAGAAGACAAAAATCTTTTATTAAAGTTGTTCCCCCTCAAAAAATAGTTAAGTTTGAAATGGGAAAAATTAAACAATATAAAAATGGAAAACTACCTCATATATTAGCTGTTAGTTCTACAGAAAGGGTCCAAATAAGACATAATGCATTTGAAGCTTGTAGGCAATATATTAATAAAAAAATGGATAAAGAACTCAATGGGCAATATATGTTCAAAGTTGTTCCTTTTCCACACCACATTCAAAGAGAAAATAAAATGCTTACTGGTGCTGGAGCTGACCGTATGCAGACAGGAATGCAATTAGCTTTTGGAAAATCTGCGGGAAAAGCAGCAATTTTAAATGAAGGTAGCAAAATTTTTGTTTTAGCACTTCCTAATGAAAAAGCAGTTGTTTTTGCAAGAAAAGTTATCAAACAAATAAAGCCAAAACTTCCGGGAAAAATTAGAACTGATTACGAAAAACTTCAAGGTAAACCGAAAGAATAATTTTTGTTACTATTTCTACATAACAACAAAATAGAAAGATTTATAAAGTTTAAAGTTGTGTATTTATTATGACAGATAAAAATAAATTGGAAGAAACAACAGATAAAGAAAAAGAATTTGAAGAAATGCAAAAACTTCAAATGCAAGTTTTACAATCTAATTCTTTATTTTTAGGTGCTAATAATTTAAAGAATGATTATGGTAAAGAAGGTTCTAGTATTGCTGACAATTTTATGAATAGTGAAAATGTTTTGAAAGCTAAACAACAAATGCTTGGAGAACAAAGAGAAGAAGCAGAAAACATGGGTATAGGATATTCTCCTGAAATGCCAACAAATTATGAATTAATAAAAAATGCAAAAAAAATGGCTCAAGGGGCTATGCAAACATTAACTTTGGGAAATTTGGAAAAAACTGCAAAAGAATTTTCTCCTGGACTAAAAGTGGATGTAGCAGATGAATTCAAAAATAAAACTTACATGGATATTCATAAAGCTTTAGAAAAAGCTAAAGGAGATATTAATAAATTAGATGAAAAAGCAAAAGATACATTACAATACCATAGCCTTTTATCACAAGCTTATGAAAAAGGTTCAGTTCTAGCTCTAATGCAAAATTCTTATCTAAGTGAATATAACGAAATTGGAAAACAATTATCTGAAAAATATAAACCTAAAGAAGACACTGAAAAAAAGAAATAAAATGAAAATAAATAAAGAGAGTGATTTAAAAAAAATAGTTGAAGATTTAGGAGATTTATCTTTGGGAAAAATGGATATTAATGGGAGAAAAGCTTTCATTTTAGGTAAAAATGATTCTGAAGTTGTTGTTTTAGAAAAATATTTGGGAAATGGTCTTCAAAAAGTTAAATATTGTTTTTCAGATTCTAATGAACCTTTAAGACCAAAAGGAAAACCAGAAATAATTTATGAATTTCATAAAAATTTTGATGAATTAAGGGCACTATACGATGAGAGAATTTATTCTTTTCATTGACCTTCAATTATTTTTTCTACTAAATTAACCATAACTTTCAAAAATTCTTCAGCTTTTTGTTGCCACATGTCTATTTCTACTCCTTTTAAATCAGAAATTTCTTTGTGATCTATTTTTTTGTAAAGATAATAAATATCTTTATACCAAATTAAATATTTCATTTTAAGAAGTCCCTTGTCAACGAAAGCTTCTTTCAAATCTGTAATTACATGCTCAGGAGAAGGAGGAAAATAATTTGCTGCGATTAGTGCTGCATGTGCTGAATCTACCATTGACCAATAAACTCCATCTATTGCAGCTAATTCTGCTGCTTTACTTCTTGCAATATGCCCTGGAGCCCTTTGAATACATTGGTAAACTGCTTCAGGAGTTCCTTTTATCTTTCCCTTGATTAATAAGAATTTCAAAGGTTCAAAAAACCCTCCATGATCAAGAATTGCAAAGCCATGCCTAATAACGTTCAAAACAACAGGATCTCCTTTTAATAAATCGTCCCACCAAGTACTTAGTTTAATTGTATTTACATGTATATTTCCTTTGTAAGGATTCATTTGTAAAATTTTTTCAAGTTCTTCCCGGTACCAGGCAATTAACTCTTGATCCCAATTAAGAGAAATATCATCGATTACAATTATTATATCTATATCTGAACCTGGCTTAATTTCTTTTTTTTCAACAGAACCAAAAAGAATTATTGATTTTACAATTTTATCAAATTTTTTATATGCTTTAATGGCAAAATCTGTTGCAATTTCATGATCTGTTTGCAGTTTTAATGTTTTAATATTTTTAGAAGTATTTTTTACACCTTCTTTCTTAGTAGATTTTTTCTTACTACTTTTTTTTGTTGTTTTCTTTTTTTTCACCATCTTTTTATATTTGAATTAAGAATTTTAACTTTTTAAAATTGTGGTTTTTGTTACTTTTAAAATTTAGTGACATATTTAAAATCCTCCTCCCCCCATTCTTCCTTGTCCGGATTGTCCCTTTGTTCCCCCTAAGCTTTGTGGAAGTTGTGAAAAGCCTGTTCCAAAAGTTTGATAGTGTGTATCTGGGAGAATCATTCCATAACCCTCCATATAGCTTTGTTGAAATCCTCCTGTTTGTGCCCAAGAAGGCCCTTCTCCAGCAGAATAAATTTGTGAACCAACTGCTCCCAAAATTTCTTGAAAAGGATTTGTCTTGAAATATTGATACCATCCTCCAACTTCATTTATTTTTCTTGCTCTTTCTCCTTCATCACCAATTGCCTCCAGTAATGCTTGAACAGGAACATTTCCCATTCCAATAGGTAAATGAGTATCTGAATTTCCAAAATTATCAGTTATATGAACATGCTTTACATGTTTTTTAATTGCTTCTGCTTCTTTTATTAAATGTTTTTTTTCAAAACCATGAGACTGTGAAATGTTTAAATGACCCACGTCAAAAGTTACTCCAATTAATTTTTTAGCGGCTTTTTCTGCTTCTGACTTTGAATACCCTTCTTTAATTGCATTTTCTACAAATCTTTCTTGACTTTTTTCTACTAATCTATTCAAATCTTCTCCTTGTGAAAAACCCATTCCTTGGTATAAGTTTTCAATTGAAACAACGGGTGCGCCTTCACCATATTTTTTATAAGAATGCAATGCAGTATTTGCAAAAGTTTCTGACCCTTTTTCTATAGCAAAATCTTCCATGGGAGTAATCATTTCAGGATTATACCCTCTTAATTTTTCTGCAAAATCCTGAATTGCATGTGATTGATTTGTCAAATCCGTTTGGGACATTATAATTTTATTGTATTTTTCTTTTTCTTTTTCTGACAAGTTTTTCTCTTTTCTTGCTTTTTCCATTATTTTATGGAATTCGTCTGTTGTATATCCTCCGTGAAGAGTTTTGTCATATTCTTCTGCAAGTTTTTGTAATTCTTTTCTAATTTTTTCTCTTTCTTGTTCATCTTTTCCCCCATATTGATATGCTTTATCAAATAAACCTGTAACACTTAAATTTGCTTGATGTATGTGTGCATCTGCTGTTTGAAGATTAAGAACTAATTCTTTTTGTTGTTGAGGAAGGCTACTGAAAATTTTTGTTCTCTCTTCAGGTGAACTTGTTTTTAGAGTTAAATAAATGTCTCTTGCAACTGGATATACATCTGAAATAATTTTGTCTGCCGTTTCTTTTTCAAAAAGAACTTGGTCAACCTCTTTTCTCCAAGATGTTTGATTATGCATTCCTAATGCATCCAAAGGTTTGATTGTTTCGCCTTCTTTCAAATTTCCTCCTGGTTGGAATTGTGTTGATTCTTTTATTGGAACCATCTGTCCTGTTGCTTTGTCTACTCCAACTAATTGTTCATAATCTTTTTTATCTCCAATTATTTTGAAAGTTGAACCAGCTGTTCCAGAACCATGTATTGTTACAGGTAAATTTCCTTCTTTATCCAATGTTGCGGCTTTATCAATAACTTCTTTTAATTGCCTTTCGACTAATTCTCTTTTTGAAGCATCCCATCCTTGTTGACTAAATCCCGAGGGGTCCATGTCTTGTATTGGAGCATGTAGAGAAAGTTTTGCTTCTGCTAATTTTGCCTTCCTACGCATCTCTTCCCAATGTTGTTTAGGAATTGTGTCAAAAGTTGGCATGTCTATTGAACCAAGTTCTATTGCTTGAGTCCCTACATTCAAATTACGACTTAATTCAGAAATTTGATTTGCTGTCCGGGGATCCACTGTCATACCCAATTGGCCTGCAGAAATTAAATTTTGTTTTCCTAAATAAGTTGGAAGAGATTCTCTTGGATTAAAGGAAGAATATCCTGGTTCGTAAAGATTTCCAATTGAGTAATCACCACTTTTTGCCATAATTATTCGAAGAGAAATGGATTTATATATTTGGTGGTAGAAAGAAAATGAAGATGGAAGCTAAAAATAAATTAATTCGGAAAAAATCTAATTATCTCCAAATTTTTTTCTTAAAAGATAATCTGTTCTTTTTGTATCTTCTGGTTTAATATATTTTATTGAACCCTCAGTTTCTCTTTCAAATTCACTGCTTAATTTTTTTGGATTTTCATAAAGTCTTTTCATTTTGTCTAATTCTCTTTCTTGTTCGGATAAAAAGTTTTCTTTCTTAAAATTTTCATCAACAGAAAAAGATTGATATTTTCCTTCCTCGATTCCTTTGAAAAGTTGATATTCTATTTTTTCTTCATCTAGATCTTTTTTTGGATTTTCTTTTTTGGGTAAATCCTCTTCTAAATTTAAAACAGGCGAAAAATTTCTTTCTTCTAAAGAAACTTGTTTCCAAGGATTCGATAAAAATCTGTTTAGTGTTATTTTTTCATAATTTTCTTCTTCAATTACTTCTTCTAATTCTCCTTCATTATTTTCAGAATTTTCCTCTTTGATTTCAGATTTCTCTTTTTCTGTAATTTGTTCTTTTTTTTCTTTTTTTTCTAAAACTTCTTCTTTAGGTTCCTTCTTTTCTTTTTTAGAAAAATTATTTTTGTCTTTTTTTTCTTTTTCAGACATATAATCTTGCAAGTAAAACAAATATTTAAGTTTTTCTTAGAGGAAGTTTTATAAGTTTATTTCAATAATCTTATTGATGAAAAATAAAGATGAAAAGAAAATACATTTTAAGAGAAATTTTAAAGAATATTTGAAAATTGTTTCGCGACATAAAGGATTATATATCACAATGATTTTAATGGTAATACTTACAGAAATTATTTTTCTTGCAGATAAATATCTTTACAAATGGTTTGTTGATGATTCGGAAAAATTTCTTTCTGGAGTGTTATCTCAAAGTATATTTGTACAAACTTTATTATTAATTGCGGGAATTTATTTGGGACTAGTCTTTTTGAGAAGCTTTTCAAATTGGTTAAATATGCATTTAATTGCTATTGTAGAGCCTAAACTAATTAAAGATTTAAAGGAGAAATATTTTGGCCATATTTTAAAATTATCTCATAGATTTCACTCGGAACACAAATCAGGAAAATTAATTTCTAGATTAAATCGAGGAGCTTCTTCTATGGAAGGGATAACTGATGTATTTGTATTTCAAGCAGGGCCGATCATAATTCAATTTTTGGTAATATTTGCTTCCATAGCTATATTCACTTGGAAACCTGCAGTTGTTTTACTCTTTGTTGTTTTGGCTTTTATTTCTTATAGTTTGTATTTGCAAAACAAACAGAAAAAAATTCATGCAAAATGGAATAAAGCAAGGGATTCAGAGAGCGGATTTATTTCTGATAGTTTAACAAACGTTGAATCGATAAAATATTTTGGTTCTGAAAAAAGAATTCAAAATAAATTTCAAAAATATGTTGAGAAATCTAGAAAAACTAGTAAAAGATATTGGGATACTTTTTCAAAGATGTCAATGGGCCAACAATTCATAATTGGTATTGGATTAATTGCTATGATTTATTTTCCTATTCTAGAATTTTTAAATGGAGAAATAACTTTAGGAACTGTTGTATTTATTTATTCTCTTTATGGAATGATTTCTAGCAATTTGTTTAGATTTATTTGGGGAATACGAAACTTTTACAGGTCAATGGGAGACATGGAAGACCTTTTTCAATATGGCGAAATAAAAAATGAAATAAAAGATAAACCCTATGCAAAAAATTTCAAAATTAAAAAAGGTTCTATTGAATTTAATCGTGTTAAATTTGGATTTGAAGAAAAAAATAAAATTTTTAATAATTTTAATTTGAAAATAAAACCCAATGAAAAAGTTGCATTAGTTGGACATTCGGGTTCTGGAAAAACTACTGTTGTAAAATTATTAAATCGTTTGTATGATGTCGATGGGGGAAATATAAGAATAGATGAAAAAGATATTAGAGAATTTAAACAAGAATCTTTGAGAAGCGAGACAGGGATTGTTCCACAAGAACCAATTTTATTTGATGATACAATATATAACAATATTAAATTTGCGAAACCGGGAGCAAAAAGAAATGAAGTAATGGAGGCCATCAAACTTGCCCAATTAGATAGGATAATAAAAAATCTCCCAAAAAAAGAAAACACGGTGGTTGGAGAAAGAGGAGTAAAATTATCTGGTGGAGAAAAACAAAGAGTTTCTATTGCAAGAGCTATCTTGGCTGACAAAAAAATATTAATTTTAGATGAAGCAACTTCTGCTTTAGATTCACAAACAGAACACGATATTCAAAAAGCCTTGGAAGTTTTGTTGGAAGGTAGAACATCAATAATCATTGCGCATAGATTATCCACAATTATGAATGCTGATAGAATTATTGTATTAGACAAAGGAAACATTGTTGAAGAAGGAACCCATCAAAACTTAATTAAGAAAAAAGGAGAATATCATAAATTATGGAATTTGCAAAGTGGAGGATATTTACAAGATTAAATTAATTAAGAAAAAAATTTGACTCGCTTTGCTTGTAATTAATAGATTAAATTTCACGAACGTGGTTCGAAAATTTAAATAAAATAATTAATATCAAACCTATCTCAATATATTTAATGAATTTGAGAAAACAAAAAATCACAAAGATAAAAACTGCAACTATCTAAAAAGTGTAAATGTCGTATGGACTAAAAGGGGCTGAAGGCATTCCATGTGCTTTCTTGTAAATATCGAACAGGGAATAATTCGTATTTTTTGCTTCGCTTATTGCAGGTTTTCTTATATATTCTTTTTCAACCCAGTCATCTTTTTTTATTT
>CAYQDG010000008.1:0-22926 GCA_964416245.1 Candidatus Woesearchaeota archaeon
AAGGGGAGATAATATCCATAATAATCTTCTTCATACATATCAAAATAAATTGAATATTCTTTCCCTTCTTTATCTAAACCTACAAAAGTTAATTCTCCTGGGCCAATTTTATTTTCAGAAATTTTAATTAATCCATTATCTGTAGATCCCATAAATTCTCCATTGAAATAAATATCTCCTTCAACCAAGTATTCATCATTCAAATAAAACTCAAGTTCATAATTTGCTGGTATTAATATAATGGTCAAACCGATAATCAATAATCCAACAAAAATCATCCCAATATACATGAAAATTTTTTCAAAATTTTTTTTCATATAATAATTAACTTTTCAAAGTTATATAAAGTTATTTCTTCCCCTTCAAAAATTCATTCAAAAAAGTAAAGTATTCTTTGTTTTCTTTGTTGGCCATTTTTTCTACTATTAGTTCTGGTGTTGAGTGGGCGAGTTTTCCTAGAACTGGGTTGTGGTTTACTATTAATTCGAAGTTTTCTGTTAATCCTGTTGCTTCTATGCCGTCGATTCTTGTTTTTTTTGGAAGAATTTTTTCTATTTCGTGTCCTAAATGTGTTGCAATAATTAAATAACAGTTTTGTTTTATGTAATAATCTGTTGTTGCTGCAATTATGTTTCCTGCGACACCGGGTTCTGTTACAGCTTCTATTTCGTCTGCAAGTATTAGTGTTTTGTTTCCTGGTTTTATTTTTGACATTTGTGTTAAAAGAGTTTCAAATGCTCCTTTCAAATTTGAGCCTTTGTTTTTTGCGAAATAATATATTTCTTCAAACATTGGAAATTTATTCTTCCCTGATTGTGGAAGCCCTAATTGCGTTAAAGTTATTAATTGAATTACATGTTCTATTAAAGTTGTTTTTCCTCCTGAATTGGCTCCCGTTAAAATTGATGCCTGAATATTTTCTGAAAGATTAAATGAAATTGGTTGAGGATTATCTAAAAAAATATTATTTGATTTTTGAATTGCTAGTTCATGATTTATTTCAGGGAAATGCATTTCTTTGTTTATGAATTTTGAAATTCCTGAAAGAAAATCGAAATAAAGAATTAAGTCTGTTAAATCTTTTAGTTTTTCTGGAATTTCTTTTAATTTATCTGAATTATCTTTTATTGTTTCTGCCAATTCTGAAAATTCATTTGCATTTTGATGTTGAATTAGTTTATTTAATTCTTCTTCGTCAAGTTTTAATGGAATTCCAATTTCTAAAACTTGTCTTGGGAGATTCAATTCTTCAATTGTTTCATTTATTGTTTGTTTTAGTTCTTCAGGCAAATCTCCTTTTGAAAGGATTTGAATCAATGAAGTTCCTGAGAGAGTTAGTTGTTTTATTTTTTCTTCGATTTTTTGATTTGCAATAATTATTTTTGATTCTATTTCATCTGGATCTATTGAATTTGATTCTCCGTCTTTTGTTAATTGTATTAAATGGTAAAGATCCTCTACCAATTCTTTTAGGGTTTTAATTGTGGGATTTTGCTTTATTTTTTCTAGGTTATTTGTATGTCCCGAAAATTCTTCTAAAAATCTTTCCAAATAAATTTCATCTATGTTTTTATAAAATACTGCTTGAGGCAATGATTCTAATGCTATTTGATATTCTGGACAAGCAATTACTTGAACTACATCTTTCTCTTCTAAGAGAACTGTGTCTTGCTCTGATATTAACATTTGAACTGGGCAATTCATTTGTTTTAATTTATTGTAGGTTTCTGCGTCTTCAGTTACAACAACTACATCATACCTTGGTTTCCACCAAGAACGGGGAGGGGCAAGGGATTCTAGGAAATCGTTTTCTAGTTCTATGTTTTGTAAGTTTGAGAAAAATAATTGCCTTTTTTTTATTTCTGTTATGTTGTTTGTAAATTGGAAGAAATTGAAAATATTTCCAGTTTCTGGAAAGACAAAATTCTCAGATATTTTATGTAAGGTTCTGTTGTGTATTCTTTTTGCATCAGTTGTTTTGTAGATTGACTTTGGAGAAGAAAGAGATGTTTTGGAAGGGTTAAATGGAGATAATTTATTTTCTCGGATGAATTGTAAGATTTCTTGTTTCATAGGAGTTAAGAAATATTGATTTATTTATTAATTTGATGTTGTTACTTGTTGGGAAAATTTTGTTTGAAAGGGGAAAGGGAGAGTTAATGATTTTAAAAAAGAGTTTTTTTGTTGTTTGAGAAAAGGAAACTCTTTAAACAATCATAAAAATTTGAAAGAATCCTTTTACTCTATAACTTCAACCAAATTCGAATCTTTCGTATTGTTTATAAAATATATTTTCCATCATTTGATATGGTGGATGATAAGTTTATTATGGTGTCTATGGGGGACAGTAAAACAAAAAGTTTAGCTGATGTTTTGGGGAGTAAGACTTGTAAGAAAATTATTGATTATTTGGCTGAACATGATGAAGCTTCTCAGAAGGATTTGTCAGATGCTTTGAAAATTCCCATGAATACGATGGATTATAATATGAAAAAGCTCTTAGCAAGTGGGCTTGTTCAAAAGAGGAAGAATTTTTTCTGGAGTAAGAAGGGAAAAAAGATTTTAATGTATGAATTGAGTAATAAATCAATTGTAATTTCGCCTAAGAAATCTTTTGGTGAAAAAATGAAAACTTTGGTTCCGGGATTTATGTTAGCTATTGTTGGGACTTTTGCTGTTTGGGTCTATGGAAGAATAAAGACAAGTCTTGAGTTTTCAAAAGTAGCACAGGGCGGGGATTTAATGAACCGAGGAATTGAAATGGATGTTCCTTCTACTGTAAATAGTTTGTATTCACCTGGAGCAAGCGAAGGAATGACAGATATTATGATTACTCATGCAAGTGATGTTTTTCAATATTCTCCGAGTCAAACTTGGATGTATTTTTTAGCGGGTGCTTTATTGATTTTATTCGCATATTCAATTATAAATTGGAGAAAACTTTGAAAATAAAAGTAAAAAGGAGGAAACAAAATGAAAAAACAAAATAATACTATCGTTGTAACATCAATTATATCTGGGGTTGTGTTAATTGTAGCCTTGGTTGCATTATTTGCATTTAGTGGAGTTACTGGTAAATATGGAACTGATACTGTAAATGTTCAGGGAATTGCTAGCGTTAAAGCAATGCCTGATTTAATTACAGTTTATTTCAATATTGAAACCGAAGGGGAAACCACAACTGATGCAAGAGATGCCAATTCTGAAATTTTAAATGATTTGATTGATTCATTAATTGAAGAAGGTTTTGAACGTGAAGATATTGTAACTGAGAATTTCAACATCTTTGAAAATTGTGAATGGACTGAAGGAAGTAGAGAATGTAATGGTTACAAAGCTACGCATTCAGTTAAGGTTGAATTATCAATTGATGAACAAGATTTAATTGGTACAGTTGTTGACGCAGGAATTGATGCTGGGGCAGAGGTGAGTTATATTAATTTTGAATTAACTCAAGAATCTCAAAATGAATATAAAGCAAAAGCTATGAAAATTGCTGCAGAAGATGCTACAATAAAAGCTGAATCTGTTGCTGAAGGTTTTGATAAAAAAATTGGAAAACTTGTTTCTGTTCAGGTGAATGAATTTGGATATTATCCATGGAATGTTTATTCTGCAAGGGCAGGAGGTATGGTTGATGAAGATGTTATGGCAAAAGAAGCTGCTTCAAATATACAACCTGGAGAAAAAGAAATAAGTGCAACAGTGACTGCTAGTTTCAAACTGAAATAAATTTTTTATTTTTATTTTTTTATTTATTAAATTTTTTCATTAAATTATAGTAAACCATTGATTCGTCTTCAATGTGTTGTGATTTTAAATTTGTTAAATATTCATTTAAATGATTGAATCTATTTTTCCCAACCATAACGCGACGAGCAAGCCCCACCAGGGGAGGGTAAGGGATTTCATTTCCTTCTAACAAAACTATGGGAATTTCTGTTTTGTAAGCTAACCCCATTAAAAATAATCCTTCAGGAGAGTGTTTCTTCCCTTTATCAAAATTTACAACCAATAAATCATTTTCTTTTGAAAAATCTTCAATTGCATACCTCATCTTGTCTTGTGTTAAAAACATATTTGAATTTTCAATTTCAGGTAATCTATCAAATCCACATAGTAACACATTTTTGCAAGGTTCTTTTGATTTTGTTTTATTGATTTTTTGTATTGGATTATATTTTGAAATTAATTTTGGATTATCTGATAAAAATTTATAGCAATCTTCTTTTGTTTGAAAATCATAAGAACAAATATGTTCTAATATTGAATCCTTTATTTCATTTTCATCTACTGAAATTATGGGTTTTCCTGCCGCTCTAGCCGTTCCAAGTTCTGCATATGACATTGTCCCTAATCTTTTATTTTTTTCAATATATGCAAGAGAGGATTTAATTGATGCTGCGCCCATATCATCAGTTATTAATCTTGCAATTGAAGATTGGTTGTTGTTAATTGGATTATCAAAGTTTACATTGGGCACATTTTCTATAAATTCTTTTCTCCAACCTGTAAATCCTCCAATCATATAAATTTCATCTTCCATATTTTTAGATGTTTGTTTAATTTTTTAAAGAAATGTGTTTTTGAAAATATAATTGCAGGAAGTCACCTCCTCAAGACTGATTAGACAACGTCCTGCTTTTTATCTAGTTAATAAACAGTTATAGAATTATTTGCGAATATATTTTTATTTTAAAAAATATTCTCTGACCATTTTATCATATTTTAATTGCAATTCCTTTGGATTTTTTAAATTGTTTTGTCCAGGATATATAGCTGTATTAACATATAAATTTCCATCTTTATGGTATCTGATTCCAATAATTAATTTGTTATCTGGTTCGCCTGGAAAAGGATCAGGAGTTATTTCAAATTCTTTTAATTTTTTGTTATCTTCATTTATGGATTCGGTTGAAGGCAAGGGAACCGTAACAAAAAAATTTAAATTTTTGTAAATATCAAGAATTTTTTCTAAATCTCCTTGTTTCAATTTTCCATAAAGAATTCTTGTATTTGGATTTGTCATTTTAAGTCAAAAATTATTTTTTTATTTTTTAGTTTTAATTCTAATTTATTTTCTTTTATTTTGTGTTCTAAATATTGTAAGGGATACACATCAAATGCTTCTTCTTTTTTTGGATAGAAATTAACTGATTCTACATTTGAATTATTGCATAAGGATTCCATATCAATTATTTCTTTTAAAAAATATCTTTGGTTTGCTGAATAAATTGATGCTTGGAATGTTGGTGATTCTTTGTATTTTTTAAAAATATCTATTGCTAGAGAATTTAATTTTTTTCTATATATGCTCATTTTAAATTATTTCTGCTTTAATTATTTTAACTTCTTTTAATGGTTTGTCATTATTGTCTGTTGGAACTTTTGCAATTTCATCTGCCACATCCATTCCTTGAATTACTTTTCCAAATACTGGGTGTTGCCTATCTAAAAAATTATTATCTATTAAATTTATGAAAAATTGTGATGAGCCTGTGTTTGGTCCTGCATTTGCCATTGAGATTGTTCCTCGCTTGTTATGATTACCTGAAGCATGTGTCCATTCATCAGAAATGTTTGGAATTTTTGGATCTCCATAACCGGTTCCAGTTGGGTCCCCTGCTTGAATCATAAAACCAGGAATCACTCTATGAGAAATTGTATTATCATAAATTCCTTGTTTAACCAAATTAATGAAGTTTGCCGTTGTTATTGGCATGTCATTGTAAAGGTTAATCACTATCTCCCCATAATTAGTTGTTAATTTTATTCTTGCCATATTTTTGAAATGGATATTATATTTTTAATACTTTGTATACAATACAATTATTAATTTAAAGGTTAATTTATTTTATGAGTCATGAAACTCAAGGAAATTTCAGATAATCTTTTTTGTGTTGGATTCAAGAAAAGAAGGAACATGTGTGAAACTTTTGTAAGATTTCATGGACATTATGAGAACCCGAAATTTCAAAATAAAATTTTTACAAAAAAACAGTTTGATAGATGGTTTAGAAATGAGACTGAAGAAGGTAGTGATTTAGGAATAGATTTCTATAGTTTTGGGGGAGGATTTAATTTACCAGAATATGTTTTCAAACCTTTTCTTGAAGGAAAATTTAATCCTCTCAGTAAATATGAAAAAAATTTGTTGAAAGAAGTTTCTAAACTGGAAAGGAAAAAATTTTATTTGATTGGATATGATTTGACTGAAAAAGCTGTATTGAATCATGAAATTGCCCATGGGCTTTATTATTTGAATAATGATTATAAATTTGAAATTGATACTTTTCTTGCTGAGATTAATAAAAAAGATATTTTAAAAATGAAAAAAATAATTGAAGCGGAAAATATTTATTCTGAAAATAAAATAATGGATGAATTACAAGCCCACTTAGTTAATAATTATTATTATTTTCTTGGTAGAAATAAAGCGGATGAAAAAGGGATTGATGAAGAAAAAATTAAAAAATATTCTCTAAAAATAAATAAATTATTTGAAAAATATTCTAAAAATATTAAAGGAATTCAACCTTTTGAATTATGATTTCTTCAACGGGCCAATTTTGTCCACCATATTTTGTTGTTGTTTGGACCATCTCTATTTCATCCACCACATCAAAACCATCTATAACTTTTCCAAAAACTGCATAACCTTTGTCTCTAACTCCATAATCCAGTCCAAAATTATTGGCTGTATTTATGAAAAATTGTGAAGTGGCTGAGTTAGGAACATTTGTTCTTGCCATTGCAATTGTGTATTCTTTATTTGATAATCCATTGTTTGATTCCAAGATTATTGGATTATGTGTTTGCTTTTTTTGTCCTGTTTTTGTAAAACCTCCTCCCTGAATCATGAAATCTGAAATCACCCTGTGAAAAACTGTATTATCATAAAAATTTTCTTCTACATATGTTTTAAAATTTTCAACTGTTATGGGAGCTTTATCAGAATATAATTCAATTGTGATATCTCCTTTTGAAGTTTGAATTTTTACTTTTTCAGTTGTTGGATTTAAAATTATTGTGAATAGAGTTGTTATTATTGCGGCAAAAATAATAACCATAAATATAATTTTCTTTTTCTCTATTTTTTTCTTTTTCATTTTTATTTAATGTGGGTTGGGTTTTTATAATTATTTAATTAATCAAAAAAATACTTCCAAGATTGTTGCAATTCCAAGCATTATACTTGCTGCTGCAATATAATATTTTAATTTTTTAGATTTTGTTTTTTTAACTCCCAAAACAGCAAGAGGAGTTGAGATTATTCCTCCGATTAAAAGTGAAACTACAAGTCCCCAGTTTGTATGATTCATCCCATTAATAAAAAGATAAATCAAAAAACCAATTAAACTCACCACTCCTTCTGAAAATGCAGTTATTCCAACTGCTTGTTTACTTTTTACTCCTGAAGAAATTTGGCCTCCTGCTAAAACTGGACCGTAACCTCCCCCAGAAATCCCTTTATTGAAAGAAGCTAAAGAACCAAAAAACATCAGTCTTTTTTTTGAAAATTTTCTTTTCTTTTTGAATATGAACAATGATGCTCCAATAATTATTATTAAAAGGCCTATGTAAATTTTTAAGATTTTTTCTGGAATATTTATTGCAGTGAACGCTCCAATAATTACAGCTACTATTCCAAAGCTTATGAGAATTAAAAGAATTTGTTTGTTTTTCTTTGTTCTAAGATCTATATTTTGAAATCCATGATGCAGAAATCCTGCAAGTAAACTTAAAATTGAACTTGCTAAAATTACTGCTGAAACAACTTCAATTACTGGAAAACCCAAGAGCAATAAAATTGGAGTTAGTGTTCCATAGCCCATTCCTGCGTAAGAATCAAAAAATTGAAAAATAAATGAAATTATTATTACGGAGATAAATAATTCAAATATCATCTAAAAAAGAATAATTTCAAATTTATATTCTTTTCTCAAAATCCATTTTAATTTGTGATCTTATAACCTAATTCCTTAAATTTTTTTATGAATGGATACAATTTATTATTTTTATATGCTGGACATTTAGAAGAAATTTTAATATGGTCTACAAAAACAAAAATAGGAAATTCATGACAAACTCTTGGTCTTATTGGGTTTTTGTGAATCTTGCATTTATTGTTTTTTAGTGCAGGACAACCTCCCAAACTATTTGTAAAATCTATTTGAAATTTTCCCGAAAAAGGGAATTCTTTTATTTTTTCTTCTTTTTTTAATATTTTTCTTTGTTCATCAGTTGAAATTTGTTTTAATTGATTTTCTCTTACCATGATGTATCCTTTTCTACAACAATATGCTCTGCATTCATTTATACAAAAATCAGAAATGGCCCTTCTTGCTTGGTTAGCAATCCTTTCAGCTTCTTTATATTTTGACATTGGTTTATTTTTTAGGCCAAAGATGAAGAATTAGAGAGTTTTAAGATTATAAAGATTTTTATTCTAGAAACAGGGTAAATATATTGCAACTAAACGTATTCAATATCTGCATTTGATAGCAATTTTTGAGCCAATTGACTTATTGCTTCTTGTTGTTTTTGTTGTTCTAAACTCAAAATTATTTGGGATTTTACTTCTTCAAAAGAAGGTAAGTCTTCAGTTGATTGTTGACTGTACATTTCATAAACTTGGTGAGCTTCTTCTTCGGTTACTTCTAAACTTTTCTCGGCAATTTCACTTGAAAGATATTGTTGAACTTCTAATTGTTCTTTTGAATTTTTGATTTCTTCTTCGTATGAAATTCCTTGCATTTCTAATTGATTTTTATAGTCTTCTAAAGTTGAATTTTGTTCTTCTAATTGACCCGCAATTATTGATTCAAGTTCTTCATCTGAAATTTCATAACCTTCTTTTTTAGCTTCTTGTAAAAATAATTCTTGTACAATTAATTCTTGCATTATATCTTGCCTGGATATTTCTTGTCCTTGTTGTAGAAAATATTGTTCAACTAAATCAACTTCGCTTGAAATTATTTCTTCACCATTTACTATTGCTACAACGTCTCCAGTTGAAGTTGAATCTCCTTTTTGATTTAATGAATCATTAGATAAGAAAAATAAACTTGCTGAAATAAGAACTAAAGCAATTATGGTTCCTATGAGAATATTTTTTTTCTTTTTTATTTTGTTTTTTGTTTTATTTTTCATTTTATATTAATTTTTAGGACTACTCTTTTATAAGTTTTTGGGATTTTTTTAAAAATGAAAAGATTCAAAAGAAGATTTATTTTTTCTTTAACTTTTTTTCTTGTTGTGCAATTTTAAAAGTTGTTTTGATTATCGTGTCGGGATTTAATGAAATTGAATCAATCCCCTCTCTTACTAAAAACTGTGCAAAATCTGGAAAATCCGAGGGTGCTTGTCCACAAATTCCAATTTTCTTTTTATTTTTCTTTGCTTTTCTTATGACTTCTCGGATAAAATCTTTTACTGCTTTATTTCTTTCATCATAAATATCTGCAACTATTTCTGAATCTCTATCTACTCCTAAAGTTAATTGGGTTAAATCATTTGAACCTATTGAAAAACCATCGAAAATTTTTGAAAATTCGTCAGCCAAGATTACATTTGAAGGAATTTCACACATAACATAAATTTCTAAATTATCTTTTCCTCTCTTTAATCCATGTTTTTCCATAATTTTTTGAACTTTTTTTCCTTCTTCAACTGTCCTACAAAAAGGAATCATTATTTTTACATTCTTTAATCCAAATTCATTTCTAACTCTTTTCAAAGCCTTGCATTCTAATTCAAATCCTTTTTTGAATCCTTCTTTGTAATATCTTGAAGCTCCCCTCCATCCAATCATTGGGTTGTCTTCTTCTGGTTCATAGCTTTCTCCTCCAATTAAATTTTTATATTCATTTGTTTTGAAATCTGAAAGTCTTACAATTACATCTTTTGGATAAAATGCGGCTGCAATCATTCCAATTCCTTCAGATAATTTATCGATATAGAATTGTTTTTTATCTTCATAACCTATTGTGAGTGAATCTATTTTTTTCTTTAATTTTTTATCTTTTAATTTTTCATAATCAATTAAAGCATTTGGGTGTATTTTTATATGAGAATTTATTATGAATTCTTCTCTTGCTAAACCTACTCCCTGGTTTGGAATAAAACTTTGTTCAAAGGCTTGTTCGGGAGTTCCGAGATTCATCATTATTTTTGTTTTTGTCTTTGGAATTTTTCCTAAATTGTGTTTTTTTATTTCATACTTTAATTTTCCTTTGTAAACAAATCCAGTTTCACCTTCGGCACAAGAAACGGTTACTTCTTTTTCAGATTTTAATTTTTCTGTTGCATCATTCGTTCCAACAATACAAGGAATCCCCAATTCTCTAGAAATTATTGCCGCATGACAAGTTCTTCCACCTTTATTTGTTATTATTGCTCCTGCAATTTTCATTATTGGTTCCCAATCTGGGTCAGTCATGTCTGTTACTAAAACTTCTCCTTTTTTGAATGAATGAATTCCAGAAACATCTTCAATTACTTTTACTTTTCCTGAACCAATCTTTGAACCAACGCTTTTTCCTTCAACTAATATTTCACTTCTTTTCTTTAAAACATATTCTTCTAATTGAGTTACATCTTTTTGACTTTGAACTGTTTCGGGTCTTGCCTGAACTATGAATAATTTATTAGTTTCTCCATCTTTTGCCCATTCTAAATCAATTGGTTTTTGATAATGTTCTTCTACAATTACTGCCCATTTAGCTAATTTTAAAATTTCATCATCCGTGATTGAAAATTGTTTTCTAAATTTTTCAGAAACGTCTATATTTTTTACAGGGCTTGTTTTTGATTTTGAATAAATCATTTTTATTCTTTTGTTTCCCACTTTTTTTGAAATTATTGATTTATATCCTTTTTTCAGCGTAGGTTTGTGGACATAGAATTCATCTGGGTTTACTTTTCCTTGAACAATATTTTCACCTAAACCATAAATAGAAGTTATGTAAACAGCGTCCTTGAAACCAGATTCTGTATCTATTGAAAACATAACTCCAGAAGAAGCTAAATCACTTCTAACCATATTTTGAACGCCTATTGAAAGTGCAACATCAAAATGGCTAAATCCTTTATCCTCCCTGTAAGAAATTGCTCTGTCTGTAAAAAGTGAAGCAAAACATTTTTTAGATGCTTCCATTAATTCTTTTTCTCCTCGAATATTCAAAAAAGTTTCTTGTTGTCCAGCAAATGAAGCGTCGGGCAAATCTTCTGCAGTGGCTGATGAACGAACTGCAACATCGGTGTAAGTTTCTTTATATTCTTTTGATAATTTTTTATAATTTTTTATAATCTCTTTTTTTATCTCTTCAGGAATCTCAGCCTCTAGAATAGTTTCTCTTACTTTTTTACCTTTCGCCATTAAATTTCTCGTGTTGTGTGTATCTAAATCTTTTAAAATATCTTTTATTTTTTCTTTAATGCCTGCTTTTTCTATAAAATAATCGTATGCATATGCCGTTATTGCAAATCCATTTGGAACGCTAACTCTTTTTCTTTTTAATTCTCTATACATTTCTCCAAGAGATGCATTTTTGCCCCCGACAATTGGAACATCTTTTATTCCCAGTTTATCAAAAGGAATTACAAAATCAGTTTTTTTATACATTTTATCACACTCTTTAAGGTATAAGAATTTTTATATTTATAAGGGTTTTGTGGAAAATTAAAAAAAAGCTATTAATAAAAAAAATGGGGATATTTAGTAAAAACTTTATAAAAAATAGGATCAATCTTTCATTTCAATTTTAATATTAACTGATTTTGGAACTTTCATTCTCATGATGTGGTGCAAAACTTTTTCGTTTGCAGGCAAATCAATCAATCTTTTATGAATTCTCATTTCGTATCTATCAAAAGTTGCTGTTCCGTCTCCACAAGGGGATTTTCTTGTCGTAACTTTTAATTTTTTAGTTGGAAGCGGAACTGGTCCTGAAATTGCAATTCCAGATTTTTTTGCTAAATCTTTGATTGAATTACAAATATCATTAAGCATTTCAATGTCCGGTGAATTCAATTTTATTCTTACTTTTGCCATTATAATGAATTATGTTTGCATTGGTTTAAAAACCTTTTCTTTGAACTGCATTTCCAAAATGTTTTTTGATAAATATTCTAATGAAACATTTTTATATCCTATTTGTATTATTTTAGAAAAGAGGGCGAAGAATGGAAGAAGTTTTTATTAATTTGAGTTTGATTCTGGCTATTGCTGTAGGGGTTTCAGCACTAATGAGATTTCTAAAACAACCATTAATAATTGGATATATCTTTTCAGGTATTTTAGTGGGCCCTTATTTTTTGAATCTTCTTTCTGAAAGTGCTACACTTGGGACTTTTTCTCAAATTGGTGTTGCTCTTCTTCTGTTTACTGTTGGTTTGCATCTGAATCCTAAAGTTATCAAAGAAGTTGGGAAGGTTTCCTTGATTACAGGGTTTGGGCAAGTTCTTTTTACTTCAGTTGTGGGTTTTTTGATTTCAATGTCTCTGGGGTTTTCACTGGTTTCTTCAATATATATTGCAATTGCTTTAACTTTTAGTAGTACGATTATAATTATGAAATTGATCTCGGACAAGGGAGATATGGACAGTGTTTATGGTAAAATTTCGATTGGTTTTTTGATTGTTCAAGATTTAATTGCAGTGTTTATTTTAATGATTGTTTCTTCAAGTTCGGGAGGAATTAGTTTTTCAAGTTTTTTGTTTGAAACTTTATTATATGGGGGACTTAGTATTTTAGGATTATTTTTAGTTAGTTGGAAACTTTTACCTTTAATTCTTAATAAAATTGCAAAATCGCAAGAATTTTTATTCCTATTTTCTATTGGTTGGTGTCTTCTTTTGGCTAGTTGGTTTAGTTATTTGAATTTTTCTTTGGAAATTGGAGCTCTACTTGCAGGAATTGCATTGTCTACAACACCTTATTCAAATGAAATTAGTTCAAAGATGAGGCCCCTTAGAGATTTCTTTATCGTGTTGTTTTTTATGGTAATAGGTTCTCAGATGGTTATTTCTGATGTTGCAAGTAATATTGTCCCAATAATTATTTTTTCTTTGTTTATTTTAATTGGAAACCCTCTAATCGTTTTAATTTTAATGGGATCCATGGGATACACAAAGAGAAATGGATTTTTAGCTGGATTAACTGTTGCACAGATAAGTGAATTCTCAATTATTCTTGTTTCTTTGGGAGTTGCAGTTGGGCATTTGACTTCTGAAATACTTTCACTAGTCACAGTTGTCGGTTTGATTACAATTGCAGGATCTACTTATATGATTACTTATTCTAATTGGATTTATTCTAAAATATATAAGAGATTGAAAATATTTGAAAAGAAAAAAGTAAGGGAAGATAAGAATATAAAGAAAACCTATGATGTAATTCTTTTTGGTTATAATAGAATTGGCTATAGCATTTTGAATTCTCTTAAATCGGCCAAGAAGAAATCTCTTGTTGTTGATTTTAATCCTGAAACTATTAAAAGTTTGAATAAATTTGGAGTTCCTGCATTATATGGAGACGTTTATGATTTAGAAATGTTAGAAGAGTTGCCTCTTGAAAGTTTGGAGTTAGCTGTTTCTACTATACCAGAATTAGAAACCAATGAATTATTAATTGATGTGATAAGAGAGAAAAATAAAAAAGCAGTTATTATTCTGAGGGCGCACACAATAGAAGATGCTTTGAAATTATATAAGGCCGGAGCTAACTATGTTTTGACCCCGCATTTTTTGGGAGGAGAATATGTTGCAAAAATGATTAAACATGTTAAATCTGAAGACAAAGATTATTCTGTAGAAAGAAAAAAACATATTAAAATGTTGAAAAAAATGCATTCAAGAGGAGATGAACATCCAAAGGTTGAGAGGAATTAATAGTTTAATTTTTTTCTAAACTTTTAACTTCTTGAATTTTTTCATATTGTTTTAATTTATTCCAATTAGATATTATTTTTTCTAATTTTTTTGATTTCTTCTTTGAGGAATTTTTCTTTGGCCATTCGTCTAGTAAATCCACAATTTTATAATGGAACCCTCTGCCGTAATGATTTTCAAATTCTTTCAAATTTGAAAAAGAAAGGTAGTTTTGTTTTTTATCAGAAAGAGTTATGTTTTGATTTTTTATTGAATATGACAAAAAAGAATTTGTTTTGTTTGATTTGTAGGATTTTTTTATTTCATTTAGATATTTTGATATTATTTTTTCTGGCATGTTTTTAGAAATTAAAATTAACTTATAATAATTATTGTTATTCAGAAGACTTTTTTTCTTCCTCTTCTTTTACATCCTCATCATCATAAAGTCCAGAGGCGATAAAGACAACTTCTAGAGTTCTTAAGATAAATTCTATAACCATGATAAATAATAGGTATATTGCTATATGATTAAAGAAAGCGGGAATAGCAAATACTTGCTCAATTATATTTTCGAAACTAAAGCCCCCAATTTGTGTTATTGAAACACCCAATAATGTAAATGGAAGAAGTTTTGCTAAATCTTTTGCTAAGTCTTCTTTGTAATAGGCAGTCATTCTTATTGCTACAATTATAGTAGCTGAAATGATAAGAAGAGTTTGCAAAGGAATATTTTCTGTTAAAAGCATTAAAAAAATTGTAAAACCACAAAACCAAACAAAGACTACTAGTGGAAGTATGATTATATATTCTAAAAAGTAAAAAAATCCTGCAATTGATTTTGCAAGAAACTCATATTTTGATTGGCCATATTTTTTTAGATTTAATTCTAAAAGATCTTTTTTTGCTATCCACCTGTAAAATTTCCAAATAAAAATAGAATAAATTACAATAACTAATGAAATTAAGAAAAGATTGATAAAATTTTGTGCCCAGAATGGTAAAAATGCGATGAATTCTTTATATGTTAAAATTAAGGATGAACCGAAACTTTCGAATATTCCTGCCATTCTTTTTGAAGGAATTTATTATTTTTAAATATTGGCTTTGAAATAGGATAATTGGAAGGGCCTTGGGAATTGAGAGTTAGTATGGGGGAATTGGGGGCGGGAATTGGGATTAGAAAATGGGCATTGGTAATTGGAAGTTGGAAGAAAAGATAATTTGCTTTGCTTTCATAAAGATTTAATATCTATAAAAGTTAATATGGGAAGATTTTGTTAATGAAAAGTTAATGGTTATAGTATGAAGAGGATTTGGAGGGGGGAATTGGGGAGGAGGATTAGGAGTTGGGAAAGAGGAAAGAAATGGATGTTTGAAATTCCTAAAATTTATATAGTTACATAGGTTTAATTTTTTATGATAGATATTAACTTGATTAGGGAGAACCCAGACTTAGTTCGTGAAAATATTAAAAAAAAGTTTCAGGAAGATAAATTGATTCTTGTTGATAAAGTTCTTGAATTGGATGAAGTTTGGAGAAAATTGAAGTTTGATGAGGATGAATTGAGGAGCGAACGTAATAAGATTTCTAAAGAAATTGGGAATTTGATGAAAAAGGGAGAGAAAAAAGAAGCGGAAAAATTGAAAGATAAAGCGAAGGAAATTCCGGAAAAAATTGAGAAAATACAAGAGAAAAGAAACGAATTGGGAAAAGAAATAAGAAATATTATGTACAAGATTCCTCAAATTATTCATGATTCTGTTCCAATTGGAAAAGATGAAAGTGAAAATGTTGAATTGGAAAAGATTGGTGAACCGAAAGTTCCAGATTATGAAATTTTTAATCATGTGGAATTAGCTTTGAAGTTAGAGGGGGTTGACTTTGATACTGCACGTAAAAATTCGGGAAATGGTTTTTATTTTTTGAAAGGAGATATTGCAAAACTTCATTCTGCTGTTTTGAGTTATGCGAGAGATTTTATGATTGAGAAAAATTTTGAATTAATTATAACTCCTTATTTGATTCGATCTGAAGTTGTTGATGGAGTTATGAGTTTTGAAGAAAAAGATGCAATGATGTATAATATTCGAGGGGAAGACTTGTATTTGATTGGAACTAGTGAACATTCTTTAATTGGAATGTTTAAAGATATGAAATTAAATGGTAAAGATTTGCCTTACAAATATACTGCACATTCTGCTTGTTTTAGGAAAGAAGTTGGTGCCCATGGAATTGAGGAGAAGGGATTTTATCGTGTTCATCAATTTGAAAAACAAGAAATGGTAGTTGTTTGTTTGCCAGAGGAAAGCTATAATTTTTATGAAAAAATGTTAGATTATACTGTTGAAGTTTTTCGTGATTTAAATGTGCCAGTTAGAAAATTGGAGTGTTGTAGTGGAGATTTGGCTGATTTGAAAGCTAAAAGTGCTGATGTTGAAGCTTGGAGTCCCAGGCAAAAGAAATATTTTGAGGTTGGCTCTTGTACAAATTTAGAAGATGCTCAAGCAAGAAGATTGAATATTAGGTTTGATTTGAATGGGGAACTCAATTTTGCACATACTTTGAATAATACTGTTATTGCTTCTCCTAGGGCCTTGATTGCAGTTATGGAAAATAATCAATTGGAAGATGGTTCTATTATAATCCCAGAAGTTTTAAGAAAATACATGGGTGGACAAAGCACCATAGGTGTACCCCGAAAATCTTCAGAAAAAGATTTTACTAGGGGCAAAAAAATTGAGGTAAAAAAATGAAAAGAAAAATAGCTTTTGTTTCTGCAGGAATTTTTGCTTTGTTAGGAGTATTTTTATTAGCTGGGCAATTTTTTGGAATGACTGGTAGAGTAGTTGGAGGAGTTGCAGACTTTGATTATGGGATTTTGGTTGCAGAAGGCTTGTTTGTTGTTTCTTTGTTATTATTTCAGTTAAATAAAAAGAAGTAATAGGTAAAAGAAATGAAAATTAATAGAAAAAAATTAGATTTGTTCTTTAGCTTGAATTTTTTGAAAATTGGATTAATTATAGTTTTTTGGTTTTTGTTTGTTTTTTTACATAATTTAATTTATGCAGTTTTTAATTTTGAAGAAGGATTTTTTCTTATTTTGGCAGTTATTGTTGTTCCGTTTTATTTTTTTATTTCTATAATTTATTCTTTTGTGAAATGGATTGAAAATGGGGGAATGGAGAAATTTGTTAGGAAATAATTCAATATGTTTTAATAAAGCGTATATTATGATATAATAAAAGTTATAAAGCAATTTTCGTATTTTTAATTATGAATAGAGATTATGAAAAAAAACTTGAAGAATTGCAATATGCTCTTAGAACTAAAGGAATTTTGAAGACTAAAAATGAGCTTTTTAACTTGATGGTTGAATTGGTAAAAAGAGAATTTTGGAAAAAATAATTTTAAAATTTATCCAGAAATTTTAACAAAAATTATAATATTTTATTTCTAATTATCTTTGTTCGACGAAAGGTGATTTAGACATTAACTTTCTTGGATGCTATTTGTCCCCTTGGGACTAGCCAAATAGGGCCTTCGGGCCCTGTTTTTTTAGATTATTTTAGAAATTAATAAAAATTGTGTATTTAGTAAAATCTATAAATAAAACTATTCCTTGAATTTTATGAATAAAAAAATTAAAGCCAATATTTTGGAAAAAACTTTTGTTAATTGGGCTGCAATTCCTGATTCTATTTTTTATGCTGCAAGATCTAAATTTACTCGTGACAAATATTTTGAACAAAGTTTCAAGGATAGACTTTTGAATGTTGGAAGAGGAAGAGTAGAAAAATATGAACAGTTGTTGAATATGAAAAAAGAGTATGGAAAAATTGACAAAAGAGTTGAAGATTTACATAAAAAATCTCTTTGTGCTTATACAAGGTTAGTTATGGTTAAACATAGGAAAGTTTAATTTTAGAAAAATTTTACATATATGAAACCTACTGCAAAAAATATTATATATGCAATTCCTAAGCTTGGCCAAAATTCTAGTTTTTTTACTAGTAATGTGAAAACTAATATGAACATTACTAAAAGAATTACTGAAAGAATTGTTGACGTTGCAACATCTTGGACTGTTTTTCTTGATGAACCTAGGAAAATGAAAATTACTGCTATTGTAAATTGTGCTGGAAGAACATATAGGAGGGAAGCGGCTTTTGGGCCCACAAATTTTGTTAGAAAAGTCATACCTACAATTACTCCGCCACCAATAAAAAATTGTAAGAAGTAATATAGAAAGGTATTCATTTTAGTTTTTTCTCAAAAACTACTCCAGTATCTTTGAACCTCTTTTTTTTGTAAAAATTTCTTGTCTTTTTTCTTACTAAATCTGTGTGCAATCTAATCATGTTGCATTTTTCTTTGTTGGTTTTTTCTAAGAATTTTACAATCATTGATCCAATTCCTTTTCCCCTTAATTTTTTGTTAACTACTATTTCATCTACATAGCATATTAGACCAAATTCATAATCTTTTTCGTATTTGTATGAGGTGTAGCCCACAATTTCTCCATCAAGTTTCATTAAAAATATTTTATATCGTGGAGATCTTAATCTATATAAGAAATATTTTTTTGTTCTTTTTTTATCAATTTCTTTTCCTTCCCAAAGCTGTTGTAAAAAATCATATACTATTGGAAAATGTTTTCTTCTGACTTTGATAAATTCTCCCCTCTCTTTCATTAATTGGGTTAAGAAAAAAGAGCTTATAAATTTTTGGAATTTTACATAGTATTAAATACTCAATTTATTTAATTTATTTATGGCGAAGAGAAGATTAAAACCGCATACGAGAAGAGGATTGAATAGGCGTAAAGCTGGTGCTAGAAAACCTATGAGTTCTGAACAAAAAGCGATTAATAAAAAGGTTCGTGAAGCTCAAAGTGCTGCGGATAAAGCAAGAATTTCTAAGAAGGAGTAGTTTTTTCAAATTTTAAGAATTAATTTTTATTCAAATTTTTTCTTCTAATGAATCTTTAAGAGCATCCAGATTCATAAAATGTCCAGAGTATTTATATTTTGGAAATTTTCCAAATTTTTCTGTGAATGAGTAAAGCATCCGAGGATTATAACCATCATATTCGAATGAGGGAATAATTTCTTTTAGTCTAACTCCTTCTTGTTCGCAAAATTTTGTGATATAGGGTATTGCTTCTTTTATTTGTCTTGGAATGTTTCCGGTTATTAGTTCTTAATGAATTCTCCATTCATAATCGGGTTCCATGCCAAAAAGATCTTCAAAATAATAATCGGAAAATTCTGATTTTTCATATAATTCTTTGAATTGTTCGGTTCTTAGGACATATTGCATATTTTTGTTCCATTGAACAATGTTTCCAAAATCTATTCCATCAATTATGTTTTTGGAATGGGTGATTGATATAAAAGTATTTAGATATTTTATTGCTTGTTTTCAAACCATTCTAATTTTTCTTTTTTTGGAAGTTGTTTGACTTCGTATTCATATTTGTGAGCAGTTGATTTATTTTTGCATGGTTTGGCTCTGAGTAGTTGTTTGAAGCCTTTTCTGTAAACATATTTGCTTCCTTTGCCTTCAATATGTGCTTTCATTCGTTTGTTTATGTCTATTGTAACGCCTGTGTAATACGATCCATCAGCACATTCTAATAAATATACAAACCAGTTTGGTTTTTTCATATAATGATTAATATTGGAAGTTATTTAATTCTAACTGGGCAGTTAGATTACTATTGATTAAAAATATTTGAATAATAAAATAAAAATAATTACTTAAAATTTGTAAAGAGAATTACGCTTTTTTTAATTTAACTGCTTTTGGACCTCTATCTCCTTCTACTACATCAAATTCAACTGCGTCTCCTTCGTTTAGGTTTACGTCTTCTGCAAATTCAGAATTATGGACGAAAACGTCTTTTCCTTCTTCGGTTGTTATGAATCCGAATCCTTTCTCATCATTGAAAAATTTTACTGTTCCTTTCATTTTTTACCTCCTGTGTGGATTTACTTATTATTTTGTGTCATTTGGGGTTTATAATAGGTTGGATGATATAATTTCAGATTTATGGGAGTAATTTGCTTAGCTTTCGCAAAGAGTTGATAGACTAAAATTCCCGAACGTGGTTCTGAGAATTTTAAGGGGAAAAAGTTAATGTGGGAAAAGATATGAAAAGAGAATTATTGGGAATTAAAGGGGGAAATTAGAAATTGGATGTTGGAGATTAGAGATTAGAGATTGGATGGTAGAGGATTTGGGGTTGGGGATTGGATATTGAAGGGATTTATTTCTTTTTCTTTATGAGTTTTTGAGAGATAATTGCTAAAAGAATTCCAATTGATGAAAAGGAGAAAAAATAATTTAGAGAAAAATCTGAAATTGCAATTGCAACAAGAAGATTAAATATTAGACCGATTAATCCTGCACCGGACCCAAGAGTTATGAATATTTTTGCGTAGAGTCTTTTTTTCTTTTTTATTAGAATTGCTCCTAAAAGAACTGAGAAAGCTCCTAGTGAAGCAACAATTAAAACGGGAATGAATGCGTAATTGAGAAAAGAGAAACCTGTTACATCTATTAATATGTTTTTTATTTGTGACCATGTTTTGAATCCATTTGTTCCGGAAATAATTAAGAAAAATGAAGACATTACAGCTAGAAAAAAAGCGAGATTATTTCTTTTTTTTAATTTCATGAATAAAATAAAGGAAAAAGATACTTAAGTTTTTAGATTTGGTTTGAATTGGGGATAGAAGTTTTATTAAATTTCATAATTGCTAATAATTAAAAATCTAAAAATAAAAAATAATTTATTCTGTTTTATATTGATCAGATTTTAAGGCATAACAATCGGGAGTTGTGTGATCGCAAGGTTGATTACAAATACAATCGCAAGAATCGCATAATCCGTAGCAATCATTTGTGGATTCTAAAAAATCTTTTGGAGAATTTTCTCTTAAAATTTCTGCTTGGATTAAACCCGATAAAATCTTAGAATTACCTTTTTCAGATTTTTTTTCAAGACTCATCTTCATTACCTCCTTGCATTTTTATAAAATCTATTGGTTTTTTGTTAAAAATTTTTTGAAATTTTTCATACAATATTTCATCATTATCCTCACCATTCACCGTTCTTAAAAATTCAAAGATTTTATCTTTTTCCTTGTTTGACACAATTTTTTTTATTAATTGGTATCCTGCCAAATAATTGTCTTTGAATTCCTTTGTTGTTCTTATTGGATAAGAATCTCCTTGAAAATTGAAATTAATTTTTTCTGGAAGATATTTCATTTTTATGAAAGTTGAAATTCCCTCGTTAAATAGTGACAAATTAACAAAACCAGAATTTCCATAAAATAGGTGAGCCATCTCGTGGGCAATAATTGGAATTATTTCTTCTTTTTTGTGGGTTGTAAATTTTTCTACTGCACTTGGAGAAAAAATTATTATTGTGTTGAAATGACTTGTTTGTCCAACGAACCATTTTTCAAAATTATTTTTTCCAGTAAAGAAAACAAATTCTTCTGGAGAATACACAAAATTTATTCTAATGAAAATATCTTTTGGGAAATTAAAAAAATCTTTTATCTCAGAATAAATTTTAGTTAAATTTAATTTTTCTACAAAATCAGAATCAATCTCTTTATAATTTATCAAAAAATTATTTTTTTGTTTAATCATGTTTTTTTTAAGAATCCTCCATTTAATAATATTTTTAATAAATTTGAAGCTTTATTTCTGTGTTCCATAGGGATTTCATTTATTTTTATGTATCCTTTTTCTTTTATTCCTTCCATAAATTCTTTAACTCCTTCATTAATGAATAAAGAATTTCCATTATACATTGTATATTGGCCTGGATTTTCCTGTCTAATCTTATAATTTGTGGGGAAATATTGAATGTTTTCTTCAATTGAAATTGATTCTCTTTTTATGGGTTTTTCTAGTGGTTCTTTCATCCTACTATCTTTTTTTCCCAATTTATCTTTTTCTCCAAACCCCTCATACATACATCCTCCCCTACAACTTAAAACCTCCAAACATTCATTGCATTCTTTTGGAATATATTTGTTTTCTCTATATTTTTCATATTTTTTCCAAAGAGAATTGAATTCTTCATTAATTAAATTTCCTTCGGAAAAAGGAGAGTGGCCACAAGCTCTCACGTCTCCATTATATCCAATCATCAAGCTAGATCTTCCAGCTGAACACATGTTATTGGCTAAAGGGTCACTCCTTATTCCTTCTGGGAGAGCACATTTGGGAATCACTTCCAGAGTTGAAACTTTAATTCCAAAATCTTCTCTTAATTTCATTAAACTTTCTAGTGTTTTGATTAATCCTTGATTTCCATCATAGTAATTTTCTATCCTTTTTGAAGGTCTTACCATGGGTGTTGCACAAAAATGTTCTATTCCATAATTTTCAAATAAAAATTTTCCTTCTTGATAAACTTGATCTTGATTTAATTTATGTGTAACCATATTTGGAACAATTTTTGCTCCTTTTTTTATTCCTCTTTCAAAATTTTCATAAAATTTTTTTATTGTATTTTTTCCAGTTATCTTTGTGTAAGTTTCTTCTAAAAAACTTGGCAAAGAGGTTAAAATATCAATTTTTGGTTTAACTTCAATAATTTTATCTAGTTTCTCTTCTGTCAATAAAATAATGTTTGAATTTAGAGTGTAATTAATATTTGCTTTACTAAATTTTTTCATTAAGTTAAAGGTTGTATCAAAATTCATTAAAGGTTCTCCCCCAGTTAAAACTACAAAAAAGGGATTTATTTCTTTTATTATTTTTTCTGCAATAATTTCTGAATCTTTCAAAGACATATTTTTTTTAGAAAAATCATCTTTTCTCCAATGATTATAACAATAAAAACATTTATGGTTACAATTTTCAGTTGTCTCTATTTGAACATTTAATGGGGATTTTAGTGAAAATTTTTCAACCATATTATTAAAGGTTTTATAATTATAAAAGGATTGTTGTGTTTGAATTTATTTGCAGAACTTTAATATTCTCAATTTTTTTTGAGATACTAATTTATATAAAATAAAGGA
>CAYQDG010000009.1:0-21025 GCA_964416245.1 Candidatus Woesearchaeota archaeon
TGATTCTACAGGACCAAGTGTTGTTATTAATTCTCCTTTGAATCAAACTTATAATTCAACTGAGCAACTCGTGAACATTACAAGTGATGGAGGTAATACTTGGTATAATTGGAATGGAACAAATATTAGTTATTCTGGTGCAGTTTCTGTTGATTTTAATCGAGGACCACAAACATTGTTTGTTTATTCTAATGATTCTTTAAGCAATTTAAATGTTAGTAGCGTAACTTTTTATGTAAATTCCACAGGACCAATAATTAATGGTATTTCTGTTTCTCCTTTAGGTATTGTAAATGGTTCAAATGTTACTTTTTTTGTAAATGCATCAAATTACGATTATATTTGGACAAATGTTTCTATTCCTGGATTGGGTGTAGAAAAAATAAATTTGAATAATTTGCAGAATTATTCTTTTGAAAATACTTCAACTCCTGGAAGGTATGCTGTTAGTTTTTATGCAAATGATAGTTTTGGAATTTCAAATTCTCGAACAGAATATTTTGAATCATTTTTACCTTTTTCTTTTTCTTTTAATTTAGTAGATTATCAAGGGACAGGAATAAATTCTACGATTGAAACTATTTATCGTAATAGTGTTATTGGAGTTAATTCTGGTTCTGGAAATTATACAAATATTGTCCCAAAAACTATTGGAGGAATTAGAATTAAATCTTATGCAAATAGAATCCAAATAACTTTAGAAGGTTTAAATTTTTCTAATGAAAATGATAAAATTTTTGGAATTGATAAATTGGTAATTCCTGCAACAGGTTATCTTGCAACATATGGGATAAATAATTCTTATAACTTTACTAATGCTACTGTGAGGATTTATTATGATGATTTGTCCTCTAGTTATTCTTCGGAAAATAATTTAAAATTTTATAAATGTTTTAATTATAGTTTTGAAAATAGGTCTTGCTTGAGTTCTTGGGAAGATATTTCTTCTAGCTCGTTACAGAATAAAGAAGAAGATTATTTTGAATATAATACTTCGAGTTTTTCTGGTTTCAGTATAAATGAAATCACTCTCCCTAGTCAAAATGGGGGTGGCTCTTCTGGGGGAAGTTCTATTTCTTTAGATGTTGAAGAAGAAACCTTTTTTTCGGATTTATTTAATCTAAGTTTTAAATTAAAAAAAGAGATAATTAAAAAATTTGAAAAGTTAGTTTTGTTAGTTAACTATGAAAATTTAACAAATGAGTCTGTGAATGTTCAAATATTTTATAGAATTTTTAATAATTCTAATCATTTAATTTATTCCGAAGAAGAAAATTTTACAATTTTTTCTTTTTGGAAAGGAGAAAAAATTTTTCCTAATTTGAATTTAGGTGAAGGAGATTATGTTTTGAAAATCTTGGTTTTTGAAAACAATGAATTTGTTGAATATTTTGAATTTGATTTTAAAGTAAAATCTGAAGTTTTTAAAATAACGGAAAAAATAGTTGAAAGTTATTGGAAAAATATTTATTTATTTTTTATTGTTGCAGTTTTTATTTTGGTGATTTTAATTTTATTAATCATATTAAAATTAAATAAAAAGAAAAAGAAGCAAAGACAAAAGAAAAGAAAAACTTTGGAAGATATAAAAAAAATGGGTTTGACTGAAGCTAAAAGAGAAGTTAAAAGAATTGAAAAAGAATTAGTAAAAAATAAAAATTAAATTTTTCCTACTAAATCTAATCCTGGTTTAAGGGTTTTTTCTCCAGGTTTCCAGTTTGCAGGACAAACTTCTCCACCATGTTCTTCAACAAATTTGGCAGCTTCCAATTTCCTTATTAATTCATCTGCACTTCTTCCAATATCATTGTTGTGGATCTCCATTGCTTTTAAAATTCCTTCTGGATTAATCAAAAACGATCCTCTTAATGCAACACCTTCTTCTTCTATAAGTGTCCCATATTTCCATGAAATTTCATGAGTTGGGTCTGCAACCATCGGAAATTTTATCTTTTTTATGGTTTCAGATGAATCATGCCATGCTTTATGTACGAATGCTGTATCGGTAGATACACTTAGGATTTCTGCCCCCAATTCTTTGAATTTTTCATATTTATCTGCCATTCCACTAAGTTCTGTTGGGCAAACAAAAGTAAAATCTGCTGGATAAAAGAATACAATTATCCATTTTCCTCTGTAGTCTTCCAAGGATATTTTTTTGATTTCTCCCTCGTGAAAGACTTCTGCTTTGAAATTTGGTGCTGGATGACCTATTTTTATTTGTTCACAATTTTCACACATTTTTTATTCCTCCTTTTTATTTTTTTCCTTATAATCTTTAATTGCTTTTTTTAAAGTTTGAATTCCCATTGTTGAACAATGCATTTTGATTTGTGGAAGTCCCTTAAGTTTTTTTGCAACGTCTTTCATTGTTAAATTTTCTGCGTATTCTAAGGGCTTTCTTTTTACCATTTGAGTAATCATTGAAGTTGAAGCTATTGCTGCTGCACATCCAAAGGTTTTGAATTTTATGTCTTCTATTTTGTTATTTTTTACTTTTATTTGTAATTTCATAATATCTCCGCATGCAGGGCTACCTACTTCTCCTTCACCATCTGGGTTTTCAATTTCTCCCATGTTTTTTGGTTTTAGGAAATTTTCCATTACTTTTTCAGAATATTCTAATGCCATAGTTGTATGAAAATCTTTTCATATTTAAATGTTACGTAGAAACGATTGAAATAACTTATTCATTCAGTTTTTCAATTACTTTGTCAATTTCTTGAGGTTCAAATCCGTGTGCTATTAACCCTTGTTCAAGAGTCTCTGCATGAGCAAATGCACAACCCAGACAACCTAAACCTGCTTCTGCAAGAATTTCTGCTGATGATGGATTTTTTTCCAGAATATCTAATATATTCATTTCTTTTGTTATTTTTTCTTCTGTCATTTTAATTACCAAAAATTAGTATCGGTTATAGCTAATTTCTTTGATTTTAATAATTTTGTTACTAACTTATCTTCATCTTCATAATATATCATATCTCCCTCAGGATCATAAATTAATTCTTTTGTTTTTGGATCTCTGTATCTAAATTTTTTAATTCCATTTTTTTTGATTTTATATCCAACAGATTCAAAAAATTTAATGTTGTGCCTAGATGTAAATGCTATTCCTGTTTTCCCTTTTCTTTTTAATTCTAATATTCTTGCAGCATTTAAAATTTTTCCCCAGCCTTTTCTTTTTTCTATTGCCATTCCCCTACCAATTCCCATTATTTTGTATTCGGTATTATTCAATTTTATTTTTACAGGTTTCATCATTCCAAATGATTTTATTTTTTTATTTTCTTTTACAAATATAAACTCTCCTTTAGAATCTTCTTTTTTGAAATTTATTTTTGCATTCTTTCCCCATAATTTTACTCTTTCATTATTCATAAAATTAATTTCATTTTTTGTTAAATTTTTTGTTTTTTTAGAAATTATTTGGATTTTCATTTTACAACTGGACTCAACCTCCTTAATTTTATAATTATTTTTGGGAGTTTTTTTAATACATAATCTATTTCTTTTTCAGTTGTATATTTTGAAAGAGAAAACCTTATTGAGGAATTTTGCTCTAAATCCGAAAGTCCAATTGCTTTTAATACATGGCTTGATGAAAGCGTATTTGACATGCAAGCTGAACCGGTTGAAACAAATATTTCTTGGTTTTCTAAATATCCTCCAATTGCTTCACCCTCTATGTTTTGAAAAGAAATGTTTATGTTATTTGCTAATCTTTTTTCTCCTGTTGGGCCATTTAATTTTGTGTTTGGTATTTTTTGTAAGATTTCTTCTATTAATTTGTCCCTTAATTTTTTCATTTTTTTAATTTGTTTATTTGAAATATTATTTGAAGCTTTTGCGAAACCAACAATTCCTGGAATATTTTCAGTTCCTGATCTCATTAATTTTTCGTGTCCTCCCCCATGCATTAAGGATTGAATTTTCATTTCTTCTTTTATATATAATGCTCCAATTCCTTTTGGACCGTGAATTTTATGGGAGTTGATTGTTACTAAATCTAAATTATGTTTCTTTATATCTATTGGAACTTTGGTATAACTTTGACAAGCATCTGTGTGGAAAAGAATATTATTTTTTTTACAAATTTCTCCTATTGATTTAATATCTTGTATTGTTCCTATTTCGTTATTGCCATGAATTATCGAGACTAAGAAAGTTTTGTCTGTGATTGCTTTTTCTAAATCTTTTAAATTTACAAATCCTTCTTTATCAACATCCAAGTATGTAACTTTTGCTCCTTGGGTTTCTAACCATTCACAAGTTTTCAAAATGCAATCATGTTCTATTTTTGTTGTTATTATGTGGTTTTTTTCTGGATAATTTTGCCAGAACAATCCTTTTAGTGCCCAATTATTTGATTCTGTTCCTCCTGAGGTGAAATATATTTCTCTTGTGTTTGCATTTATTGATTTTGCAATTGTTTTTCTTGAATTTTCTAATGCCTTTTTCGCTTCATTACCTTCTAAGTGCAATGAAGAAGCATTCCCATAATTTTTATTGAAATATGGAAGCATTGATTTCAAAACTTTATCATCCACTTTTGTTGTTGCTGCGTTATCTAAATATATTTTCATTTTAAATTACAACCTGGGCAAAAATTTGCTCTATGTTTATCTAATATTTTTAATATTGGAACTATTGTTTTTTTATTCAGTGAATATATTCTTTGTTTTCCAACTTGTTTTGAATCCACAATATGGCATTTTCTTAAATTCATTAAAGCATGAGATAATTTTGATTGTTCCACATTTATTTCTTTCATTAATTCTGAAACAGACATTGGTTTTTCTTTTAATTTTTCTACTATCTTTGTTTTCAAGGGATTTGCTAAATTTTGAAAGAATATATGATAAGCTTTACATTTCATATGAATTTTAATTCATAGAAGTTTTTAAGGTTTTTGGGAGGGTTTGCTGAAATAAATTTCAGAATGAGTAAAATAATTATCCGCCACACTGTGTGCAAATATTGTTGGGGGTTAAGTCAAATTAATAATTTAGCGAGAATTTTTTAGAAGATAATAAAATTGTTTTGGTTTTAAGAGCGAAAAGTAAATTTGCGTTTAGAAATTTAATTGAGCTATTTGTTTATACTTTAGATAAAGGACTTTCGTAATATTTTATTTTCATTGGTTCCCATTCTCCTGGTCTGAACTGAGAATATTTTTCTATTATTGTTTCTAAAGAAGAAATTTCATATTTTCCAAATTCTTCATGCCAAATTTCTAAGGATTGATTTTGTTTTGTTGAAATTATTCCAGTATATTTTATTATGTCTTCTGATTCTGTTGTTAGGATTAAAATATCTCCTAAATTAGGTTTAGTTTTTTCTTTTAATTTTGAAATTTCTTTTTTAAATTCATATTCTGATAAAGCTTCTAGATTGTGTTTTAAATTTGTTTGATAAAGAATGAATCCAAAATTATTTGTTTTAGATAAACATTTTTTCATATTATAATTTCTAGTATTTTTTATTGAATTCATCTCCCACCTCTAAACATGTTAACTAAAATAAATTCTTTAGATTTATCGGATTTTATTATCCAGAAATTGTTATTAATCTTTCAAATATTTAGAAGCAGTAGGGTATTTATCTTTGATATTTTCTGGTTTTGTCGAGGATTTATTTTCTGTTAGATCTAATACTGTTTGTTTTTGTCTGTATTGTTCTGGCAATTCATTTCCAAATGCTTTGCACATGCCTTTATATTCGCACCAATCACAAAGAATAGATTTGTTTGGTGGGAAATCAACCGTTTCTTCTATTTCCTGAATTAAATCTAAGGTTTCTTTCTTTAATTTTTCCAAGTCTTCATTAGTTCTTTTAGAATATATCTGCATATTATAATTTAGATAATGCCAAGTTAAAACTACTTCTTTGTCATGCCCAAATATTTGTTTTATCCCAATGGAATATAGTGCAAGTTGTCTATCTTCTTCAAATTTTCTTCTATCTGGGAGGGAATTTGCTGTTTTATAGTCGTGAATTTCATATCTATTTTTTTCTTTGTCATAGACTAACCTATCGATAAATCCAATTATTTTGTGGTTTGAACTTGGATGCAAATTTACCCAAATCTTTTTTTCCATTTCCAGGGTTCCGTCATCAAAGGGTTTGTGTTTCAAATAATAATCTACTAGAAATTTCACTCCCTTATTAAAATAATCTTCAGGTTTGAATTCTTTTTTTACAATCAGAAATGTTTCTTTGTAATCCTCTTGCCAACGATTTGTATATTTTTCAATTAATCCATCTAGTTCTGGAACTCTCCCAGAAAGAACTTCTTTGTATAACCATTCTAATGAATCGTGCACACATGTTCCTAAATGTGCTTCTATTGATTTTTCTATATCCGGTTTTATTTTATCAATGTATTTTAATTTGTATTTGTATTTACATTGTTCAAATGTTGCTAATTTAGAATGTGAATATACTGCCATGTGTTCTTATTTTTTTTGTGTTTAATTGTAATCTTTACTTCGCGAATTAGAAAAAGTTAAACTTAGTTATAAAGATTTGGTTATTATTTTCTTAATTTTCACACAATTCATAAATTTCATAAAATTTTTTCATAAAAGAATTATATATTTCTTTTTTGTTTGAAGAAATCAATATTTTAGATTTCCCTTCTTTTGATACATTTTGAACCAATAGGTCATCATTTCTATAAATTGTTAAATATTTTGGTGTTTCTATTTTTTCTAAGTTAAAATTTTTACAAAGGTTTTCTAATTCATTTAATCTTTCTTTTTCAAGGCAAAATTTTTCTCTATATGATTCCATTTTCCTAAATTTTTTAGAATTGTTGGCTTATAAATTTTATGTTTAATGATTTATTTTAAGACTTCACCAAAACCGATTAATCTCCAATGTCCGCCAATATTTCTCGCGATTCCAACATTATCTCCTTCTAAAGCTACAATTGGAATATTCAAGTTCATTTCAATTTCTTCATTGGAAATTTTTTCTACAGTTCCAACAGTAATTGTTGTATTTACTGAAAGCATTAACATTTCCTTTGTTTTTATGTTTTCAACAGGTTTTTTTTCTTGCTCTCCTAAAACTTCGTCAAATAATTTTGTTTTTATCTTAATTTTATAAGTTATTTCAGGCAATGAATTTTTAGTTGAAGCAATTGAACCAGTTAATGAATCTGTTTTTGTTAAATACGGATCTAACTCAGTTTCAATTGAAATACTTGCTCCAGGGAGAACTTCTTTAACAGCTTCTTTTCCCTTGAATAATGTAAGTATTTTTGTAGTCAGGGTTTTGTACTCATATTGATTGTTTATTTTTTTAGAAATTCCTGGTTTAATTTCAATTTCTTCTCCAACTTTTAGTTTTCCTTGTTTTAAAATTCCTCCAAGAACTCCTCCTTTTATGTTTTTAATATCAGTTCCTGGTTTATTAATATCAAAACTTCTTGCTATTAAAAAAACGGGAGTTTTTGTTTCATCTCTTTTTGGAATTGGAAGTTCATTTAATGCTTCTAACAATTTATCTATGTTAACGTTTTGTTGGGCAGATATAGGTATGATTGGAGAATTTTCTGCAACACTTCCTTTGACAAAATTTTTTATTGCTTTGTAATTTTCAATAGCTTCTTCTTTGGTTACAAGATCTATTTTGTTTTGCACGATAATTATGTTTTTTATTCCCTTCGCTTGTAGTGCCATAAAATGTTCTTTTGTTTGGGGTTTTATTCCTTCATTCGCTGCTATTACTAGAATTGCTGAATCAATGATTGCAGCACCGGATAACATCGTTGCCATTAACATTTCATGGCCAGGTGCATCAATAAAGGAAATATATTTCACAGGTTTTCCTTTTTTTTCATGCGTGTACTTTTCACCATCTTTGTGGATTATAAGTTCGGCGTAACCTAATTTTATTGTGATTCCTCTCTTTAGTTCTTCAGAGTGGGTGTCTGCAAATTTTCCAGTAAGCCTAGATAGTAGAGTTGTTTTTCCGTGGTCTATATGTCCTACAATACCGATGTTTGATTCTGGGAGATTTGTTGTCATAGTTGTTCTAAAAAAGTCTAGTTAAAAAAGGTTTTGGGTTAGTTTTGATTTATTAAATTACTAATTGGAGGATATTCATCAATAGGAATTATTTCAGAATAATTATTAAAATCAGCTGGATTAATTTCTTGTTTTTCCTTTGTGTTTTTATTTAATAAAACTGATAATTTTGAATTGTCTTCTTTTGAAGAAATTTTATATATTTCTAAAATTTCGTTTTTAATATTATTTGGATCCATTTTTGAATAAAAATCTAGGGCTTTTTTGTATAATCCATATTTTTTTGCTTTTTGTGCTGCAAGATAATAATTTGATATTCCAATTGTATCCACTTCTGTTTCTTTTAAGTTATTTTTTTTTGCAAATTCTCTTGCTTCATCAAATAAATCTTCTGAAATTAAATATTTAATTTTATCTTGTAATTTTTTTAATTTCATTTTAGCAAGAATGATTGTAAAAATCAGAGGCAAGATAATTGAGATTATTTTTACTATATTTATTTAGGAGATAATTTCTTAATTTTGGAGAATTTCTTGCAATATTTTCTGCTTTAGTATAATTTTGTTTTTCAAATTCGGCATTAATTCTATCTTTCTTTATTTTTTCAATTATTGAATCAAGAGTTATTTTCATTTTAATTTTGAATTTTCTAAAGAATTTAGCTTAATTGTTTTTGTTTTAGAAGTGTTTGATTCATGGTTTTGTCCATCTTTGATAAAATAAAGGGGATTATCTTGATTTTTAGAAAATAAATTTGAATAGCCCATTTTTTTATAAATTTGATTTAGAAAATCTTGATTTGTTTCATAATTTTCTATTGGTTTATTTAATGGAATTATCTTCATTTCAATTCTTTGTATTTAATTTTATCTGGAAGCAAATACCTATCTTTGATTGTTACTTCGTAAGTTTTATTTTTTTCTAGTCCTTGTGGGACTCCTTCAACATATTTTAATTTTTCTTCACCAATATCAAAACCATAAATAACTTGGTTGCAAATTTGGTGGGGTTCTTTCATTGTTCCAACAAAAGTTTCGGTATTTTTTGTAAGATTCCCAAGAGCCAATAATCCAATTGCTCCAGTTCCTATTAAAAAATTTCTTAAAGTTTTTTTGTTTTTCATGCTATTGTTAACAATAAAAACTATTTAAATCTTTCGGTAATTTGTTTCTAAAAAGTAGTAACACTTATTGTGTTTCTGCTGGTTCTTCAGTTTTGGGTTCAAAAATATCTTTTAGGGATTTTTTTCCTTCTTTTATAATTTTCAAATTAATTTGAGAAATTTCTGGAGAGATAACCTTGCCTCTAACGGTTTTTCTTAATCTTAATCCTCGAGGATTGCTATTTGATAATTTTTTCTTTCCTTCTTTTCTTGGCTTTTTGTGCATTCCTTTTCCATAACCCAATAAAACTTTTTTTAGTCCTACTCCCGGAACTGATTTTAATGCAGTAAATCCAGATTTGTCACTTGCACCAGTTATTTCAAATTCATAACCTTCTAAATCTTCCTTTAAATCTTTCCCATCTATTTTATCATGGAGTTCTTTATCAATTAACGATTCTGATTCTGTTTCAAATTTGTAAGTTTTTCCAGATTTTTCTCCAATGTTGATTTTGAATACCATAGGATAATGTTATCGAATTTGGTTTATAAAGTTTTGGATAAATTTACCTTGAGTTTTTATTTTTGAATTTCTATTCTATAGAAAGAATTTTAGTTATCCTGCAATAAACCAAAAGCTTTTTAATTAATTTGTATTTGTAACAAAAGTAGAAGATGAAAAATAGTAAAAACAAGGCTAAATTTAAGAATAAGAAAAGGCCTGTTAAGATAGATATTATGGAAAAACAAATTAAGGATATTGATTTGAATTCTAAAAAAATTTCTGTAACGGGAAGGATCAATAGAATTATTCAAACAGGCGGGCCCACAGTATTTGTTTTAAATGATGGAACCGGAAATTTGTCTTTGAAGGGATTTATTGGTCCAGGAGAAAGAGCTTATCCGGAAATTGAGGAAGGAGATTGTGTTTCTGCTGTTGTGGATATTGGAGAATTTCAGGGTGAGCTTGAAGGAGATATCGCTAAAATTAAAAAATTGGATGAAGATCATAAAAAATTATTTTTAGAAAGATTAGAAAATTTAGAGAAAGATAGGGCAAGAGTTGAACCTCCAGAATTTTTGGTTGAAAATAAAATTTTAGATAAATTGAAAAATAGTTTTGTTGATGCTGCAACTGAAATTAGATTAGCAATTATTCAAGATAGGCCAATTATTGTTAGACACCATAATGATGCTGATGGTTATTCTTCTGGTTTTGCTTTAGAAAGAGCCATTATACCTTTAGTTGAAAAACAACATGGTTCCTTGAAAGCACCTTGGGAGTTTTTTCAAAGAGCACCTTGTCAAGCTCCGTTTTATGAAATTGATGATTCAATTAGAGATACTGCAAATTCTTTGAGAAATGTTGCTAAATTTTCTAATAAAATGCCTTTGATAATAATTGCAGACAATGGTTCTAGTCCACAAGACTTGATGGCAATTAAACAAGGAAAAATTCATGGTGCAGATTTTATTGTTGTTGATCATCATGGTTTTGATGAAGATGTGATAACTGATGAAGTAAAAGTACATATTAATCCTTTTTTGGTTGAAGAAAGTGGTGCTGAAATGAGTGCAGGTATGCTTTGTACAGAACTTGCTAGGTTTATTAATCCAAAAATTGAAAATGTTAGTCAAATTGCCGCAATGGCAGGTTTTGCTGATAGAATTGATTTGGCTGCTCCTGAAATTATGGAAAAGTATTTGGATATTGCAAAAAAAGAAGGTTATAATAAAGAACTATTGGCGGACATTTCTACAGTCATTGATTATGTTTCTGCTAAAGTAAGATTTATGGAGGTTAGAGAATATATTGAAGTTTTATTTGGAGAGCCTAGGAAAAAGCAAAAAGAATTGGTTTCTTTGATGGCTCCATATATTAGAGAATTAGATAGGAAAGGTTTGGCCATTGGAAAAGCTAGTGCTGTTCAAGAAGAAATTGGTGGAGTGATTTTACAATCAATTGAAGTTGAAAAAGCATTTCCTGGGTTTGGATTTTTTCCAAAACCGGGTAGAGCAGTTGGTTTGATTCATGATGATTATCAAAAAGAAACTGGAAAGAAAGCTTTGATTACTGCTGGAATTATGAACACTGCAATAACTTTGAGAGCAACTGATGAAGCTAATTTTTCAGTTCATGATTTATTAGAATACTTGAATGAAAAATTACCTAATGCTTTTGTTAATGGTGGCGGACACAAAAATGCCGGTTCAATTAATTTTATTCCTGTAATGAAAGAAGAAATTGTTCAGTATATGAAGGAATTTATTTCTAAGCGGTAATTTATTTTTTTAAAAATAAGTCAAAATTGAAGTAAAAAATAAATATTTATTATAAGAATTATAACTAAGGGGCTCCAATCCTAAATTTCTTTTTTGTTGGGAAATCAATTTCTAAAAGTAATTGCCCTCTACCAGAAATTTCCCAATAGGTTCCATTGTCTGCAGATACAAATTTATCTTTGTCTAGTAAAACATAATCTGCGCCCTTTTCTTTCATTAATTTTTCTAATCCATTAATTGTTCTATTCAAATTTTCTTTTCCTATTTCTTCACGGGGAGCAATTGTTCCAAATTTTTTGTTTAGTTCTCTATAAGTTTCATGAGTATATCCGCAAATATTAAATTGATAATCTGAAAGTGATCCGAATGTAAATTCAAATCCGTAATGAGTTAATTTTCTTGCATTAATCTCCCTTTCAGTTGGTTCTAAATTCAATTCATTTTCACTCTTTTTTGCAACCGAATATTTTCCTTTCTCTCCAGTTAATAAAATTTTATTCATATTTTTTAAAGAAATTCTTATTTTATAAGGATTTATATGGTTGAATATTAAATAAATCTTTATTAATTCTATTTTGTTGAGTTTATTATGGCAAAAGATTATTTTGGAAATCCAGATAGAATTCCTACAACCAAATTAACTTCTAGAGAATCTTCTATATTAGTTAAATTATTAACTGAAAATGATTATTCTGGAAATATAATTAATATTGTTAGAGATAATAATATAATTTATTCTTTTGGAGAGAAAGGAATTGACAAGTATTATGATATTTCAACTGGAAAAGAAATTTTTAATTATAATTCTTCTTAATTTTGGTTTCTAGAATAATTTAACCATTGTCAAAAATCCTGAACCGAACCAAATTATTGTTGCGCATATTATAAATAACAAAATATCATATGAATAATTTGTGAATTTTTTATTTGTTTTTATTTTCCAAAAAGTTCCAGTTATCATTTGTATTGCAAAAAGTGTGGCAAAGATTCTTGGAAAAATTCCTAAAATTATGAATATTCCTCCAAAAAATTCAACTCCCATTATCAAAGTTCCCCAAATAATCTCTGGTTTGAACCCCATTTTTTTAAAATTCTTCGAATTTTTTTTGGGATCTTTTATTTTGAAACTTCCATAATAAACCATTGTAGCCCCCAATATTAATCTTATAAAAAGTAAAACAAAATTTTCTGCATTATTAAAAAATTCAATCATGGTGTTATTTGTTATTTTTCATATAAATATTTTATTGAATTATTTTTGAAAATTTAGAGTAAATTTAATGCATTACTTTTAAATATGAATTATTCTTTTTTCTTTGATGAGTAAAAAGAAAAGTGATAAAGAAAATATTATTATTGAATTAAAGAATGTTCATAAACATTATCAGATGGGAGAAAATATTGTAAAAGCAGTTGATGGTCTTTCTATGAAAATAAAAGAAGGGGAATTTGTTGCAATAATGGGTCCTTCTGGTTCTGGTAAATCTACTTGTATGAATTTAGTTGGGAGTTTGGATGTTCCAACAAATGGAAGTATTTTTTTAGATGAAGAAGATATATCTACATTGGATGAATCTGACTTGGCTCAAATTAGGGGAAAGAAAATTGGTTTTATTTTTCAATCATTTAATTTAATTCCCAATTTAACAGCTAAAGAGAATGTTATGATTCCCATGATGTTTCAAGGAACAGATCCTTTTATTCGAGAAGAAGTTGCTGAAGAATTATTGAAATTAGTTGATTTAAGTGATAGAGGAAATCATTACCCAAATGAGCTTTCTGGAGGACAAAGACAAAGAGTTGCTATTGCTAGAGCTTTAGCTAATGATCCTGAAGTTATTTTGGCAGATGAGCCTACAGGAAATTTGGATACTAAAACTGGAAATATTGTAATGGAGTTTCTGGAAAAATTAAATCGACAAGGAAAAACTATTATTATGGTAACTCATGAACCGGATTTGGCTCAGTCTCATGCAGATATCGTTTATTGGTTGAGAGATGGAAAACTTGAGAAAGTTACAAAAAAGAAAAATGGCAAAAGTCATAAAGAAAAATTAAAGGAAATGAAATGGAGATAAGATGATACAAGATTATTTCAGTCTTGCCTTTAAAAATTTAAAACATAGAGGAATTCGTTCTTGGTTAACTCTTTTGGGAATTTTTATTGGTGTTACTGCAGTTGTTTCTTTGATATCTCTTGGAGAGGGATTAGAAGTTGCTGTTGCAAGTCAATTTGGAATCAGTGAAACTGAGTTAATTAGTGTTGAAGCAGGAGGGCTTTCAGGTTATGGTCCTCCAGGTTCAATGGTTTCTGATCCTTTGAGGGATGAAGATTTAGAAGCAATCAAAAAATTAGGTAGCGTTGATAAAGCAGCTAAAAGATATATCCAAACAGCAAAAATGGAATACAACGATAATTTACTTTTTGGATATGCAACTAGCATTCCTTCGGGAGAAGACAGAGAGTTTATTTATTCACAATTAGAAGTTGAACCAATTACTGGGAGACTTTTAAGAGATAGTGATAGAAACAAAGTTTTTTTGGGATATAATTATTATATCGATAAAGTTGGATTTGAAAAAGAAATTCGTCCAGGAAAAACTATTTTGATTAATGAAAAAAAATTTGAAGTTATTGGCATTTTAGATAGAAAGGGAAGCATGCTTTTTGATAATGTTGTTTACATGAATGAAAAAGATTTAGAAGAATTATTTGACATACAAGATGATATAGATATTATTGCGGTTTTGCCTCGTTATTCTGATGAAATGGAAAAAACAAAAGAAGATATTGAGAGAACTTTAAGAAAAGTACGGAATGTTAAAGAAGGTGAAGAAGATTTTACTGTTTCTACACCTGAAGCTACAATGTCCACTTTGAATGATATTCTTTCTGGAGTTCAAATTTTCATAATTATTGTCGCTTCAATTTCTATTTTTATTGGAGCTTTGGGGATTGTTAATACTATGACTACTTCTGTTTTAGAAAGAAAAAATGAAATTGGAGTTATGAAATCAGTTGGTGCCAGGAATGAACATGTTTTTTATCAATTTTTTGTTGAATCTAGTATCTTGGGATTAGTTGGTGGAGCAATTGGTGCAATTTTTGGAACTTTAATTGGTTTTATTGGAACACAAGGAATTAATAGTTTTTTGGGAGCGGATTTGACTCCAAATATTAATTTTAGTTTGATTTTCTTTTCTCTTTTAGGTAGTTTTTTGATTGGAGGAATTGCGGGAATTATTCCTGCTATGAGGGCAAGTAAACAAAATCCAGTGGAGGCATTAAGAAGTTAAGATGTTCAATAGTGAATCAATAAATTACTCGTTAAGGAATTTAAAACATAGAAAGGGGAGGAGTTTTTTGACAATTTTTTCTATTTTAATTGGAATTGCAACAATTTTTATTTTCATTAGTTTTGGTTATGGATTATATAATTATGTTGATGAAATGTCCGAAAGTTCTTCTGCTGATAAACTTTTGATTAGTCCCCGGGGAGGAACTTTTGGAATTGGAAGTAGTGTCATTTTAAATGATGATGATTTAGATGAAATTTTGAAAACTTCTGGAATTAAAGATGCTGCGGGAATGTATTTTAAAACAGTTTCAATAAAAAAAGGTCGGGAACAAATTTATTCATTCTTGGCTTCTTATAATCCTCAAAAAAATTTTGTTTTGGATATGTTTAATGTGGGAATTGAAAAAGGAAGAATCTTACAGAAGGGCGATAAAGGTGTTGTTGCGGGATATAACTATATGGTTGATGGGAAGATTTTTGATAGGGGATTAAATGTTAATGACAACATTGAAATTGATGGGAAAAAATTCAAGATTATAGGATTTTTAGAATCTATTGGAACTCCCCAAGATGATTCACAAATTTATATTACAAATGATTATTATTTAGAATTATATCCAAATACTACCTCATATGCTCAAATTGTTGCTGTAGCTGACATAGAAAATTTAGAAAGAACAGTTGAAAATGTTGAAAAAAATTTGAGAAAACTGAGGGACTTGGATAGGGGAAAAGAGGATTTTTTTGTTCAATCTTTTGAAGACATGATTGCCTCTTTTTCTAGTACATTAGATATAATTATTGGTTTTGTTATTTTGATTGCTTTAATTTCTGTTATTGTTTCTGCAGTCAATACTGCTAACACGATGATTACTTCTGTTTTAGAAAGATATAAAGAAATTGGAATTTTAAAAGCAATAGGTGCTAGAAATTCTGAAATTTTTGGAATATTCTTGTTTGAATCTGCTTTTTTAGGTTTAACTGCGGGTATTTTGGGTGTTTTATTGGGTTGGGGAATGACTTCTTTTGCAGGAAAAATTTTGATGGACTTAGGTTGGGGATTTTTACAACCATATTATGATTTTAATATTTTTATTGGATTAATTTTGTTTGCAGTTTTAACTGGAGCTATTTCTGGAGTAATTCCTGCTCTTAGAGCGGCTAAAACAAACACTGTTGATGCTTTAAGGTATGAATAGAATTAATAAGTTAGCCAACCACCGTCTACTGCTAAATTGTGACCTGTTATGAAATTTGAATCATTGGAAGCTAAAAAAACTGCTGCATCTGCGATGTTTTCTGGAGTTCCAAATTTATTTAGAGGAATATTTGAGAGTAACTCTTTCTTTTGTTTTTCACTTTTTAACATTTTTTCTGTTCTATTTGTGGGAATTATCCCTGGAGCAATTCCATTAACATTTATATGGTTGGGAGAAAGTTCAATTGCAAGCTCTTTTGTTAAATTTACAACGCCTCCTTTGGATGCACAATAAGCTGAGGAATTTAAAAAACCAACTTCTCCTGCAACAGAATTAATATTTATTATTTTTCCTTTTCTCTTTTTTATCATGTGTTTTGAAACCTCTCTTGAAAATAAAAAAACCCCTTTCAAATTTACATCAATTATATCATTCCATTCTCTTTCTTTAATTTTTGTTATTGGACTAGTTAAGGTTTTGCCGGCATTATTAACGAGTATATCGATTTGTTTGAATTTTTTTATTGTTTTTGAAACAACTTTTTTCACATCGCTTTTTTTTGTTACGTCGCATTTTATTGAAATTGCTTCTGAACCTAAATGATTTATTTGTTTTGAAATTTCTCTGCATTCTTTTGCATTTATATCACAAACAACTATTCTTGCTCCTTGCTTTGCAAACTCTAAGGCCAAAGCTTTTCCCATTTTTCCTGCTGAACCGGTAATTATTGCTACTTTGTTTTTTAATTTCATTTAATAAGTTAACCAACCTCCATCTACTACTAAATTATGTCCTGTTATGTAATCAGATTTATTTGATGCAAGGAAAATTGCTGCTTTTGCGATATCTTTTGGTTTTCCGAGTTTTCTTAAGGGAATATGTTCAATTAAATCTTTTTTTATTTTTTTATCTTCAATTGCATTTTCTTCAATTACCGTTGGAAAAACTCCCGAAATTATTCCATTAACATTTATGTTATATTCGGCAAGTTCCATTGCAATTTCTTTTGTTAAATTGATTATTCCTGCTTTTGAAGCACCAAATGCTGAAGCATACATGAAACCTACATCTCCTGCTATAGAAGAAATTGAAATTATTTTTCCTCTATTTTGTTCAACCATTATTTCTCCTACCATTCTTGTTGGAAGAAACATTCCCTTTAGGTTTGTGTTTATTGTTGAATCCCAATCTTCTTGTGTTGTTTTCAGAAATTGTTTTACAATATCCTTACTTGCTGCATTAATCAAAATATCAATTGTTTGATATTTTTTTAGAACTATTTTTAACATTTTTTCTATGTCTTTTTTACTTGTCACGTCGCATTCAATTGCAAGAGCATCATAGCCTTTCTCTTTTATTTTATCTGCAACTATCTCGCAATTATCTATATCTGTGTCGCAAAGGATAACTTTTGCACCTTCATTTGCCATTTCTATTGCAATTGCTTCTCCTATGCCCCTTGCAGAACCAGTGATTATGGCTATTCTATTTCTTAATTCCATATTACCTCTTAATAATATAACTAAATTATTTCTTTATATATTTTACGAGGGTTTTTTATGGTGTAAAAAATAATAAAGTAAAATTATTATGAGGGTAAAACTGATTCCTAAAATTATATTGATTGTTTCAAGATTAATCAGAAGAAATAATGAAATCAAAATTCCAAAAAGTGGAAATATTGGAAATTTTCCGATGGAAAAAGGGATTTTGAATTTTCTTATTGTGTTTGGTTGTTTATATCTTAATCTTATTGCGGATAAATTTATTATGATAAATGTTACAAAAACCATGAAATTAGTAAATCCTGCAACTATTGAAATATCTTTAAAGAATAAAAATGAAATTGCTATTATTGAAGTTACAATTATTGCTCTTGTCGGAGTTTCTCTAATTCCAATTTTTGAAAAGAATTTAAATTTTTTAAACACTTCTCCTAATCCGTAGAAACCTCTTGAAGAAGAGAGAATCCCCATTAGAATTGTATTTGCTGCTGACAATAGTGCAATTATTCCTAAAAGAAGGAAGGCTTTGTTTCCTAGGACATGTGCGGCAACATCAGCTAGGGGAGCAGAAGAATTTGCTAAAATTTGCCAAGGTAAAACCTTCACTGCTGCAATTGCTACTGCAATATAAACTGCAGTTGAAATTATGATTGAAAGAAGAATGGCTTTTGGAATTGTTTTTCTTGCATTTTTTGTTTCTTCGGATAATTTAACAATTCCTTCAAAACCCAAGTATGCAAAAAAAATCAATGAAGCTCCTTTTATTACTCCAAAAAATCCTTCTGGCATAGTTAAATAATTTGTTGGTTCTCCTTTAAAAAATGCAAGTGCTACAATTATTAATAAACCTAAAATTGAAGCAATTGTACAAATTAAATTTATTATTGAAACTTTTTTTACACTTAACCAATTTAGAAATGCGAATAATATTATTGTTGAAAGTGCGATGAGTAAAATATTTTCAATTCCGGTTAATGCTCCAAAGTATCCTGCAAAACCCAGTGAGACTGTTGCAATTCCCGTTGTTAATGCAAGTATTATTGAAATATATGAAAAAAATCCAAATCCTTTTCCGAGCCCTTCGTTTGCATAAACATATTCACTTGCATTTACCGGAAAAATTGATGAAAGTTCTGCATAACTTAATCCTGAAAAAATTGCTGCTAATGCGGCAAACACAAATGATAGCCAAATTGCTGTTCCTGAAAGTCCTGCAACTGCTCCAATTAAAACATATATTCCTGCTCCAAGAATGAAACCTACTCCTGCCATAGTAGTCTCAAAAAGTCTCAAATTTCTTTTGAGGTGGAACTCAGGATTTTTTATTATGGGACGAAAGATTGACATAAATATTAATATTTTACTTTCTTTATAAATTTCTCTGATATTTAAAACAGTGATTCTAATTTCTAAAAAGATTTAAAAACAAATATGCTTTAATGACAATATGAAAAAGAGTGTGATTAGTTTTGTTTTTGCAATTATTTTTCTTTTTAGTTTTGCTAGTGTTTCTGCTGCATGCGATTTAGATGTTTCATTAATTAATCAAGATCCATATCCTGCAATTCCTGGAGAGTATGTTAAATTAGTTTTTCAGATTAGTGGAGTCGATAATCCTGAATGTGGAATGATTGATTTTGAATTGCTTGAGCAATATCCCTTGATTTTTGATCCAAATGAAAAAAGAATTTACTCCGTTGATTCAGGAATTTATCATAGAAATTATAAGTCTTTTTTACTTGCAACTTACAAAGTTAGGGTTGATAGCGATGCAATGGATGGAGATAATCCAATAGAAACAAATTACCGATATGGTTCTCGTTCTGTTGATTTTCAAAATCAATTTGATATAAATATTGAAGATACAAGAGCAGATTTTGAAATTCATGTCAAAGATTATGATTTAAAAAACAACCAAATGACTTTGGAAGTATTGAATATTGCAAAAGTTGATGTTGAAGCTTTAACTTTAGAAATTTCGAATCAGGAAAATATTCAAATAAAAGGTTCTAAATTTAACATAGTTGGAGATTTGGATTCAAATGATTATACTACAGCTAATTTTGAAGCTATTCCTCAAAAAGGAGAATTTAATGTAAAAATTCATTATACTGATAACATCGGAGAGAGAAGATCCTTGGAAAAATCAGTTCTTTTTGAATCAGAATATTTTGAAGAAAGAACTCAAGATCAGAAAGAAAAATCCCCTTGGACATATGTTATTTGGATAGCGATAGTTTTATTGATTGTTTATTATTTTTGGAAAAGACATAAGAAGAAAAAATCTTTAAAGAAAAAGTTAGCTAAGAAATAAACGAATATATTTGTCTTTAATATTATTAATTTGGATTGGTATTTTGTGTTATGAAAAATGAAGGATTATTTGATAGAATTTTAAGAATTATTTTTGGGGTTGGGTTTTTTGTATTTGGTTATATTTATTTTGAAAATGGATGGAATTATCTTTTTTATTTTTTAGGATTAATTTTGTTGATTACAGGTTTAACTGGCTATTGTGGATTATATAATATTTTGCATATTTCTACAATTAAGAAAAAAGAAAAAAAAGAGAAAAAATTTATTGGGGAGAAAAAAGAAGCAGGGATGTGATTATTATTCTTTAGGACAATATTCTTTATAATCCAAAACTATGAAAAATGAAATGACCTTCTGGTTTTACAATTTTTTCTAATTGTTGAATTAAATTTTTGAATGTTTCCGGGGGGTTTTTCAATGAAGGAGCATCAAAAAAAGAAAAAGCACATGCAAGATCTATTGAATTTTCTTCAAAAAAATTTATTGAATCTTTTTTTGTTAAATCTAATTTATAATTTTCAAATTTTTCTTTTGAATTATCGTTTATATCAATCCCTATAACTTTTGAATTTAATTCATATAAACTTCTAGAAATCCAGGGTTTGTAAGTGAAACCGTCTGATTCTTGCATAGATCCACAGCCCAAATCTATGATTTTTTTGTTTTTGACGTTTGTTACTTCCCTAATTTTATTTAAGTTATTATAATGAAAAAATAATTCTGTTTCCCCGTATGATTCTTTTAATTTTTCTTGTAATTTTTCGTTTTCTAAATTGTATCTTAGATAATTCTCTAAATCATTTTCTCTAAGAGGATCATATGGAATTAATTTCATTTACATTCCCCATTCAGGTTTTGTTTTTCTTTTTATTTCTGAAATTTCTTTTAGAACTTTCATATCAGAACTAGTCAATAAATCTTTATTTTTTTTGAAATCTTTAAATTGTGATTCCCCCAGATTTGTGAATAGAAATTTCCTGTGTTTTAGTTGTCTATCATAAGTTATGTTTGGCATTGAAATTGCAACTTCCATTCCTTCGTTTGCTTCGTTAACTGATTTTTGTTCAGATTGTATATTTTTAACATTTCCAACTTTTTCATCATTTTCATCAATTAAAGAAACACCTGAAACTAATTTTCCTCCAGAGATTCTTACTCCAAAAATTGCTGGCTTTGCATTTCGGAAAACATATTGAGGAAGAAGTTCTAGTTTACAAATTGTTGAAAGTCCCATTAATCTCTTTTTTTGAATTTCTTTTTGTTTATTTTGCCTCCATTCAATTAA
>CAYQDG010000010.1:0-20632 GCA_964416245.1 Candidatus Woesearchaeota archaeon
CTGCACCTTCTTTCTCTTCCTCTTCCTTTTTTTCTTCTTTCCCAGATTTTTCTGCACCTTCTTTCTCTTCTCCTCCATCTTCCCCTGAAGTTTTTTCACCAGCAACTTTCTTCTCCCCTTTTTTAACATCTTCTTTTACTTTCGCTTTAGCATGCTCTTTTTTGGCCTCTTCAGTTGCTTTCTGAATTTCCTCCTCACTAACAAGTTCAATTTTCCTCTTCGGAGCTTTTTTACCCAACTTCTCCCACTCCTTATCAACTCGAGGTTTCAATCCCTCCAAATAAATCTCAACAACACTAAAACTCCCACTCATAATTTTATCCTTAACAAGCTTCAACTCCATTTTCAAGTCAAACGTATCAACTTTCTCTTTCTCCAAAGCATCAATTGAATATTCCAAATCATCAACCAAATCATTATACTTGTTATACTTCTCCAATTCCTCATCCGGTAACCTTCTTGTACTATGTAATATTGGCCTAAAATTAATAAAATACGGCCTACCCCGATTATACTCTGCATTTTGAAACATAACCACTCCAACTTCCGCACGAACAAGAGATTTCAAAAAACCCTCTCCATACTTTGTTCTAATCCTTTCCAAATCACTTTCCTCCAAAGTACGGGTCTGTAATTCAGTATTAATGTTAGCCTTAATCTCTCCAACAAAATCATTCAAAACCTGAGAAATAAGCATAACTCCCAACCCCCATTTACGAAATTCACGACAAGCTCTTTCAATTTGTAAAAAACCTTCTCCACTACCACCGAATTTACTTAACAAACGATGAACCTCATCAAAAACCAACAAAACTTTCAAAGTAGGACTTTCTTTTGGATCCGACTTAAAAATTTGCCGAATAACATTTGCAATAAAAACATCAATATCTTTAGGCTGTAATTTATTCAAAGTAAAAATTTGAATCTGCCCAGGATTCGCATATTTTCCAACATCAATCTTTTGTCTTGCATTCATAACTTGTCTCACATTTCCTTTAAACCCTTTAGCATCCTGTGGCTTCATTCCAAACTTAGGATAATATGCAAGCATTCCTTTGTCTGTACATTTTCTAAGCATTCCCGACCACTGCGCCGTCGGATCAAAAACAATAACAGCAGTATCATTCAACAAGGCCTCTTCAATCATGACCTGTGCAGAAATTGATTTACCCATTCCAGTAGCTCCAGCAACAATAGCATGAGTAGTTAATTTTTCCAATTCATAATATGCAGGATGTTTTGTCTCTGCAACATGCCCTAATTTTACAGTTCTCTCTCCAGGTTCAGGTAAAGAGCTATAATCAACTTGAATCTGATATCTTTTTCTTTTCTCTTTATATCTTTTATATAAAAAAACATTCAAAAAGAAAAAACTAATAAAAGAGATTATTGAAAACATAACCCAAACCGGGATTCCAAAAAATGAATACAAATAAATTGGACGAGAAACTACAAAAGAAGCAAGAGTTGTTGAAATCAAATTTAAATATTTAGCATCAATTTCCAAAAGATAATCTCCCGAACTCAAATTTTCAGGAACATGCAAATCTCTCAATAAAGTTAATGAAGTAGAAATCTCTGAATCAAACTCTTCTTCAAAATAAACTGTCCCGTTCTCAATATCTTTTAATTTTACAACTAAATCTAACTGATAATCTTGATCCCTCAATAAATTCTGTAAATTTAATTTATATCTCAAATCATCTCCCGGACGAACAACATTTCTGAATAAATCAATTTCCATCAACAAAACTTCAACAGGAAATTTCTTCTCAACAATTTTTATTTTTACTAAAATTTCTTGTTCAATATCTCCCATAATACTTATTTTTCCTTCATAACTTCCAACAGGTTTATTTCCATAAATTGTAACTTTCAAATCATTTGAAGTCTGAGGGTCCAAATTCAAAGAAGATTTATCTAATTTAACAAAATCCTGTATTTCGGAAGAAACAGAAAAACTCATTGAAACTGGAACTTGTTTTAAATTAAATAATCCAACCTCTTCTTCGACAAAAGTTCCCTGCCTAACCTCTTTTTTAATTTCTTTTGTGCTAATCCAATAATCCTTTCCAGTTTCTACAATTTCTTGAGGAATTTCATCATATTTTCCATCATCCGGTTCTTCCGTGTATGGTCCAGTTATATATTCATAATCCAATGAACTCGCCTCCATTGTAAAATTATAATTCATTGAACTATCTGCCAAAGAAAATTCCAAAATATCATAATAAGTTTCATAATTTTCCTTCACTCCAACAAAGGAATTATTTCCAGGATTCACATTTACAAGAAAAGAATAGTATCCAGAAGAATTTGAATAGGCAATGGAATCTCCCAACATAATTTTTACATTTTCTAAATAATTGCCTTGTTCATCTTTAACAAAACCAAAAACAAAAGGAGAAATTAATTCAGTACTGCCAGGGGTTTCAGGAGAAAGGGTAATATTTTTTTCAAATATGTAATTTGAATTATTAACGGTAATGTTTTCAACATAATCATCATAACCAATTTTTCTTGAAAGTAAATTATGTCCCCCTGCAAGAGCACTAAAATTCATAGCATAATAACCTTCTGAGTTAGAACGTGATTCAAAACCAGCAACAATTACTGAAGCATTTTCAATAGGCTCGCCAGATATATCAAAAACATAACCAGAAAGTTGAACCGCCAAATTATTCCCAATTCCTCCCTCTGGACAAACATCATAAGGATCAGTAAAAAAATAATATTCGGAAGATTCCCCTGGAAGAACAGGTAAAATCATTTGAAAATTAACTAACTTTTCTTCATCATAAGAAGGCTGAATATTTTTTACATGTGCCACATATACAAAATTTTCCCCATCTTCTAAAAGACCCAAATCAAAAACTTCATTCTCTCCATCAAATCTATAAGTATGCGTAGAAGGAATGTCAGTTATATTTCTTGAACCAACCATCAAATTCATTGTTTTTATAAAAGTATTTGTAGCACATTCGGTTTTACCCGAACAACCCAAATAAGAATCAACCTTAACGGGATCTCCAGCAATCAAATTATCAAAATCAACTTCAGGAGAAGTCGAAGCATAAACTTCCGGGCCCCCAACTGCATCAGCTTGCAAACAATCAAAAAAAATGTCTTGTCTTTTAATTTCTCCTTCAGAAAAAGTCCCAGACAATAATTCTGTAAAATCAGAAACTCTTAGAGCAAGACCATAAGCTCCAGCCCAATAACTTGTATCAAATTTACGATACAAAGTCAATTCAGTAATGTCCCCTGCCTGACTATCAACATAATTAGAATATCCCGTCAAAGATAAACTATTAAATAAAAAAATCAACAAAATAAAACCACTAATTGCAGTAACCAATAATAAAAAATTCACTGCTTTCTTCTCAAATTTTTCTCGTTTCAACTCAGAAAAAGCAATTTTAGAACCAATTGATTTTTTTGAAATTTTTTTTCTCTCCCCCATGAATATATCTCGATAAAAGAATTAATAAAGTTATTTATGTTTCATTTTTTTCCGGTTCTTTTTTAACTTCTTGATCTACTCCTTCTTTACTGTCTCCACCAGATAAACTTTCAGTTTTTTCTTCTTCATTTTTTCCGGATTTTTCTTCGCCACTTTCTTTGTCTTCTTTTTCTTCCTTTTTCTTTCTAAACAATTTAAATAATTCTTTAAACAGTTTCTTGAAAAAATTAAAAGTTTTATTATAAATCCCGTTAATCCCGAATCCAATTCCCTTGAAAAAATCCTTCATCTTTTTACCAAATCTTCTAAAAGAAAAACCAAAACTCCTTCCGAGACCTCTAAATAAATTTGAAAAGAAAAATCTAATTTTAAAACCCCAAAAAAATAATTTACTCGGAATGATAAAATAATAAAAATTACTCAACCTAATCTTCCACCTAAATTTCCTAATTCTTCTTTTAATTTCAAATTTTTCTCTTCTCGTTAAATCCAAATCAAGATGTTTAACTTCAAGATATCTCGGACCTTCTTTCTTCTTCTCTTTTTTTTCTTCGTCTTCTTTTTCAAAAAGCAAATCCTTATGCTTTGAAACAAAATCTTTAACTTGTTTCTCTCTTTTTTCCATTAACGAAGAAAGTTTTTCTCGAAATTTTTTTTCATGTCCTTTAACTTTGTCTCGATTATCAAAGTCGCCCAGCTTTTCTTTTAATTTCTTGCTTTCCTCTTCTAAAGCTAACTTGAATTCTTCGTCAATCTCCTCCAAACTTTTCATAAAATATTCCCGTAAACAAAATATTTAAAGATGTGGGTAAAAAATTTTAAAATTCCTAATAATATTTTCTAAATAAAAAACTATTTACAAGAACATTCACATGTATGGCAAGAAGAAACACTATAATTAAAATCATGACCAACATATTTCAAATCCCTAACTCCACAAAGGTTGTCACATCTAATTTTACAATCAGAATCGCTTGAAACTTCATGCAAAATTTCATTTCCTAAAGGAGAAATTCCACAAGTATCAACAATTTCAAAAGTTTGAACTTCTTTTATTAATTTAAAATTAAAATTACTTTGTAAAATGAAAAAAAAAGCTAAAATAACTAAAAAACCAAAAATCAAACCCAAAAAAACCTTCGAATATTGAAATTTTTTATTCTTTTTTATTTTCTTTTTCTTCATTCTTCTTATCCCCTTTTTCTCTCGATTCCAGACTCTTTTTTTTATGTTTACAAACATCTACAAACTCTTTTAAAAATTCTTTCAATTCTGCCTCATGATTTTTTATTTCTTCTTCTTTTTCAATTAGTTCAAAATATGTTGTTTGCCAATCCTTTTCTAAATCTTGTAATTTAGATATTTTTCCTTCAATTTTTTCTTGAAAATTTTGACCCAATAATTCCAAGATTGATTCAGTTTTTTGTTTTTCCCAATATTCCCTCATATCAGACAAAATATCCCGGGGCATAAATTTCTTTTCAAACCAATCCTCTAAATTATCCAAGTCTCCAATTTCTTCAGCCAAATTCTTTTGTAATTCATCAAAGAAACTTTTATCAACAACTTGTTTTTTTGAATTCTCTTCTTGTTCTAAAGCTTTTTTATTTTCATCGTCTTTAATATTTTTAATCAATCTAGAAATAATTTCCTTTGAAGACCGATTATTTTCCTTCTTTTCTTCTTTTACAACGGGTTTAGTTCCTTCTTCTTTCTTCTGTGAAATATCTTGAGTAGAAGATTTTTCTTCTTTATTAGAATGCTCTCTATCCTTAGAATGATCTTCCTCAAAGAAATCTTTTTTCTTTTCACTCTCTTTCAAATAATCATTAACTTCTTTAGAATTTTTCTCAATATCATCCGAAATTAAATCCGGCAATTCATCCGGAACCTTCTTTTTTTTCTTTATCCCCCAAAATACCATGTTCTTATATGTTTAAATTTATTTAATAAACTTTCTCCATTTAATTAAACAACAATAACTTTCACCTTCTTGTTTAAATGTTGTTTAGGCAAAACAATATGTCCACCATTCCCAAAAACTTTTACTTCTTTTTCCAGAACTTTTTCAGGAACTCCAATTGCCTTCATAATATCTTCAATTTTTCCAATTTCTTTAACCAAATTTTGAATCTTCTTTTTATCCATGTATATATTTTAATATATACTTGCTTATAAATGTTTTGGTTTTCAAAATCAAAAAGAATTTTCAAAGAATTAATTTAAACCAAATCATAATACAAATAAACTTCTTCAACATCATCTTCATAATATTCTCTCAAATTAACTGGAATACTAATCTCGTAATCATAAATGCCAAATTCTCCCTCGGTTTCTTTATTAATTTTTGTCACAAAAACCAAATCTTCTTTATCATTTACATCAAAACCCCCATCTCCAGAATCATCAGAAGTATCCCACAAAATTCCAGTAACAAAATTTCCCGAAGAAGTTGAATTAACAACCGATACATTTGTAATATTATTTTGGTAAATAAAAAAATCTTTCTCTTGCTTAGGGGATTCCTCTTCAAGATAAACCTTAGAAATTGAATCCTCTAAATCTGAAGTTCCTAATAATTCATCAATCTTCAAAAAATCACCAAAATTTTCTTGATCAAAAATATCTCGTCCTATTGCTTTTAATTTTAACCAATCAACACTCGACTCACTATCGGTAACAAAAATGTTCCCAACAATATTTTCTTCAACACTCCAAGATGCAAAATTTTCTGTTGTCCTTAAAGTTTTAATTGCACTAATATTTCCATAAAGTTTCTGCCACAAAGTAATGCCAAAAGAAGCATTTGCAAAATTATTTGATTCATTATGTTCAAAAATTTCATTTTCCCAATCTACATAAGCAAAAAAATTATTCAAACCAACAAGACTTGTATAATTTATACTTAATTCAATTTCAGAAAAACTATTCAATTGAATTCTCTCCCTTTCAATTTCATTTCCAGAGGAAACATTTTCTTCAAAAAAAGAAATATTAAAATAACCAGAATCAACACAACCGACATTCTCAATAAAAGAATTCAAAACAAATTTTTCTTTTTCTCTAATTGGAATATTTTCAAAGGACATTCTTGATTCATTAATATATAGTTCAGGATAGCCTGAATGCGAATTTATTTTCAAAAAATCTGAAAAATTATAATTTCCAGCCAAATCTTCAGAGATACACCTAAAATTCCATTCCCCAACTTCATCAAGTAAAACTTTTTTTGTATAGTTAAGAGAAACATTTTCCATCGTTAAATTTAAACTACTACTGGGTTTTCTAACTTCCAATAATGTTCTATTTATAACCATATTATCTTCCACTTGACATAAAAAATCCAAAGTCGTGTTTCCACAACTCACAGAATCATTAGCTTCAAAAGATAAAATAACTGGAGAAGTTAAATCCACAAACAAAGACCTATTTTCCCCAAAAGTCTCTGCCCCCAAAACATCTTCGGAAACACAAGTCCACAAATAAGAACCCTCCGAATAACTTTTGCTAAAAACATAGCTACCTTTTTGAATTTCTTGTCTATCAACTTCTTCCCAATTCCCAGAAAAATTTCCAAACATACTCAAATTCCCTCCTTCCTCATCCAAATCAGAAAAAGAACAATTAAAATCAATGGAAGAAATAGAAGAATAAAACATATTTTTAGGTGCATTTAAACTAGCCTCTGGAAAACTATTCAAAGTTATATTTTCTACAAAATCATATCCTGAAACAGTAACATTAACAAAAACAGGATGACTTGTATATCCTCCCCCATTATCAATAACCTTTATGCCTAATTCATCCCCTAAATCACAGCCGTTTGTCAATAATTCACAATCAAACATATACATATTGTCTTGCCCAGAACTTCCCCCTGGGCCAACAATTTCTATAAGGTTTTCATTTATTCCAACAGAAGGATTCCACAATAAAACAGTTTTTCCATTAGCAGACTCCCCATCTAAAGCATCATTAACATAACCCACAATATAGTGAGCACTACTAGCAAAACTCATGCAAAAAATCAACACAATAAACAATATTCCAAAAAATTTCATTTTAATTTTCTTGTTCAATAACTAAACGTTTATTCTCCGGATCGAATTTAATTAAAACTTTATCTCCAGACTCTAAACCAAGAGTATCCATAACAGCTTTTGGAATTTTTACTCTATCCCCTGTCTGTATTTTTCCTCCTTTGAATAAAACTTCTGCCATTTTTAATATACTTTTAAAATACTTTTTAAAGTATTTAAATATTTTCATTATTTATCCTAAAATTTTAATCACGCTTACAAATAAAAAAATCTTCCAATTATTATGTTCAAAATATTATTAAACCCTAATAAAGCAGAAAGAGGAATATATGAAATAGTGTTTATTGCATTTTTTTATTCTTCACTCTCATTATTAATAAGTTATTGGATTTTTCCAGAACTAGTTTCAATAGTTGCAGTGGCATTTACTGTTTTTTCTTGTCTCTACATTACGCAAGGAATCTTAAAAAAAGAACAAAAGAAAGAAGTAGAAATAAATGAAAAATCATTATTAAAAAGACATGCAAATTCAATGAAATTTTTCTTGGCCCTATTCATCGGAATCACTCTTGCTTTTGTTTTTTGGACATATATTTTAAATGGAACAAATTCACAGCAAATTTTTTCAATGCAAGAACAAACAATAAATCAAATAAAAAATAATGAAATAACGGGAAACGCCATAAATTCTGGAAGCTACTTGAAAACAATAATTTTTAACAATTTACAAGTAATATTTATTTCACTAATAATTTCCATAGCATATGGCGCGGGAGGAATTTTTGTTTTAACTTGGAATGCAAGCATTATGGGATATGTTATTGGAAGTTTAACAAAACAATATGGACTTCAGTTTTTACCTTCAATTCTAACAAAATATTTTTTGCATGGGATCCCAGAAATGATTTCATACATTGCGATAATTCTTGCAGGAGGTTTAATTTACACTTCAATAATAAAAAAAGATTTTAAAGAAAAAACAAAAAGAAACAAAATTCTTTTGGATATTTTTATATTAATTTCAATTTCAATTTTTTTAATGTTATCAGCAGCAATGATTGAAACTTACATTTCCCCGTGGATATGAATCTGAAACACAAGGTTTAAATAATTTATTCACAAAAATTAATTCATGGGGAAGAAAAAATTAATTTTATTATTGTTATTTAGTTTAGCCATAATTCCATTTATTTATGCTGCAGACTTTAATCATGTTATTTCAAACTCAGATAATTGGCAAGATGTTTACTCTACAATTCATTATGCAAATCTACAAAAAATTGACAATGATTTTTTAACAAGTACTAACCATGGTCAATTATTGTTAAATGGAATTTCAAAAACAAAAACAATCCAAGTCATAACTTCTGAAGGAAATGAATTTGTTTTTAATTATCCAAATTCAATAATCTCTAAAGGATTTGAAAGAGCCGATGAAATAACCTTGGATGAAGCAAATTTAGAATTAATTGAAGAATTAGAAAATATAAACAATTTTATTATTGTTAGTGATGCATATGGATATGACGCAATTGCCGTTGCACCCTATGCAATCTTAACAAACTCTTGGGTCTTCTTAGTAAATAGCCAAAACGCAAATGAAATAGACCAAATATTGTCAGAAAGAAATGTAGAAAAAATTTTAACTTATGGATATTTAGATAGAGAAATTCGTGATACTTTTCAAAAATACAATCCAGAAAGAATTAACACTGGAGATAAATTTGAAAATAATATAGGGATTGTGAAAAAATATTTAAGATTGAAAAACACAAAGCAAGTTCTTTTAACAAATGGTGAATTCATAGAAAAAGAACTAATGACAGGGAAAAATCCAATTCTCTTTACAGGAAATGAAAACGTCCCAGAAAAAATAAGTGAATACTTAAAAAATTCTGAAATAGAGATTGGAGTATTAATTGGGAATGATTTAATGAGTGCGGCAACAAATATTCGAAGAAATACTGGAATTTCAGTAATGGTTAAATTCGCAAGAGGTGCGAGAAGTAAATCAGAAGGAATTTCTGCAGTAGAAGGTCTTGATTTATTTCCCGTTCCAACCCCAATTTTAAAATTAGAAATAGAAGAAGTAAAATATAATACTGTTATGGAACAATTAGAAGTTACATATAAGAGTAACGCAAATTTACCAATGTACCTTAAAGGAACAATCACCATTAATGATCGAGGTGAAACAAAAAGAATGGGAGATTCTGATCCAATATTTATAGCACCAGGAAGTTATAAAACAACAATTTATCCTTTCGAAACAACTAGTGAAAAATTAAATGCAACAATTTATACAATTTTTGGAGAAACAGAAACTTCCCTAGATTTTGTTTTACAAAAAACTTTAGAAGTAGACACCGTAGAAATAATTGATAGATGTGAAATAGATATTAAAACAGTAAAATATAACAAACAATCAAAAGAATTTATAATTGATGTGAAAAACACTGCTCCAGTTGCTTGTTGGGTTGCACTTGAAATAGAAGACATTGAAATTGAATCAGAAGAAACTACAATTGGAACAAATGAAGCAACAAAAATTTCAAAAAGATCTTCTCGAAAAATAACAATAACTCAAGAACTATTAGAAGAAGATATTGAAAAAAATGCTTTCGTAAATGTGGTAGCACAATACGGAGAAAGACAAACAAGTTTAATTAAAATATTAGACGGAAGATTTGAATTGAAGATAAAAACTCTAACTACTTTAACTTATTTGATAATTGCTGTTATTCTAATAATAACAACCTTGTTCTTCCTTTACAAAAAAGCCAAACATGATGAAGAAGAAGGATACTAACTATTCATCAAGTTTAAATTTTTTAAATTCGGTTCTAGCAAAATCAACTATTTTTTTTATTTTCAAAAAATCATCCAAAGAAAAATATGCAGAAAACAATTTTATTTTCAAAGGAATTTGTAAAACTTCAAAATCAATATAATCGACTTCCTCTCCTTTTTTTCTTAAATGAGATATTTCGGATTTTAAATCAGTATAATGGCTTTTCAAAAAATCCAAAACTCTTTCCTTAAAAAAAGAATTCATCTTTTTTTTATTTTCAAAACTTCTAGAAAAACCTTTCTTAAAAAAAGATTCATCCCAAGAACTAATTATTTTATATATTTCAAAATACTCTTTTTTTCCTAAATATTTAAGAAAATCCTGAATTCCTTTTGTTTCAATTCCTATTTTTCTTTTAATCTTTTTTTTACTTTCGTTTTTTTCTTTTGATCCTTTTTTCTTTTCTTTAATTTTTTTTGTAACCTTTTTTTTAATTCCTAATCCTCCAACTTTTTTTTTCTTTTTTTTAATAGCAAGTCTTTCCTTCAAACTTCTTTTATTCTTTTGTTTTCTTCTCAAAATTTTTTTAAGAACCATATTTATTTTTTCTCCTCTTTCTTTTCTTCTTTCACAACTTCTTTTTTATCCTCTTCACCCTTTTTCTTAACAACTTTCTTTTTATCCTCTTTCTTCTCCTCTTTCTTACCAAAATTTTCCAAAGCAGCAACCATTTCCTCTTTAGTTTTAACTTTTAATTTTTCTCCTTCTTCCTTACTTAAATTCTTTGAAACCCAATCAGCAATATCATTCTTTGAATCATTGACATGTTCAGCAAAAATATTTTTTCCCATCGTAACCAAATAATTCTTAAGTTCTTTAACTGAACCAATCATCACCCCATTATTAAAAGTTAAAGGGGCAACTTGCTTATCTTCCAATTTTTCTTCTTTCTTTTCTTCTTTCTCCTCACTTTTTGCCGCACTTGCTTCTTTCTTCTCAATTTTCTTCCTTTGTTTTTTAGCTTCATCAATAGATTTCTGAATTTCCTCCTCACTAACAAGTTCAATTTTCCTCTTCGGAGCTTTTTTACCCAACTTCTCCCACTCCTTATCAACTCGAGGTTTCAATCCCTCCAAATAAATCTCAACAACACTAAAACTCCCACTCATAATTTTATCCTTAACAAGCTTCAACTCCATTTTCAAGTCAAACGTATCAACTTTCTCTTTCTCCAAAGCATCAATTGAATATTCCAAATCATCAACCAAATCATTATACTTGTTATACTTCTCCAATTCCTCATCCGGTAACCTTCTTGTACTATGTAATATTGGCCTAAAATTAATAAAATACGGTTTAGCATGATTATATGCAGGATTAGAAAACATTCCCACACCGACTGATGCCTTAACTAAAGATTGTAAAAAAGTTTCACCATATTTGGTTTTTATTCTCCCTAAATCACCTTCATCCCTTGTTCTCATTTGAACCTCTGTAGAAATATTTGCTTTAATCTCTCCAACAAAATCTGAAAGAACCTGACTAACAAGCATAACTCCTATTCCCCATTTACGAAATTCACGACAAGCTCTTTCAATTTGCAAAAATCCTTCTCCACTTCCTCCAAACTTTGGAAGCAAACGATGAACTTCGTCAAAAACCACTAAAACTTTCAAAACAGGAGATTCTTTGGGATCAGTATTAAAGACTTGCCTAATAACATTAGCAACAAAAATATCCATGTCCTTCGGCTGCAATTTATTCAAACTAAAAATTTGAATTTGACCAGGATTAATATATTTTTGAATATCAATTATTTGTCTTGCATTTTGGACTTGCCTAACATTTCCCTTAAAAGCACGAGCATCCTGTGGCTTCATTCCAAATTTAGAATAATAAGCGAACATCCCTTTGTCCGTACATTTTCTAAGCATTCCAGACCACTGTGCCGTCGGATCAAAAACAATCACAGCAATATTCTTTTTTAAAACCTCTTCAATCATAACCTGTGCAGAAATTGATTTTCCCCCTCCTGTAGCTCCCGCAACAATTGAGTGAGTCGTCAATTTGTTAGAATCCAAATAAGCAGGATGTTTTGTTTCTGCTACATGACCTAAAAATAAAAAATCTTCATTTTTTTTAGGAATAGATTTTAAATCCAACTTCATTTTATATTTTTTCTTTCCTTCAATATGTTTTTTTATGAAATATATTGTTAAAAACGAAATAATAAACAAACTCAAAATTAAAATTAAAAGCCACATTGGAAGAAACCCAAAAATTAAAACTTGCATAAATGCCCTTTTCATAACAAAACGAGCTTTATCTGAAACACTAAAACCTGAATGGCTTGCGACAATTTCAAAAACATATTCTCCCTTTGTTAAATTCTCGGGAGGAAAAACATTCTTTACAAAATTATAAGAGCCATTTATTTCCTTACTTTCTTTTCCAAGCTGATATGTGGTATTTATCCCATGTAAAAAATATTCAAATGAAACAAGATCCAGGGGTTCCCTTTTCAATTTTTTTATATGTGTTTGAAAAAATAAATCTTTTCCTAAATTAAATTTATCTCTTAAAGGCGTTACCTCTAACAAAAAAGGAGTTCCAACTTCTTCTTCAGTTATATTAAGTGTAATTGGAATTACTTGATTCACATCCCCAAAAATATTAAAATTCCCAGTAAATTCTCCAACTTCTTTTGCTTTAATTAAAAATTCTACGTCCTCTTCATTTCCAGAATAAACCACCACACTAGAATTCAATAAATCAGCTATTTGTGCAACCTCTCCCTCAATTGAAAAACTCAATTCTAAAACTCTTTCTCCCATGTTTTTTATTCTAACTGAATCAGTAAACAAGTTTCCCAAAACAATCGTCCTCTCAATTTTACTCCGAGAAATTTCATAATTATCTTTTATAATAGGTTCACCATAACTATCAGAACTAACCAAATTAAAAGAAAAAATTACTAACAATATTAATAAGACAAATTTAAATTTCATTTTTTATCCTCTTCCTTAGTTTCTGTAGAACTTTCATTAATTTTATTATCTGTCTCTTTTTTGATTTCTTCAGAATTTGCTTTGTCCTTCTCTTCTACTCTCTTTTTAATTTCTTCCGGATTCTTTTTACTCTCAATTTTCTTTTCCGCCCTTGGAACAACTTTTTTATTCAGGGATTTCTTTTTTTCATGATTAAAGGAAGAAACTTTTTTCTTTTTCTTCAAAAGAGGATTTTCTTTTTTCTTTACAGTTTCACCTTTACTATCATTTTTAACAACAGGTTCAGATTTAATTTCCCCTCTCTCATTTGAACTAGAACTGGCAACTTTTTTTTCTCCCCTAACATCATTTGTTTTTTTCTTTACAATTTTTTTATTTTCTGAATCTTTTTTCTCCCCTTGGTTTTCTTTTGGTTTTTCTAAATCTGATTTTTCTTTAATTTCCTTTTTTGATTTTTCTCTAATTTTCTCTTTTGGTTTTTCTTTAACTCCTTCTTTTTTTACCTCTTCCTTGTTTTCCTCTTCTTTTTTTTCTTTAACTTCTCCAGAAATCACTTCTTTATTTGTCCCTTTTTCTTTTTCCCCTTCTTTTTCCTTGTCTTCAGAACCCTCTTTATCTTCACCTTCTTTTTCCTTGTCTTCAGAACCCTCTTTATCTGAATTCCCTTTTTTATCAGAAGATTTAATTTTTTGTTTTACATCAAAATCAATTTTTTTAGAAAGTTCCTTTATTGCGTCTATAAGCTTTTCTTTATTTTCTAATAATTCAGGAGAAACTTTTTCTCCATATATTCTTTTAATCCCAATATATGCTTTTGCAGCTTGATCAAATTTTCCCTTTTTAATTAATTCTTTCATTTCATTTAACTTAACATATAAATTCAAAACTCTTCCTCTTTCTTTTTGTCTCCTATATCTAATTACAAAAAAGAACAAAATAAAAGAGAATAAAGAAATCAAAATGAAAACTGAAGAAGCGCGAATAAGTGCAGCAAATTGGAATTTTTGACCAATTTGAAAATCATCCGAATAAATTGCTGAATCTTTTTGATTGTAAACTCGAACATAAAAAATATAATTTCCAATTGGAGCAGTCTCAGAAATCTCAAGAGATTTCTCTAAACTCAAAGAAGAATCAAAAGTTACATTTTCCTCTCTAAAATTATGAATTTCGCCATTAAAATCTTTAACGGCATAATAAAGAACTGCATCAACAGGAACCTGGTCTTTCAAATTTTTTAAATCGATTTTTGCAATAACCTCTTTCCCTGGCTTAACAACTTTTGACTCTTCTAAAACTTCAACATTAACACCAAAATCAACATTTAATTCATCAATTGTAATATAAATAGGTAACCTGTTTTCCTTAAATGATTTAACAACTAACAACCCAAAATATTCTCCCGGATTAGAATCAAGTAAAGCTCTAAAATCAACGGTAATTCTTTTTGTTCTTCCTGCAGACAAATTAAATGTTTCTTCACTCAATTCAACAAATTCTTCAACCTCTTCTAAAAACAATTCAAACTCTAAAACCGAGGTTCCAGTATTTGTAATTTCTAAAATTTTTGTTGTTCCAGTTCCTTGTTTCAAATTAACCATAAAAGAATTAACATTAAAACTAAAATCTGATTTTTCTGTTGTATTAAATAAATCACGAATTGCATCATAAACTGGCCTCTCTTTTTCAATCTCCTCTTCTTCTTCATCTTCTTCGCCTGTTTCATCTCCTGAACTCGGAGGATTTTCAGGTTTTATTAAAACATCAAATTCAAAAACATCTGTACAAGCTGTGTTCAAAGAAGTATCTGAAGCACAAATTTTCCACTGAACAATTTTTCCCGCAGGAGAACTTATCTGAATTTTTGGGGGGGAATAGTCCTTACTCCCATTAAGAGTTCCTTTCTTTTCACTCCAAACCCCTTCTTGATTTATATAAAATGTATAATTCATTAATTCAAAATTATCCGTCCAAGTTACATTAAAAGTTACATAATCATTTTGATAAACCTTCAATCTATCTTTTTTTGCATCAGACCATTCAGGGGGTTGATTATCCACTCCCACATTCAAATAAACCCAATTACTCTCACTTTCATGAGTTCCATCATCAGCATAAAATTGAACAAGCTCTTCCCCAACAAATCCCATGACTGGAAAAAAAGAAACAGAATTATTTTCATCTATAGTAACATTTAGATTCGTTAAATTCGAATTAGAATAACTCATTTCTTCACCTTCAGGATCTTCAAAATAATCATCTAAATCAAAAGCATTTTCTAAAGAAGTATTTGATTGCCAAGATTGATTAGGAATTTCCCTAATTAATTCAGGGGGCGTATTTGCAATATCTAACAAAGTATCAGTTTCAGCAAAAACGAAATGTAGAGTTAAAACTAAAACAAATACTAAAAAAAACTGTTTAAATTTCACCTCTCTCCCCATATAAAATACAAAGAAAATCGATTTATATATTTTTAGAGAAGCTACTGCCTTTATTTTAAAAAAACCATGTTTTAGAAAATTCACAAAATGTTTATAAAGTCTTAATTAGTACTTCTTTTATGCCTAAAAAGGATATAGATAAGACCAAAAAAGGTATTGAAGAGAGAATAAGAGCAGAGACTTCTATCGTAAAAGGAACACTAACAAAAGATCAAAGAAAAGTTTTACAACAATTTATAGGAATTTTAGGAAGCAATGAACAAGACGTTGTTGGAAAAATTTTAACGCTCTGGATGTATAACGAAGGATATTTAGAAATAAAAAAACCAAATAAAAAATAAAATGAAAACTCGGGGGAGAATCAATGGAAAACAAGAAGAATAAAGCACCAATGATATTCGTAATAGCATTTGTAATACTAATGCTGACATTCATTAGCTTGGGAAGCGCATATGAACAAAATTATACCATAACTCTCGCTTCTGAAACCCACACACAATCTCCAGAAATACAAATAGAAGTAAATGAATTAAATGGAACTTTAACTAATCCTATAAATGCAAAAATCAAAATAAATTACACAAATCCAGAAAATCTCAATTGTTCAATTTCAGTAAATGAAGAAGACCCAGAACCAATAGAATTAGATTCAACAGAAACTTTTAATGGTATTCTTGAAAATGGAAATTACTCATGGACAATAACATGCACAGATGAAACAAATAATAAAACAAATTCAACAAGCGAACAATTTGCAATAAATGAAAAAGATTTTAAAATTAATCTTGAACGATTTTATTTTATTAATAACAAAGAAGTAAATTTTGCTGTTGAAAGGCCTCAAGACACAGATTATTATGGAAAATTATTAAAACCAAATAGTCCAGAAACAAATCTCGGTAAAAATCCTTTCATAATCGGAAAAACAGACTTAATTTCTCCAGGAGTTTACACCCTAAACTTATCGAATAATTATTTTGAAAAAACAATTTACACAACAGAATCTTTTCACATAACAGATGCAGAAATCACTTTAGATAGAAATTCAGCAAAAATTGGAGAAGAAATAAATATTATTATTGAATTAGATGCAAAAAATGAAGACATAACTAAAACAGAAATAGATTTTGGAGAAGATCCAAAAAATTTAGATTATATAGGACAAACATTCAAAGAAAAAACAATAAATTTAAAATATAATTATTCAGAAACAGGAAATTACAAAATTAAAACATTGTTTAAAGTAAATAACATTCCTTTAGAATTAGAATCAGAAACAATAACTATCTCAGATCCAGCAGATGACAACGAACCCCCAGAAATAACTCTAATTTCTCCAAAAGACAAATCAATAATTCAAGACGAAACAATCACTTTCAAATACAAAGTAAATGATGACGAAAAAATAAATTATTGCGAATATTTTTTATATCTAGATAAAGAAGGAGGTTGGTCCGATTTAGATTATTCAACAACAAAAGAAACTCCTGAATTGAATAAAGAAATTGAAGTCAAATTAACTTCTTTTGAAGATGGAGAATATACTTGGTATGTAGCTTGTAAAGATAATCTTGGAAAAGAAACAACAGAAAGTTATGATTTGACTGTAAAAACAACAAAACATGAATATGAAGATGAAATCAAAGAAGCTCAAGATAATTTGGACGCTTTTTTGGAAAAAGTAGAGAACTACAAACTAGAAGAAAAAAATGCGCTCGATGAATTAGGTATTTCTGAAGACTTAACTTATTACAAAAAAAGACTAACTCAAATAGACCAAGATCTTGGAAAAAATATAAAATTTATTTCAAATGAAAATTTAAAAGAAGAAAGGACAGAAGAAACAATAAATGAATTAAAAGAAATTTCAGAAAATATCCCTCAAGAAATAGAAATTTTAGATTCGTCTGAATTTGTAAAAAACAGCCTAATAGATTTAGAAAAAATTACAGAAGAATATACTGAAAGTAAAAAAATAAACTTAAAAAATAACCAATTAAGAAGGTTAGCAGAACAAAATAAAGAAATTCAAGAACAAATTGGAGTAACAACAAAAACAAAAACAATAGAAATAACTTATGAAGACAGAACAGAAAAAATAACAGTTGTAAAAAAAGAAATTAATGTGAAAAATGATGAATATTCTACAATTCTTGAAAAAATTCCAGAAGAAATAAAAGAAATAGAATTTAAAACTAAATCCCAAGAAATTAATAAAAACTTATTTGAAATTGACCTTAAAGATATAACAAATGATGAAATCATCTATTTCCTAAAAGAAGAAATAAACAAAGAAAAAATAAAGGACACAAACACTCTTCTCTTCGAAGAATTTCCTGTTACAGGTTTTAGCATCACAGGGTACGCAATCTTTGATTCAAATGGCGGAGATAATTCAAAATATTATATTTTGTTCATAATCTTCTTAGCAGCTGTTCTTTACTTTGGAAAAGATTTGCTAACAAAATTTAAATTAAAAGATTGGAAAAAAGAAGAAGATGTAAGAAGAATATTAGAATATTCTAGAAAAGCAAAAAGAGCACTCGAAAACAACAATCAAGAAAACGCAAAAGAAGACTATCATAAAATAAAAGAAATTTTTGGTTTAACTCCAAAAGGATTCAGAGACTACATCTATCCGACAATAAAAAAAATAAGAATAGGAATAGACAAAAGAGACATGCAAGATTTCATAAAAGAATATGAAGAAGCTAAAAAACAAAACAGAAAAGAAGACACTAAAAGAATTTACCAAAACATCCAAAACCAATACAAAAAACTCCCACAAAAATATCAAGAAAAAGTATACGAAAGAGTAATCCAAGAAGGAAACAAAGGTTTTAGTTTTTAAAAATAACCTAAACCTTTAGCAATAACTCCCAATGAAAAAATAATTGCTAATATCTGGACTAATTTAATCAAAACCATGTCTATTTGAGCCTTTTTATTTTTCATAAATAACACCTATTTTTGATTCTAATTTAGAAAGTCTCTCAAATATATTAATCTTTTCATTCAACCTTTTAATTTCTTTTTTATTCCAATTCATTCTCTTATCAAAATTTGTATAAACTATTGTTAAAATAAGAAAAGATATCACTAATATTATCGGCATGATTAATTCTTTCTCAATACTTATTGAAAGAATCAAAGAAATGAAAGTCAAAACAATTGCTAATAAAGAGATAGGATCAATTTTCTTTATTTCCATAAACAAGGCCCATGAAATTAATTTATAATTTTTATTAAATAAAAATTGCAAATATTTTCTAATAAGGTAACATCCCTCCTTGCCTTGCCACTGGGCATTAACTTAATCTTATCAATTCTTCGCATAGCGAAGCAATATTTATCCAAACTTCCAAATACTTTTCTTAAATCAATTACTCTTCCAAAAATGAATGTTAATAGAAATCACCTTCGCAATCATAATTGGAATTCTAGCAGGAACCCTTACAGGCCTTACTCCCGGAATTCACATAAACTTAATTGGAGCACTTTTACTTTCAACATTTCTACTGCCAATAAATTCCCTCTACCTAATAATCTTTATAATCTCAATGTCAATAACACATACCTTCATTGACTTTATTCCTTCTATTATTTTAGGTTGCCCAGATACAGATACAGAACTCGGAATTCTTCCAGGACACAAACTCCTTCAAAACAGAAAAGGTTACGAAGCAATTATCTTAACAACTTATGGTAGCCTAATTGCAATTTTCATAATAACAATAATAGCATTCCCCTCACTTTTTCTAATAAAAAAAGCTTACCCATTTCTAGAAAAAATAATTCCTTATTTCTTAATTCTAATTTCAATAATTTTAATCTCAACAGAAAGGAAAAAATTAACAGCTTTGAAAATATTTTTACTAACAGGATTCTTAGGTTATTCAATAACATTTTTAGAAATAAATCAACCACTACTTCCTTTACTAACAGGTTTATTCGGTTCATCAATAATAATTCAATCAATCAAAAACAAAACAAAAATCCCAGAACAAACAATCACAAAACCCTTTCTAAAATTCAAAAAACCAATTCTCGCTTCACTCTGTGCAGCACCACTCTGTTCATTCCTTCCAGGTTTAGGCTCAGGACAAGCAGGACTAATCGGAAACCTATTCACAAAAAACAACCCAAAAGAATTTCTAACTCTACTCGGAATAACAAACACACTCGTTATGTCATTCTCAATTGTAACCTTATTTGCCATAGAAAAAACCCGAACAGGATCAGCAGCTTTCATCGGAGAAATAATTCCCTCACTAGATACAAAATATCTGATTTTAATTTTATTTGCAGTTGTAATTAGCGGAATTGCAAGTTTTTACTTAACAATTTATTTGGGAAAGATAGTGAGTTTAAATGTTAGCAGAATTAATTATAAAATTTTAGCATTTACCACATTAGGAATTTTGGTTTTGGTTATTGGTTTAGTCAGTGGTTGGCTGGGATTAGGTGTTTTTGTGATTAGTACAGTTACTGGGTTATATGCTTTGCAGTTTAGGGTGAGAAGGACGAATATGATGGGTGCTTTGATGGTGCCTAGTGTTTTGTTTTATTTATTAAGATGAAAGTTAATTTACTAGTCGGGGAAACACGAGATAGAAGATGGTTGGTTGGGGTTAGGGATGGAAGATTATATAAAAATTAATAATTGAAATTTTTGATTTAGAGTTGAATGTCCAGAATGCGTTGATGGTGCCTAGTGTTTTGTTTTATTTGGTTTGAATTCATTCAATCCTATCTTTAGAAAGTGCACGGTATTTTTCACCTGTAACAACTTCTTGAACATAATTTCCAGAAACAACATCCATCAATTGTTTTAATTCATCTATTGAATTTATAATATTAGGATCTTGGTTTGTTTCGATATTTGA